>JADZBN010000186.1 GCA_020852075.1 Bacteroidia bacterium
CAGCCTTCCTGTGGTTAGGGTAATCCTTAACGACACCTGAATACAGGTTTGCGGCCAATGCAGGCTTATTCAGGCCGGTAGCAAGGTCAGCAGCTTTCATAATATACTCAACCGATGAGGTGTCATCCTTGAATTTCTTTGTATATTCAAGATACATATTCAGGACACGATTTCCGAGGGAATCGTTCAGGGCACCGGTAGAATCTCCAAAAAGAATCTTTTCCTGCCGGTTTATCTCACTGGCCAATTTCATCCTGGGGGACTGGCATGAGGCAAGGGTGAGAACGGAAATTGCCGCCATCCATCTGATTTTACCTGTTATCATCGTGTTGTGTTTTGTATATGAAATAAATCGTCATCGTGAAGGAAATCTCATGGCGTAATCCACATCCACATTTCCTTTTGAAATATCAAGTAGCTTGTTTTTCAGTAATCGCCGGCGTAACGGGGAGATCCTGTCTGTAAATAATATTCCCTCAATGTGATCATATTCATGCTGAATAATCCTTGCTGAAAGACCATCGAAATTCATTTTTTGGATATTCAAGTTTTCATCATAATATTCAATCGTCAGCATTTTTTTTCGTGATACATCTTCCCGTATATTCGGGATACTCAGACATCCTTCATTAAACTTCCACAGATCTCCGTCTTCATTACGTATAACAGGGTTGATAAAAGTCTGTTTGAAATCCGTGACTTCATCATCCTCAAACGGAGTGCCGTCAACAATAAATAAACGCAACGATAATCCAATCTGGGGTGCTGCGAGTCCTACACCATGACTATTGTACATAGTTTCATACATATTCCCGATCAGATCAGACAGGCCGGAATAATTCCGGTCAACTTCACCAGCCTTTTTCTTCAATACAGGGTCGCCATAAGCCACAATGGGTAAAATCATGTCCGAATATATCAACTTCTGCTTTTATGGCCTTTCGCCTCCATATAAGATTGCAATATAATAACGGCACTTGCCTGATCCACAAGGTCTTTCCGTTGACGGTCTTTCTTTTTAAGTCCGCTGGCTAATAAAGCTGCCTGAGCCATGGAGGAGGTAAACCGTTCATCCATACGTTCCACCGGAATATTGGGAAAATGTTTTTTCAGGCTCAAAATAAACTGATCCACATGAACAGAAACCGACGAAGGGGTATTGTCCATTTTTCTTGGATCCCCAACCACAAAGGTTTCAACGTCCTCTTTAGAAAGGTACGTACCGAGAAACGATATGACTTCGCCGGAATGCACGGTTCCGAGTGAAGTGGCTATGATCTGCCCGGGGTCAGTTACAGCCAGCCCCACCCTTTTAGTCCCATAATCAATAGCTAAAATCCTGGGCATTTCACAAAGATAAATCAAAATCACCCACCGGGGAATTTGCCTTTCTTTTTCATCTGTCCCGGATTCTCATACCAAAGGATTCAGGATATTACAGATTCGTGCCCTCCCCTGCCCTGAATATTCACCGGGCCGTTTTGGTACTTTGGCCGGGGTAGTTTTTCTTTGCCTAAAATTTGCCCCGATGAAAGAGATGTTGGAAAAGGCCTGGGAAAACAATTCACTGCTTGCGGAAAAGTCAGTCTGCGACGCGATTGAGACCGTAATTGAGCAGTTAGATAAGGGAAAACTCCGGGTAGCAGAACCCCTGGAAACAGGCTGGCTGGTGCATGACTGGATTAAAAAAGCTGTTATCCTCTATTTCAGGATACGGAACATGGAAACATTCCAGGCAGGCCCAATGGAATTCCGGGATAAAATGATGCTCAAAACAGGGTACGAATCACTGGGTGTACGGGTGGTACCTCACGGAATTGCCCGGTATGGATCATTCCTTGGAAAAGGAGTCATACTGATGCCCTCTTATGTGAATATCGGAGCCTATGTGGATGAGGGTACTATGGTGGATACCTGGGCAACGGTAGGATCCTGTGCCCAGGTTGGAAAACAGGTTCATCTGTCCGGTGGCGTCGGAATTGGTGGCGTGCTTGAACCGGTTCAGGCCTCACCCGTAATAATTGAAGATAATTGCTTTATTGGATCAAGATCCATTGTTGTAGAAGGCGTCCATATTGAGCGAGAGGCTGTATTAGGGGCCAATGTGGTATTGACAATGTCCACCAAAATTATGGATGTCACAGGAGTGAAGCCGAAGGAAATAAGCGGCCGGGTCCCCGCAGGTTCCGTTGTAATTCCCGGAACCTACAATAAAAAATTTCCTGCAGGTGAATTCGGCGTTCCCTGTGCATTAATCATAGGAAAACGAAAAGAGAGTACCGATAAAAAAACTTCACTCAACAATGCCCTCAGGGATTTCAATGTTGCAGTGTAAATTACAGCATGCCTGGTATTCTGATTATTCAAACCTCATTCCCCGGTGATGTAATTCTGGCAACCGCACTGGTCGAGAAACTGGGAGAGGCGCATCCGGATACAGCAGTTGATTTTCTTCTCAGGAAAGGGAATGAAACCCTACTGCAAAACAACCCTCATATCCGGGAGGTCATGATTTGGGATAAGAAAAACAGGAAGATCAGGAATCTGTTCATGCTGGCAATAAAAATAAGGAGAAAAAAATACGATGCTGTAATAAACGTTCACCGCTTTGCCTCCTCCGGAATATTGTCCGCAATATCTGGCGCACCTGTACGGACAGGATTTAATAAAAACCCATTGTCATTTTTTTATACAAAAAGGATAAAGCATGTTATCGGTGACGGAAGACATGAAACGGAACGAAATCAGGAATTGCTGATTCCATTGGCTCCGGGGATCCCTGCATTGCCAAAAATATATCCATCCGATGCAGATTTCAGATTTGTTGCTTCTTTTACTTCGAATCCTTATATCTGTATTGCTCCGGGTTCAGTCTGGTTTACAAAAACCTTTCCTTCAGAAAAGTGGACGAACTTCATTGCAGAGTATATCAGGCGTAATCCGGAAAATGATGTTTTTCTTATTGGAGGCAGGGAAGATGCCCCGTTGGCCGATAAGATAATGGCCAGAACAGGGAATTCACGGGTAATAAATCAATGCGGCAACCTTACCTTTCTTCAATCGGGAGCCCTTATGAAAGGTGCACGAATGAATTTTGTGAATGACTCGTCCCCCCTGCATTTATGCAGTGCTTTGGATGCTCCCGTGACTGCGGTCTTTTGCAGTACCATTCCGGCTTTCGGATTTGGGCCGCTTTCCACCATTTCACGTATTGTGGAGATTCCTGAAGATCTTTATTGCAGGCCCTGTGGAATACACGGGTTCAAACAATGTCCGGAAGGGCATTTCAGGTGTGCCCTCAGCATCAGCCTAAAACAATTCTTTGAATCGTAATGATGGAGTTTCAGGAAGAAATAAAAAAATGCCTTGATGTCCTTAAAAATGGCGGACTTATACTTTACCCTACGGATACTATCTGGGGAATAGGTTGTGATGCAACTAATTCAAACGCGATAAAAAAGATATACCGTCTCAAAAACCGGAATGATTCGAAAAGCCTGATTCTATTGCTGGATACAGAAAACCGTTTACAGTCTTATGTAGAATCAGTTCCTGAAAATGCCTGGGCAATGATTGATTTTGCTGAAAAGCCTCTGACAATTATTTATGATAATGGGAAAAACCTCCCTCCTGAAATCCTTGCCGGAGATGGAAGCGTAGCCATCCGGGTTACCAGGGATCCCTTTTGCAGCGAACTAATCCGACGGTTCAGAAAACCGCTGGTATCTACCTCCGCAAATATCAGTGGCCATCCGGCGCCTGGAAGCTACCTGGACATTTCTGATGAAATCAAACAGGGTGTGGATTATGTTGTAAATTTGAGGCGAATGGAAAATCAGGCACGGACAGCATCAACCATAATAAGGATGAAGGGAAACGGACAAATTGAATTTCTGAGAAAATAAAGTGCATACTGGATTTGAATTCTGTGTTAAATCCCTGCTTCAAATGGTTCCGGTAAAGGATAAGGAAGTAATTCCGACGGAACCGGGAAGCATAAACATTCAACTATTTCAAAGCGGTATCCTGTCGCACATCAGGGAACACGGCATCGCAATACCACCTATGAAAAAGCACCTGCAACATCCTGTTTTTAAGATTATTGCGGAAGAAGCCTCGGCCATGGGTATCGAAGCATACGTTGTGGGAGGCTATGTAAGAGACATGATTCTGAAACGACAGTCAAAAGATATTGACATTGTAGTAACGGGCAGCGGAATAGATCTGGCACGGAAGGTAGCCAGGAGACTGGGAAACCACACTCACGTGAATTATTTCAGAAACTTCGGTACTGCCATGATCCGGATGGATGACCTGGAAATTGAATTTGTCGGAGCGCGGCGGGAATCGTACAGAAGGGAATCAAGGAAGCCTATTGTTGAATCCGGTACCCTGGAGGATGATCAGAAAAGAAGGGATTTTTCCATTAATGCCATGGCCATCCACCTCACCGATACCAACTTCGGTGAACTTATTGATCCCTTTGATGGTATCCGGGATATACAGGAAAAAATTATCCGTACTCCACTCCAACCGGATATTACCTTCTCTGATGACCCTCTGAGGATGATGCGTGCCATACGCTTTGCATCCCAGTTCCACTTTACCATTGACCCCGTCAATCTGAGGTCCATTCAGGAAAATGCGGAACGGATAAAAATTGTTTCACCGGAACGGATTGCCGATGAACTGAATAAAATTATCGCAAGCCCCAAACCATCCGTGGGGTTTGAACACTTATTTAAAACGGGCCTGCTGAAAATCATTTTTCCGCAATTATACCTGCTCCACGGTGTGGCCTATGTTAACGGTAAAGGACATAAGGACAATTTCACGCATACCCTTCAGGTTCTGGACAATGTTTCACAAGAGTCAAATAACCTGTGGCTGCGATGGGCAGCCATTCTTCATGATATTGCAAAACCTGCCACAAAAAGATTTGATCCGATACAGGGATGGACATTTCACGGCCATGAGGATAAAGGTGCAAGAATGGTGAAACAAATTTTTAGTCAATTCAAACTTCCGCTGAATGAAAAAATGAAATACGTTGAAAAGCTTGTTTTACTTCACCTCCGGCCCATTGTATTGGCAAAAGAGCAGGTTACGGATTCGGCCATAAGGAGATTGCTTTTTGATGCTGGGAATGAAATTGATGACCTTATGATCTTATGTAAAGCAGATATTACAACAAAGAATGAATACAAAATACGAAAATACAAGGAAAACTTTGCGGTAGTGCAAAAAAAATTACTGGAGGTTGAAGAAAAGGACAGGATCCGGAATTGGCAGCCACCGGTTACCGGGGAGCACATTATGAAGGCCTTTAACCTGAAGCCCGGCAGAGAAGTCGGTGAGATTAAAAATGCAATCCGGGAAGCAATTCTGGAAGGAGAAATCCGTAATGATTTTGATCAGGCATTCGAGTTCATGCTCAGGATCGGTCATGATATGGGTTTGAAGGAGGGTAAAAGACAATAACGACCCGGCCCGAAACTGATTTTTTTCATGCGGCGAAATCAAAGAGACAAATATTCTTTTTACATTTGAGTTGGAATCAACCTACACATGGCAATCTATCGTTTCAGGGTAATATTTGAAGATTTCGATGACGTACAACGTGACATTGAAATCCGGTCTACTCAGACCTTTGAAGACCTCCACTTTGCGATTCATTCTTCGATAGGCTTTGAACCTTCTCCTGCATCATCCTTTTATATGAGCGATGATAATTGGAAAAAGGGCAAGGAGATAACCTCGCGTGAAATACAAGGCGACGTCTCAGAAGGTACGCCAGCCATGAAAAAATCAAGGCTCTGCGATTTTATTTCTGATCCCCATCAAAAAATTTATTACCATTTTGACCTTGCTTCACAATGGACATTCAGGATTGAACTCATTAAGATTCTGGCATTGGAAGATCCTGTTGCATCCTACCCAAGGTGTATCAGAACTTCAGGGGAGGCTCCAAAACAGTTCCACACAACGACTGTGGGCGTGATTCCCATTCCGGAGGATTTTGATCCTGATGCTATGGACGAACTGGATGAACCAGAGGATTCACATGACAGCATGGAAGAAACCCCTGAAGTTGCGGACCCGTCAGAAACCCAGTCTGGCTTTTACATGAAAGAGGAGGAAAATGAAAAGGAGTCGGATGAATTTGAAACTGCCGGTGAGGAAGAGGATTTTGAGGAGGAGAATCAGGAAGACGAGGAATTCTGAACCGGTTCACGATCTGTTTCAGGCCCTCCCAGCGGAGGGTTTTTTATTGGTAAGATGAATACCCTGGTAATTATCCTTGGACCCACCGCCTCCGGTAAAACCGCTTTGGCTGTCCGGCTGGCAACGTATTTTAATACGGATATCATCAATGCCGATGCCAGGCAATTTTATAAAGGCCTTGATATAGGTACGGCCAAACCAACCCCGGAGGAACAGGCGGGGATAAAACATCATTTATTGGATTTTCTGAATCCGTCAGACCACTACAATATCAGTTGTTTTGAAAAAGATGTCCTGTCACTGCTCGAACGCCTGTTTCAATCGAACACAATTGTCCTTATGACCGGGGGCAGTGGCCTGTATATTGATACCATCTGTCATGGTATTGATCCAATGCCCGGGGTAAATCCCATACTGAGGAGTGAACTGGAAAACGAATTTAAAACAAACGGAATTGAGCCGCTCAGGCAAAAACTCTTGTCGCTGGATCCGGAATATTTTGCGTCCATGGACACCATGAATCCCCACAGGCTCATCAGGGCCATAGAAGTCTGTGTTACTACAGGAATCAAATATTCTCAACTGAGAAGAAAAAATTCCGCAAACCGGTTCTTTAGGATTGTTAAAATTGGACTTGACCTGCCAAGGCAGGATCTCTATGAAAAAATAAACCATCGGACGGAAGAAATGGTGAGGTCAGGACTTGAAGATGAAGCGAGGAAATTTTTTCATCTTAAAAACTTCAATGCCCTGAATACGGTAGGATACAAAGAATTTTTTGAATACTTCGCCGGAGACCTGACTTTATCACAGGCCATTGAGAAAATACGTACCAACACACGACGATACGCTAAACGTCAAATGACCTGGTTCCGGAAGGATAAGGACATCCAATGGTTCAGTCCAGAGGCATTTGGAGATATACTGACGTATATTGAATCTGAGACAGGGAAATCCATAAAATGAGCTGTGCAGCGTAAAACTTTCCTTTCAGATGTTAGCACCCTAAAGAATCTTAACCTCCCGTCCACCGAATATTTTTACATAAAAAAAGAGCCGGTAGATACCGGCTCCTCAGGTCTTATTTTTCCGGTAAGAGGATAAACTTAGCCATGTTCTCCAACTGGAGGTATTTTCCGGAAAATTTGAGGAAGTCCTCTTTCTTAAGGGAATTAACCCAGTCGTTGTATTTATTCAGATCATTCAGGTCCTCCCCGTTTTCATCATTGCTTGAAATCGTATTCAGCCAAAACTGATTTTCCCGCATTAATGTTTCTCTCTCTCTTAAGGAAGTTTCCTTAATCTTTAACAGATTTTTGTCGTCACAGCCTGCCGACTTTACTTCATTCAGAACATTCATGGCGGATTGAACGAGCATGTCCACGTTATCGGGTGCGCAACCAAATGAAATTGTCATTTCCAGCTTTTCCTTTGGATAATGTTGGGGGGAAGACCTGCAGCCAACACCATAAACACCGCTCTTTTCTTCCCGCAATACCTCCCGAAGCCGTATATTCAGAAGTTTATTCAGTGCATTTACTTCATTCCTGTTATTTCGGTTATAGACAAACGGCATCTCAAATTTGAGGACTACCGCAGCTTTCGGTTCGATACCCTTTTTAACAATCCTGTTGAATGTGCCTTTTGGAGATTGTACCCCGATATCTTTCCACATTTCCTTCTTATTCAGTGAAGGCAGGCTCCCCAGGTATTTTTTAATCAGCGGAACGAGTTCCTCAGTTTTGAAGTTTCCCACAAAATAAAATCTGAAACCTGATGCATCACTGAACCGCTCTTTATAAATCTCAAATGCCCTTTCCAGATTGATTTCGGAAAGTGTCTGCAGGGTCGTCGGCCGGTACCGGAAATTATATCCTGACATCACATATGAAATTGTATCCCGGAAAACTGAATTCGGATCTGCAGATTTATTCTGGATTAATCCCTTCTGGGTATCCATAAAAGACAGGAATGCGGTCGAATCTTTTCTTGGTGATGTGAAGTAATTATAGATTAATTGAAACATGGTTTCAACGTCCTTCGGGGAGCAACTGCCGTTCACGCCTTCACTTAGTTCCCCAACATAAGGAGAGCATCCCGCAATTTTACCACTGAGGGCTTTTTCCAGTGCAACAGCATCAAATTCACCGATACCGGATTCGTCAATAATCTGATCACAATTCGCCGCAGACATATAATCCTTTTCAGGATATAAAGACCAGCCACCCCATGAATAAGCCGTAAACAAAATTTCGTCATTTTTGAATTCGGTAGGTTTCATCATTACATGAACGCCGTTTCCAAGATCAACCTGAGTAATGCCGAATTCAGGCATCTTAATGGTTTGAATAATACGGGAGCCCTTCAATTCCCCTTCAACCAGGCCTTTATTCACTACCTTGTCTTCATAAGGCTTCAAATCAAGCTTTTGCATTCCGGTAACAATTTCCCGGATGCGTTCATCTGTGGGCATCTTTGTAGATGCTTTATCAGGTGCCGTAATTACAACTACGCAATCAGCGCCGTCTGTAATCCATTTAGAGGCAAAGGCATTCACTTCACTTAATTTAATTCCATCCAGATATTCTTTGTATAGCTTATATTCAGCACTGATGCCTGGCATGGGTTCTCCGGTAAGGAAGTTACTTACATATTCCTGAGCAAAGTTCCTGCTTTCGGTTTTATCACGTTCCTTATACAACTTATCCATAGCACTCATCATCTCCGCTTTAGCCCTGGTAAGCTCTGATTCCGTAAATCCATAACGCCTTACCCTTTCATTTTCATTAACCAGATTTTGTAAAGCACGTTCAATTCCGGTCTCTTTACAAACTGCCGCGGAAATATATGCGTATTTGGTCCTCACCAGTTCCTGATAACCGCTGAAGGAAAACATAAAGGGCGGATCGGCCTGATGTTGCAATTCGGCAGTCCGTGCATTGAGCATGGATCCAAACAACTGTTCTGCCAGTCCGCGCCTGTAATCTGATACCGTAGCCTGGGAAGGGACCGGCAGTTTGTAGATCATTTGTACAAGACTGAAAACCGCTTCCTTGTCTGTAGAGGTGGACACCAATACTTCCTTATTGTCAGGAACAGGATAAGACTCAGGTTTCAGGTTATTTTTTGCTGCCGGAATTTTTGAAAACTTGTCAATGATTGTTTTTTCCATGACAGCCGGATCAAAATCTCCTACTGCTATAACCGCCATCAGATCCGGACGGTACCATTTCTGGTAAAAGGAGCGCAGGGTGCCCTGCCCGGCTCCTTCAATGATTTCTTTTTTTCCTATAGGAAGGCGGACAGCATACCGTGAATCTTTGAATAAAACAGGCCAGTATTGTCTTCGCATCCTTTCATCTGCTCCCTGACCAAGCCTCCATTCCTCCACTACCACTCCTCTTTCCTTTTCAACTTCTATGGAGTCAAACGACAGATTATGTGCCCAGTCCTCAAGGATCTGAAGCCCCTTTTCAACGATGGCCGGTGTGTCGGTGGGTATTTGAAGCATATAAACGGTTTCATCGAAACTGGTATATGCATTCAGATGAGGTCCGAACTTGGTTCCGACAGATTCCAGATAGTCAACGAGTTCGTTCTTTTTAAAATTCTTCGTGCCATTGAAGGCCATGTGCTCAGTAAGATGAGCCAACCCCTGCTGATCATCATTTTCAGAGGTGGATCCTGCGTCAACGGCAAGACGGAGTTCAGCCCTTTTCTCGGGTTTGGTGTTACGGGCGATATAATATTTCATTCCATTGGAAAGAGTCCCAATTCTGACATCCGGATCAGGTTTAAGGGTGTCTGAGAGATTGTACTGGGCATTCACGGTGAATGTCCCCAATAAGAAAAGACATAGAATTCTGAGTATAATTTTCATACGATTCAAGATTAAATAAGCCCTCCAATATAGGAAATGATACGGAATCTCCAATTCGGGAATTTTTCCATGTAATCTGGACGTAAAAATATTCAGCACATTTTTAATAAGTTTACGCATGAATAAATTCCATCTGATCATCAGTTTATTATGCTTTCTGATGCCTGTATTCCAGTGCCATGCAGAAACCATCGGCAGTGCACCCGCTGATTCAACACTTTACAGATTTACGCCGGTTTATGATTCCGTAATTGCATCCTATAAAAGACTGGCAATGCAATCCTCAAAAGCCCGGTTATTCCCTTATGGTAAAACAGATATTGGATTACCCCTTCAACTATTTGTAATTTCTGCCAATGGCATCTTTGACCCTTCGCGTCTCCACGAACTGGGCAAATGTATCCTTATGATAAATAACGGCATACATCCGGGAGAGCCTGACGGAATCAATGCAAGTATTCTCTTTGCAAAAGAGTTGCTTGCAAGGGTGGATGATAATAAAGATCTGAAAAATGTGGTAGTTTGTATTATTCCCACCCTGAACATTGACGGTGCATTAAACCGGGGTTGCTGCAGCAGAGCAAACCAGAATGGACCCCCTGAATATGGATTCAGGGGAAATGCAAAGAACCTGGATCTGAACCGCGATTTCATGAAATGCGACGCATCCAATACCCGGTCATTTATTAAAATGTTCAGGCAGTGGAATCCTGACGTTCTTCTGGATACACATGTGAGTGACGGAGCCGATTATTCTTATACGATGACGTTGATTTCCACGCAACCGGATAAACTTTATCCCATCACGGGAAATTACAGTAAAAATATTCTTACACCTTCACTCTATAAACAAATGGACAGGCGTAAGGATGCCATGTGCCCCTATGTAAATACCGAACCCTGGGAAAATCCTCCCGACAGCGGAATTATAGGATTCCTTGATACGCCGAGATTCCTTACGGGTTATACATCCCTGTTTAGTACCTTTTCCTATATAAGTGAATCCCATATGCTAAAACCCTTTGCAAACAGGGTAGCGTCAACATTGAACCTGATGAGGTCGCTTCTTGAAGAATGCAGCCTGCAGCACAGCGATATTCTTGAAGTCAGAAAGGCTTCAATACAGGATAACAGCAATAGAAAGGAATATCCGGTGAATTTCACTCTCAATACAAAAGTGCATGATAAACTTTCGTTTTCCGGATATACAGCCTCATTCAGGAAAAGTGATATCACCGGACTGCCACGCCTCTATTATGACCACAGCAAGCCTTATACGAAAGAAATCCCATTTTATAATTTATACGAACCTGAAAAGATCATCCACGCCCCCTTATATTATTTAATACCACAGGCATGGGTGACGGTATTTGAAAAACTTTCGGACAATAATGTAAGGATGATCCTTGTACGCGAGGATTCTGTTATTACAGCGGAGGTAACCTATATTGATTCTTTTTCAACACCGGCAAAGCCTTATGAGGGGCATTATGTCCACAGTAGCGTAAAGATCCACAGGGATACGGAACAGGTCCTGATGCGCAAGGGAGATTACCTGGTTCCCGTTTTCCAGGATGCCAACCGGCTTGTGGTGGAAGCCCTGGAACCAGAATGTACCGACAGTTATTTCAACTGGGGATTTTTTGACAGTATTCTTCAGGAAAAGGAATGGTTTTCCCCGTATGTATTCGAGGATCTTGCCTCGAAGATTCTGGCTGAAAACCCTGAGTTGCACAGAAGGTTTCAGGCAAAAAAGACAGAAGACAAGGAATTCGCTTCAGATTCATTTGCCCAACTCTATTTTATCTACAGGAATTCACCCTATTTTGAGCCAACCCTTAACCGTTACCCCGTCAGCAGGGTATTGATCCAGGGCAAATAACAAACGCGGAGGATACTCCCGCCGCGTCTGGTTGAAATTACACTATGTAAGGGTTTCGTTCAGGAAATATCGTCATTCATGACAATATACAATTGTTCCATTTTCTGGGAAAGTTCCCGGATCAGATCCAAATCACGAGTGCCCAGATTGCTGTAATCCAGGTCATTCTTCTGCATTCCATCAGTGCGACTTTCATCCACAGGAACGGAGAGCATGTGCATCAAAAGCCCGTTATAATACTTTTGTCTTTCAAATGGCCTCAATTTTTCTATGAGGCTGCGGATGCTTTTTACATTCCGGTCAATCTCCATTTCGATCTGCATCCGGTTCTGTTCGATACTGATGATCCTGACTTCCTGATTGTCGAAATGTTCAACTTGCTTTGTGTTACCTTTTGGCATTTTCCTTCTTCTTTTTCACCCAATTTAACTCAGGGGAAAAGGAAGAGTTGTTCGAAAATGACCTGTACCTTACACGATAATCGGAGCGGCAATTAACGCTGAATCTTTCACCTTTTTAATTCTTGGCCAGATGAATTTGAATTCACTGCCGTGTCCTGGCTCGGATTCAACCCAAATCTTACCCCCCTGATCCTCGATAATTTTTTTCACGATCGCCAGTCCTACCCCGGTACTTTCCACATCATCTCTCCTGTTCAGGGTCTGGAAAATGATAAATATCTTTTCATGGTACTGAGCCTCAATTCCGGGTCCGTTATCCTTGACTGTAAATTCCCAACCTTCCTCTTTTGCAGCAACACGGACATCTACTATTATGTCCTTTTTATCATTGTATTTTATAGCATTCCCTACGAGGTTGGAAAATACCTGGGCGAGTCGTGTTTTATCCGTCTCCAGAACAGGCATATCGGGTGAAATATGGAAGGTGAGGTTATCCGGCCTGCCAATAAAATCAAGGGCTTCTTCGACCAATTCTTTTGTATCTACGGTCGTTTCATCATCACTTAGCTTATCTGCCCGGCTGTAATCCAGGATGGCATTGATAAGGTCTTCCATCCTTTTAACACGTTGCTTGATCAGGTTAAAATTGGCACGCACATCACCCTGCATGGTATCACCGGCATCTTCCTCAATCCAGCCCGTAAGGTTTCCAATAGCACGGAGGGGAGCTTTCAGATCGTGCGAAACGATAGAAGCAAATTTATCAAGTTCACGGTTCGTTCGTTCGAGGTGGGTTGTATATTCCTGAAGCTTCCGGTTATTGATTTCCAACTGGTTTTTCTGTTCGGTAATCCGTTCAATAATTACATTTTTACCACTGTTGAGGTAATTGCTTTGGGCTGCAACCAGAAACAGGGCAAGTATAAAAGTCGTAAGTGCATCCTGATAGATAAGACTCGGGTCATTATTAAAAAGATCGTAGGAGGTAGTATTAAGGTATTCCGATGCGATGTAAAAATATACCACATCAAGAATACAAAGTGCAGTGATCCATTTCCCTGCTTTGGTACCCATGAGCATAAATGCTGTCATGATAATCACACACAGATACATGGTTCCCGTATTCAATACACCACCGGCATTATATGCCTGGATGTGCAGTACTGTGAATCCGGCCAACACTCCGATAATGTAAGCAGCAGGGATTTTATGATAATCCTTAACAATATAAAAGTTCACAATGATAACCGTTCCGAGTACAGTCAGGATTTCAGGAAGAAAGCTGAATGAAAAGACGGCATCAATCTGAAGGGCCGTAAAAATACTTGCAAGGAAGGATGTAAAAGAATATATCCTGAATAATGAAAATCGCTGACGGGACATGAGATCCTCGTAAGGTATGCTCTCATACATTTTTTTCCGGATAATCCTGTACCAGAGTGCTTTCATTGAAATGAGATTCATTGGATTGGACTGTTAGATTACGCGAAACTAATGGAATAGATACTTAATTGTAAGAAATTACTCAAAATTCTACCTGATTTACAAGTATTTGGCTTCACAATACAAGTTGAGTACATCGGGATTTTCATTAAAAAAACGTGAAAATGATAAAAATTATTACATTTGAACGCTTTTCGTTATCAAGGCTTTGTAACTACTGATTTTCAAAAACGTAACATACGTGTACCATGGAGAAACTGGTCAATATTTTGCTGGTAGATGATGATGAGGTGGATTGCATGAATGTGCAAAGAGCATTTAAAAAAAGCAATATCCTCAATCCGCTTTCTATAGCCCACAATGGTGTAGAGGCACTGGATCAACTGCGTGGCACAAACGGCACCACCAAGATCAGTCCAACTCCCAGAATTATCCTTTTGGACATTAATATGCCAAAAATGAATGGTCTGGAGTTTCTGAAGGAATTACGTTCCGACAAATCCCTTCATACCATAAGTGTTTTTGTCATGACCACCTCCAACGATGATAAAGACCGGTTTGAAGCGTATAATTATAACGTTGCCGGATATATCATTAAGCCTATTTCCTTTGAAAATTTTGTGGCGGCCGTTTCAATCCTGAATAATTTCTGGCAACTCTGTGAGCAACCTTGAATTACTCCAAAAAGTAATTAATCAGGTTATTCATTTCCGGTTGCGTTAAGCAACCAGCTTAAAGTTTTTATAAATCTCTGTCATACTCGAATTGGAATCAGCGAGGGCCAGTGGCAACTGAACTGCGATTTCGGTAAGCAGGGATTCAATATCTTCCATGGTATTCAAGCGGTTAACAGGGATCCGGAGCCCCGTTTTATTGAAAGATACACTGGGAAATACACTCAGGTTCATAAAATATCCCAGGTTCATCATTCTCCGCACCATATTATAACCTACATCGGGTTTCCCGACTCCAATGAAGCCTATTGGACTGAGGGTTTCATTGACAATCGGCAGTTTGAGTTTCCGTGCAGTATTATTAAAGAATTCCATTTTTAACCTGAGTTCATCCTGGAGCGAATAAATTTCATCTGTCAGGTGAATCTTAGCGGATTCAATAGTGGCGCCCAACACCATGGGTGGCATTTGTATGGAAAAAATAAAAGCCTTGCTGGTATTTTTTACCCTGTGGAATGATTTACTGTCAGGATACACCAGTAAACCACCTGCCGTACCAAATGCCTTGGTCAGTCCGGTGGTCCAATACAGCCTTTCGTGAAAATTTTCCTGGGATAAAACATAACCCGTTCCATTTGGCCCGGCCCAACTCATTCCATGAATGTCGTCCAGATACAGGTGCAGTTGTTCATACTGGTCAGCCAGTTTATACAGATCTTTCACCCGGGTAAAATCACCATGCATGGAATATACCCCGTCAGCCATATACCAGATCTTATTGTATTCATTCTTCAGTGCCTTAATCCTGCTTTCCAGCATATCCATCCTGTTATTCCGGATCAGTTCAACATGGATGTCACGTGTTTTAAGTAACTGTACAGCCGTCTGAACACTATCATGCACCTGTGAATCCAGAATTACCGCATCATCATTCCCTACAAGCACGGGAATATTCGACATGTGTCCAACGGTTAGGGACTGAAGGAGCAGAACGTCCTTGCCCATAAACATTTTGGAAAGCAATTCCTCCGACTGCTGGTAATAGCCGGACGAAACATAAGCCCGGGAAGAGGAGAATTGCGTACCAAAACGGTTGATGGCTTCAATAGCACCGGCTTTCAGCCTGGGATCATGCTCAAGACCAAGGTATCCGCAAGAACCGAAATACAACATCTTTTTACCCCGGATGGTAATATGCCTTCCATCCAGAGAAATATCATCCGTGGAATTGTGGACAATTCCAAGTTTCAGGGTAATTGAGGCGACCTGTTCTACGATCTCCATTACCATTTCATGTTTATTCTTTAATTCTGACATTTTCTAAGATTAATTTGTATGCCCTCGTGAAGTTCTGCTTCAAAAAATGAAGTTCTCACCCGCAACAAATTTAGATTATGCACAAGGTTGAAAATTTTGAAGAAAAGGTACTTATGAGCATAGTTTTCAACAAAAAAAGCCCGGTTTAATGCAACCGGGCCCTTTGTATTTTCATGAGAAACTCAATCAGCGTACCAGACTCACATGTCCGATCCGGACTTCCCTCCTATTATTGATATCAACAGTCGTTACCCTGTAAACATAAACATCCGCCTGGGCAGGATTACCCTCAACTTTCCCGTCCCATCCGCCATCAATGGTATCCCATTCAAAAACCTTCAATCCCCAACGGTCAAAAATCTGTGCCTGCAACTCCTCGACATTATAGGAATAAACACGGAAGAGATCATTACGGGTATCACCGTTTGGCGTAAATGCATTCGGAATGTACACATTGGAACTCGGCCGTATTTCAATCCTTTGAAGTGTGGTATCCACACAACCGTGATCATTAATAGAAATCAGTTGAACCTGATAAACCCCAATGTCCGGATAAAGGTGGGTGGGTGAATAATCGGTTGACTGTGTACCATCACCAAAGTCCCAGAAATACTGACCTGCAGTACCGGTCTGGTTGATGAAATTCACCAGCGGATAAATATCATTGGCCGCGCTTACATTGGACTCAAACTGCACATTGGGTGGGGCAAAGATCTCCAGGGCATTGGGTCGCACGAGGGTTGAAATACAACCGCTGTCTGATGTTATCGTGAGCGATACCTGATACCAACCCGGCCTGTTATACAGATGCACCGGATTTTGATCGGCAGAGGTGGCACCGTCGCCAAATCCCCATTGGTACTGAACCACAGATCCGGTTACAGCATAACTTTGATCGGTCAGTTGCACCGGAAAACCATAACACAGACTTTCGGTAAGAAAGTCCGGTACTGGCTTTGGTATCACCCTGATGATGGCATCCGTACTGTCCTGGCAACCATGATTACTGGTTATCAGAAGATGAATGGGATAAAATCCAGGTTCCGGATAGGTATGGTTGGGATTGGGATCCGTTGCCGTACTGCCGTCTCCCAGGGTCCAGTACCAGGTACTGACCGCACCAGACGGAATGCTCGAATTGTCCGACAGAGTGAAGGCGGTTTCTTCACAAACCGGGGGAGCACTGAAGGCTGCGTCCGGAAGCGCAAAGACATTGACGGTCCTCGAAACATCAGAGGTGCAACCATTCACGGAAGTTACTTGTAGATCGGCCTGATAACTTCCCCAACCTCCGTACAGGTGAGATGGAGATGTCGTGGAGGAGGTGCTACTATCTCCGAGACTCCATTGATACGACAAGGGTGTTGCATCACTGATATAGGATGTATTGGCAAAAATGACCGGATTCCCGTCGCAGACATCAAGGTTCGTATAAGATGCAACGGGATTGGGCCAGATTAGCAGATTCCGGGTGATTGTATCACGGCATCCTGCATTTGTAGTAACAATAAGGTTTACAGTATAGTTCCCTTCGAGATTATACTGAAGCGAAGGATTCTGGACACTGCTGGTTACGTTGTTACCAAGATCCCAGTCCCAGGACGTAATGGAACCTGCGCTCACATTGGAGTTGTCCGTGAAACTAACGGTATTGAGCTGGCATACAGGACCGTCATCACTAAATGCTGCAACCGGAATGGGATGAACATTTACCGTAACCTGGTCACTGGCCTGGCAACCGTAGGTGTTTGTTACCAGTACATCATACGTTGTTGTGACGGCAGGAGAAATCGTATATACCGCAGTATTCACATTTCCCGGAGACCACAGATAATCTGTCCCGCCCGATGCAACCAGTGATGTGGCGGTTCCCAGGCAAATATCCTGATCTGTACCTGCATTAGCGACAGGCACGGGATTCACCACGATCCTTGCCTGATCGGTATTGGTACATCCGTTGGCATCAGTAACCTGCAATACATAATCCGTAGTAGTTGCCGGACTGAGAGTAATGGAGGCGGTCGTCATATTACCCGGAGTCCAGAGGTATTGTACCCCACCACTACCATTCAGTGTGGCATTAAATCCCGGGCAGATGTCATCGTCCGGGCCGGCATTTGCCACAGGCAGAGGGTTTACACGCAGTGAATTGGTAACCGTATCCCGGCATCCGAAATCACTGGTTACAATAAGCTGGACATTGAACAGGCCGTCTGTGCTGTATGTAACGGATGGATTTTGTGAAGAAGCAGCCTGGCCATCTCCAAAATCCCAGTTCCACGTGGTTATGGCTCCTGCGGATATATTGGAATTGTCTGTAAGATTAATAGCATTCCCCAGGCAAACAGGACCGGAATTTACAAACGCAGCCACAGGAACCGGGCGAACATTGACCGTCACCTGGTCACTTCCTGAACAACCAATGGCATCACTAACCGTAACGGTATAGGTGGTTGTAACACCCGGAGATACGGTTATGGAAGAAGTGGTGAATCCACCAGGTGTCCAGGAAATACTGCCTGTTCCGGAAACAAGGGATAGGCTTATGGAAGATCCTTTACAGATATTGTTATCATTCCCGGCATCCACTACCGGCATGGCATTTACGTTGACGGTTACCTGATCTGTGCCCGCACAGCCTGCAGCGCTGGTTACGGTAAGTGTATATGTGGTTGTTGACGGAGGGCTTACGGAAACGGAAGAACCGCTCAGGTTGCCCGGATTCCATTCATAAGTTCCTCCTCCGCTTCCGGAAAGAGAAGCGTTGGTGCCCTGGCAAATGGTCTGATCCGCACCGGCATTTGCAACCGGTAACGCGTCAACCGTTACTGTAACAACAGTATTACCTGAACACCCGTTGGCATCGGTCACTGTCAGACTGTAATTTGACGTTGTTGATGGGTTTACCGTGATGGCCTGTGTATTTCCTCCGGGGTTCCAGGCATACACACTAAATCCATTGGGAGCATTCAGCGTGGTGGAACTGCCATCGCAAATCTGAGCATTGGGAACGGATACTGTTGGATTTGAAAAAACGGTAACTGCCTGCTGCACCTGATTGCTGCAACCGGCGGTATTGGTAACATTGAGTGTCACCTGGTATGTTCCGGGTGCTGTAAATGAATGAGAAGGATTCTGTACCGTCGAAGTATTATTGCCGCCACTTCCCGGATCATTGAAATCCCATGACCATGCATTGATGGGGCCTCCGGTTGACTGGTCACTAAAATTCATTATGGTTCCCTGACAGACATTAATGGCATTAAACTGTGCCGTCGGAACGTTTGTGTTGATCGTCAATTGCTGTACCAGAGTATCCGCACAATTTGTGGGTGTTTGTACAATAAGGGTAACATTGTAATTCCCATTAACCGTGTACTGGTGTGTCGGGTTCTGGGTATTTGCGGTACCGCCGTCTCCAAAATCCCACAACCAGTTCACAATGGAAGAACCACCGCCTACGGTGGACAGGTCTGTAAACTGAACAGGGTTTCCGCTGCAGTTATTTGTAAAACTGAAATCTGCCGTAGGCACACCCGCCCCCGCAAATACATCAACCGTATCTGTATTGGAACACAAACCATCAGAAACAGTGACAATATAAGTCCCCACCCCTGCATTATTCAGGGTTTGTCCCGTAAAATTTCCGGGGTTCCATGTGTAGGTATAAATTCCTGATCCACCGGTTGCAGTTGCATTCAGGGTTGCGAATACATTGCAAGGCACGGTCTGATCCGGCCCTGCATCCGGATCTATTCCCTGAACAGTGAAACAATATGAAAAAATCTGAACTCCCTGATAGGGGCAGTTGTCGTCGGTAACGGTCGCAGTAAAACAATAAGGGGTACCACTGATTGCGGAAACAGGAGGTGTCCAGTTAAAAAATGCTGAATCCCTGTGTCCACCAGTCATGGTCAGGGTTGCACCGGGTATGGCAAAATCCCAGGTAATGGTGGTGGTGTTAGCTGCATCTGCATCAATGGATGCAATATAAAATGAATAGGGATTGCCGGCACAAAGGGTAGCAGTAAATTGTGGAGCCCCGTTTATGCCGGTCAGCATGGGAAGGAAATTATTGCAGTTGTTTACCGTGAGTTGTATGTCCCTTTCAACCTGTCCGATAAGAACCCCGTTTCTGTATTCGTTGACAAGCACTGCGAATACTGTTACTTCGGCCTGCGTCGGTGTCATACAGATATCTCCCGATACCGGGTCAAATGTAACCGGAGGGGAAGAAATAACGGGCTGAGTGTTGGAATGGCCTGGCAGGTAGGTAACGGTAGCCCCACCGGGGCCGGTGAGGGGAGTGATCAGTTGATAGGCAAGGCTGTCACCATCCACATCAAAGGCGCCATGGTTAAAACAAAAACGTTGGCCGACACAGGCAAATGGAACCGGACGGTTGGAGAAGGTCGGTGAATTATTGCAGGTTGGCGTTGTATTATTGAGAAGTGAATACACATACATGTTATCGCTGCCCGCACCGGTAATGGTAGTAATGGCAGCATTCCTGCAACACTCATCATGACTGAAAGTCCAGTCAGCACAGGGCCCTGGGAGGGTAACGACTGCTGTATAAATCCATTCTTCGATTCCGGTATAGGTTCCTCCGTTACACGTCGAGACCGCAGTTGAGCAAGTCGGTGAAATCTGGGTCGGGCTTGTAGGAGTCGGATTAAGGGTTATCGATCCTCCTGCAAAGCAACTCGAACTGTATTGAACATCCACAGATGCCGGAGCCGGAATCCCCACACAATCGCGGTAAAAGGAAAAAGTGAGAAGGTATTGGTTAGCGCTAATACACTCGTATGTAAGATCCGCACCCATTGCATGACTTGCACGTGCGGTATCGTATGAAAAGACTGTCGAGAAAAGAACTACAATAAACAGACTGACCAGCGTAGATTTTTGGTTTTTCATAGATCTTTAAGAATTTATTCTGTTAAATGATCTGCGCCCTTTCTCACGCCAGATTGGATGCATTGAATTACAAAAATAATAAAAATTATGCCTAAAAACCAGCATTTTAACAGCCTTTGACGGGTATAGTTTTCAACAGACAGGAACTTTGGTGAACCGCCTGATTCCATAGGTCAATGAATTTTTTTTATGGGCAGAATAAGTACAAGATAGATAAAAAATAAGACCGCTCCCGATAGGGTAAACAAGAGTGCTGCATCAGGACTACAGCTTACCCAAATGAAACCTGTAACCGTGCTGGAAACGAAGGTGCCCAGGCTGGCAAAGCCCTGATAAAAACCCAGGGCAGTTCCCCTGGCATCATTCCCGCAAATCCGGCTGATCCAGGCCCTGGCAATACCGTCCGTCAGGGCGGCATAAATTCCGTACAGAACAAAGGATATATAGAGGATCCTGGGTCCCGAAAGAAAGATAAAACCTGAATACGTAAGAATAAAAAACAAAATTCCCACCGAAATGGTTTTTCGTATTCCCCATCTGTCAGCAAGCATCCCGGCAGGAAAGGCTGAAAGGGCAAAAACTGAATTATAACAGATATAGCCCGTTATTATCTGAACCGGGTCAAGGCCTTCATCCTTTCCTTTCAGGATCAGAAAGGCATCAGCACTATTGAAAAGCGCAAATCCGATAAGGCCGCCGGCAATCCATTTGTATTGTGTTGATGAAATTTTCCAGTACCCGACAAAGGAGAGAAAACCAGGTCTTGATTGGGGAATTTGCTTCTCAGCCAGGAATGGTTTTTCCCGTATTCGTAACGTGAAGAGTACCGCAAGGAGCCCGGGAATCAAGGTAAGCATAATCAGTCCTGTAAAATTGCCCGGATACTTCATCAAAAACAGCAATGCAATTACGGGACCGGCAACAGCCCCCAGTGTGTCAACGGCACGGTGAAAGGCGAAGACCCTTCCCGCTGTTTCCGCGAATGATTCTGATGACAACATGGAGTCACGGGGAGAGGTCCGTATCCCTTTTCCGGTCCTGTCAGTAATTCGCATCGCTGCCACCAGTAAGGGCCAGTTGCTGATAGCCATCAGGGGCTTAGCCAATGCACTGACCAGATAACCGGTGATTACAAAGGGCATCCGTTTATGAATCCTGTCGGACCAGTGTCCAAAAAAACCAACCGTAAGTCCACCGATTACCTGCGCTAATCCTTCCAACACACCAATACCCAAGGCGCTGAATCCCACCTGCTGCAAAAAAAGCGGTATCACAGGATAAAGCATCTCACTTGAGATGTCGTTGAACAGGCTGACAACTGAAAGCAGGATGACTGTCCGGGTTAATACCCTGCGCTTCATCCGGAAGTTTATTTAAAAACGTCCGGGATCGGCTTACCGGTGCAACCTGAGGGATATTCCAGGTTAAGGAAAACAGCTATGGTTGGGGCAATGTCTTTAATGGCTACTGGTTTCAGGCTGCTCCCGCTTCTGACACCATTACCAAAAAATAATAACGGGACATGAGTGTCATAACTGTACGTGGAACCATGGGTCGTTCCTGTTCCCGTGAACCAGTTAATCCATCCGGGCTTTAACTGCACCAGCACATCCGCAGAACGCTGGTAATTGAACCCGTTTTGGATCAAATGCTTTATCCCCGTGCTGTAATCTCTTGTCAGCAAATCCCTTGCTGTTACGGCTTCAGAAACACCTTCGAATCCAAGGACATAATCCCTGCATTTTCCTGCAACATCCTGTGGCCTGAGACCTGCCTTTTCAATCCGTGGATTGTTGAGGTAAATAGTATGTGGAGTAACAGAAAGTATCAGCAGTGAATCCTTGTAAAGTGATTTAATATATGAATGGAGGGACTCAGACTGATCTCCTCCGCTGTACAGGCCTGATGGCATGTGAATGTCTCCTGCATACAAAGTATTCCTGGCAGCACCGTGATCTGCGGTAAGAAACAGGAGATAATTCCCTTTACCTTCATAGGCATCAAGAAAGCTCAGAAGATGGGCCAGTTCCCTGTCCAGCCTGAGATAGGTGTCTTCTGTTTCAATCGCATCAATCCCGTACATGTGTCCGATATAATCCGTAGAGGAAAAGCTCACCGTCAGGAAATCCGTGTAGGGTCCTTTTCCCAGTTGCTCCGACCGCACTGCTTCTTCGGCAAACATCCTGGTGAATGTATTTCCGAAAGGAGTTTTACGTATCAGTTCGGGTTCGGACGCTTTGAGTTTAGGTAAATCGTGAGGGAATACCGGACGGGTCTCGCCTTTGTATAGTCCTTCATACCTATTATCATCAGCGGTGCTTTCCGTATAGCTCTCAATTGGAAGCAGGGTGTTCCATGGAAAGTTCAACAGGGAATCAATTACCTTTCGGCGGTTGAATGCCTGAACCCATTCGGGGAGTTGCTCCATATAATAGGTGCTGCTGACCCAATTATTGGTATATGGATCATGCCAGTACGCAGCATTTGCCGTATGACCGGCGGGTAACACGGAACCCCGGTCTTTAAGTGCAATCCCGATAACCCTCGAATGAAATTTACTCGCAATTCTCAATTCATCGGTTATGGTACCTGACAAAAGATTCCTGGGTGACATTTTTCCTGAAATGGAGGTGGTACCAACCGGTTTCACGGTGGTATCATTTACACAGTACACATCTTTCCCACTCACCCTGTCGTACCATTCATTGCTAATTATACCGTTTACTGCAGGTCCGGTTCCGGTGAATATACAGGCGTGCCCCGGAGCGGTATAAGTCGGAACATAATCAAAATTGGCATCCTTGCACAGGAACCCTTCACGCATCAATCTGCGAAATCCATCCATCCCATATTTATCATAGTACCTCCACAGATAATCGTAGCGCATCTGATCAACTACAATTCCTACGACAAGGGATGGCTGTTTCAGGGTTTGTTCTGTTTCATTCCTCCCGGAACTTCCTTTTTGTGCTCTTGATGCATCTGAAATAATAACCACGAACAACAATGGAAGTAAAATTTTTGCGATGGTGTATCTTTTATACGACATGGTCAGGTTTTATTTTATTACAATAATACCGGATGAATTTTTGAAACAGAAACCAGGAAAAATAACCTGAAAGTAGTCCCACCATGGCACCACCCAGGATATCTCCGGGATAATGAACGCCAAGATATATCCTGCTGAAGGAAACCAGGGCAGCCCAGGGCCATAAAATGTACTTCAATGAATATGAACCTGTCCGGTGGAGTAATACAAGAAACATAACCAGTGCAAATGTATTACCTGCATGGGAAGATGCGAAACCATACATGCCACCACAATATCCATTTACCAGATGAATTCTTCCGGCAAGACGCGGATCATGACAGGGCCTGAGCCGCATGATCACCTCTTTCAGAAATGAGGAAGAAATCTGGTCACTCAGGGTTATTGCAAAGGCAATGAAAATCAGTAAAAACAGAAAATTCCCCCGGTTTCTTTTGTAAAGATCGTAAGCCAGATAAATATAAAAAGGAATCCATACCCATTTATTACTCACAAGAAAAAAAAACTGATCAAGGAATGGACTGTTGTGACTGTTGAAAAACAACAGGATATCCGTATCCAACTCTTTCAGCGTATCGAACATGCCTTTTTCGGGACTCATCGGTTTAATTCCAGCCAAAGCATATCTTTCAATTCCTCCAATCCTGCATGAGATGCAGAAGAAATAAAAACAGATTTGACTCCGGCTGGTACTTCCTTCTTCAATTCATTCAATAATTCATTATCAAGCATATCACATTTGGTAACCGCAAGCACCCTGCCCTTATCCAGCAATTCAGGATTATACATGTTCAATTCATTCACCAGAATCTCATATTCTTTTCTGATGTCCTTGCTGTCGCAGGGAATCAAAAAAAGAAGAATTGAATTTCTTTCGATATGCCTGAGGAACCTCAGCCCAAGGCCTTTTCCTGCATGAGCCCCTTCAATAATGCCGGGAATATCAGCCATAATAAAGGATCGTCCGTCCCGATACGATACGATTCCAAGATTTGGAACAAGCGTGGTAAATGGATAATCGGCAATTTCTGGTTTTGCAGCACTCAACACGGAAAGAAGCGTGGATTTTCCTGCATTGGGGAATCCGACAAGCCCGACATCCGCGAGTAGCTTCAACTCAAGAACTTTCCACACCTCTTGTCCCGGTTCGCCGGGTTGCGCAAACCGGGGAGTCTGTAATGTTGAAGTTTTAAAGTGATTGTTACCTTTCCCTCCCCGGCCACCATTCAGCAGAACCATTTCCTGACCATCACTGTTAATTTCGAACATTTGTTCCCCGGTTTCAAAGTCTCTTGCAACGGTACCCACCGGTACTTCAAGTATAACGTCCTTTCCATCACTACCGGTTTTCAAGGCACTGGATCCGTTTTGCCCCGGTTCTGCTATTACATGTTTCCGGTATTTCAAATGCAGCAGCGTCCAGAGTTGTTTATTCCCACGCAAAATGATATCTCCCCCGCGTCCTCCGTCACCTCCATCAGGACCTCCCTTGGCAGTGGATTTATCCCTGTGAAAGTGGACGGAACCAGCGCCCCCTGCTCCACTGCGGCAGCAAATTTTAACATAATCAACGAAGTTGGAGGGCATACAGAATGAATATCAGGGATGCGTCCGGGCACAATTACCTCACCGGATAGTGGTCAATTACGCTGCAAAGGTTGGTGAAAATTTCATCCACGGAACCGACGCCACGTACACCGCGAAATTTGTTCTGTTTTTTGAAATAATCAATTAAGGGTGCGGTTTTACTGTTGTATTCGGCAATTCTTTTACGAATAATTGCTTCGCTTTTATCATCTGCCCTGCCCGATTCCTTTCCACGATTTAACAACCGCCTGATGAGTTCCTCATCTTCCACTTCAAGCGCCAACATACAGGTGATGGATGTTTCTTTTTCTGAAAGCATTTTGTCAAGCGACAGGG
>JADZBN010000187.1 GCA_020852075.1 Bacteroidia bacterium
GACGGATTATTTTGAGCGGATGCAATCCGCTCAAAATGGCCCGGTTTTTTTCCGGCATACTTTGACCGATTCTCAAAAATGAGACTACTACTTTAGTTTGATTTTTTTTCTTGCAGCCGGTCAATGCGGGAAAGGAGATGAAGTTATCCCTGCCGATGACATAGGTCATCCGTACAGGAGATTTTCGGATATAATTTTGTATGAAAATTATTTTTATGAATCAGACTCATTTCCATCTTGTCGGGAACCACGTGGCGATCCTGGCATCCCTGTTTTCTCTTGTTATCCTTATCGCAGGAATGTATAGCAGGAACCAGACACTGAAGCGTACAGCGTTGTTTGGTTTTGTCGTAAGCATGTTATTTGCAATTCCTGTGTATCTCACGGGAGAAACTGCTGAACATTCGGTGAAAAAAATTGCCGGTATTTCGAAGGATCTGATACATGAACATGAGGAATCGGGTGAATTGTCCATTTGGTTTATTGCCGCCCTTGGTATAGTTTCATTGGCAGGCCTTGCATTTATGGAAAAGTTATTTTCATTGAAAAAATATTTCTATGGCTTTACCCTGATAATCGGCCTTGTCGCAGCCGGATCCATTTCTTATACCGGATATCTGGGAGGGAAAATACGCCATCCGGAAATTTCCGCGGACAGCAATTTGGCACCTGCAACGGCTCCTGTGGCCGGTCAGGGCGAAGAACAAGATGAAGATTGAGATTTTTGTACCTTTGCAACCTGCACCATGCTGTTGATTTTTAACCTGCACTACGGGCTGTAAGGCTGGAATGGTCAATCATAAGTTTCCGGAATCATGAAAATCAGGGTTACCAAGGTATTTCCGCTGGAGATGGCACATGCCCTGTATGGCTATGACGGTCCCTGCCGCAATATCCACGGCCATAGTTACCGCCTGGAAGTTACACTGATCGGTACACCAGCCGGTGACCCCTCCCACCCCAAGTATGGAATGGTGATGGACTTTTCGGATCTGAAAAAAATTATACGGACGCAGATCATTGACAGGTATGACCATGCCCTGCTGCTTAACGGAAATTCCCCGCACCGTAATCTGGAAGGTATTGATGCCAACTTTGAAAAAGTATTGTATGTGGAATACCAGCCTACATGCGAAAATATTCTGATGGATTTTCATACCCGGATCAGGGAGCTTATGCCCTCCGGCACCTCTATTCAAAGAATGATACTTCATGAAACGGCCACTTCATCGGCAGAATGGAATTCAGATGACAATTGAAGGAAATCTATACCATGCAACTGATTGATAAATATAACATACCGGGTCCCCGGTACACCAGTTATCCTACCGTTCCGTACTGGGATCGTGTTCCCCTGGTGGAGGAATGGAAAGAGCATGTAATTGGCATGTTCAATCAGACCAGGGATAAAGGCATCAGCCTGTATATTCATCTGCCTTTTTGTGAAAGCCTGTGTACCTATTGTGGTTGTAATACCAGAATTACGGTGAATCATGCGGTGGAAGGGCCCTATATTGATTCGGTATTAAAAGAATGGAAGATGTATGCGGAGATGCTTCCTTCCCGGCCGGCGATCAGGGAATTGCACCTGGGAGGAGGAACACCGACTTTTTTTTCACCGGATAATTTAAAGAGACTTATTGAAGGTATTTTTCAATTGGCGGATAAATCCGGTGAGGCTGAATTCAGTTTTGAAGGACATCCGGCAAATACCACTCAGGAACATCTCACGGTACTATATGAACTGGGATTCAGAAGGATTAGTCTGGGGATCCAGGATTTTGATCCGGTGGTTCAGGATACCATTCATCGTTTCCAAACGGTTGAACAGGTAGAAACTGTTACCGGCGAAGCACGAAAGATGGGGTATCATTCCGTCAATTACGATCTGATATACGGATTACCCAAACAGGTGCTGCCGGGAATCATTGATACAATAAGCAAAACAATTCTTCTAAAACCTGACAGGATTGCATTTTACAGTTATGCACATGTTCCATGGATCAAACCCGGACAAAGGAAGTTCACCGAGAAGGATCTTCCTGAAGGAAAAATAAAACGAATGATGTATGAAACGGGAAGAAAAATGCTGGAAGCTGCCGGATATCAGGAAATCGGGATGGATCATTTTGCATTACCCGGAGATTCCCTGGTTGCATCCGTAAACAAGAATACGCTTCACAGGAATTTTATGGGATATACCACTACAGACACCAGCCTGCTGATAGGACTGGGCGTTTCTTCCATCGGTGACAGTTGGACAGCCTTTGCACAGAATGTGAAGGTTCTTGAAAAGTATTCTGAACTTGTAAACAATTCGGAATTTCCCATAAACAAGGGACATATCCTTAATGACGAAGACATGATACTTCGCCGGCACATCCTCAATCTCATGTGCAGGTTCGAAACCGACTGGCAGGATGATGCCATGCAGTGTGAAGCATTGTATGAGGGGATCGAACGTCTTCAGGAAATGGATAAGGACGGCTTGGTATGTATCCGGCCCTATTCATTGGCAGTAAATGAACATGGAAGGCCGTTTATCAGGAATGTCTGCATGGCTCTTGATGCAAGGCTGTGGAGGAAACTTCCGGGTACAACCATTTTCAGCCAGACGGTGTAAGCATTCACAACCTTCTTTTTTCCGTCCGCAGGCCGTATATTCGCGACCTGGATGAAGTGGACGGCAGTTTTTATTGTTTCAATTGTTTGCCTTCTCCCCGAAGCAGCCCGGGCTGAACAAATGGCAGATGACAGCCTGGAGTACGGTGAATCATCCAGAATTCTGGTATTGCCATTTTTTATCAGGTCCCCTGAAACCGGGTGGGGAGGTGGATTGGCAACCGCCTATTTCTTCAAAGCAAATAAAAAAGAAAAAGATCTACGCACTTCTGATATCAACCTGTTGTCGTTATATACCCAGCGCAAACAACTTGTTCTGGTGCTGGGACTGAGTGCTTTTTCAAAAAATGAAATAAACATTTACCGCTTTCAGACTTCTTACAGTTATTATCCTGACAAAACCTGGGGGCTGGGTAATTATTCTGAGGACTCAGCTCTTGAGTATTATAATTACAAACAATTTTTTTTTAATCCCCAATACCTTAGAAAGCTGGCGGGAACATTTTATCTGGGAATAAATTATGAATATCAGACGGTTCAGGATGTACAATATGACTCAGGAGGTGTTCTTGACCTTCAATCCATTCCCGGCAGGAAGGGCGGGGTTACTTCCGGTACCGGAATGCTGTTATCCTGGGACACCCGGAACAACGCATACAGTCCTTCCCGCGGATTTTTGGCGGAAGTAAATTTTACCAGCTTCAGTAAAATTACCGGAAGTGGATATACCTTCAGTACCCTCCTGATTGATACAAGAAAATTTATTCCTATTCGCATTAACAGTGTGCTTGGCCTGCAGGGGTATTTCAAATTCAATACCGGTAACACTCCAATCAGGAATCTTGCCCAACTTGGCGGACCTGAAATGATGAGGGGATATTACAAAGGGCGTTATGCAGATAAAAGTCTCCTGAGTGTTCAGGCTGAGTGGCGTCAATACCTATTTTGGCGGATTGGTGTGGTGGGGTTTATTGCTGCAGGAGAGGTGGCTCACAATCCGGAGAACTTTTCACTTCAGGGACTGCGGTACACGTATGGAACAGGAATCAGGATTATGATGAATGAAAAGGAAAAGCTGAATCTACGGGTTGATTTTGGCTTTGGGAAAAACACGCATGCATTTTATGTTATGCTGAAAGAAGCATTCTGAGTTTCTTAGTCCCCGGTTAGGGATAGCAGAAGATAAACGATTACCGGCCCCAAAATCAATACCATTACAAGCGGAAGGAGCCAGGTGCCAAATTCCAGGTTGTAATCTGAAACGGCCATTCGCATACTTTCAAAGGTGAGAAAAAGCACCACAATTACCAGGAACTTTTCCCATCGAATCAGCCGCGTAGCGAGGGTGTATTGATGATGTGCATTCAGATCCGTTATTTTTTTCAGATAATTGAACCGGTAGGGAATACGGTTCAGGAAGGTGAGGATAAAATACAATACGGTGGCAATAACTGGCAGAAACCAGACGGAATTTTTTGAGCCAAACCTGTCGGCCTCACCATCCAGACTGAAATGAACAGGAATAATATCAGGGAGGTCTCCGTATGCCATGATGCAGGTTACCCAAAGTACGACCAAGCTGCCGACGGCCAGGGATTCCAGCATAATATCAGACAGGGTGGGAGTGAGCGGGATGACCGGTCTTGTTTCCACAGATAATTATTTGATTTCCTGAGGTCAGGAAGGTCCGCAGTGGACTCCGTATCCATGCATACTGCCGGATCCGGAATAATAGGGTACCAAATATAATGAATTACCCGCAGGAATCAAACATATACTATACCCGTTATAATCCCTGATCAATCATTGAAATAATGAAAAATTCGCGTTTTATTCGATTCCCCTTCCTCATGTACAATCTGTTTTTCAAGTCTGGGTTCAGGACATAATTTCAAAATCAGGTATAAACTAAGGACCATAATAAGAATAGATATACAGAACCCGGCAATCATACCAATGTCTGATTTACTATTGGGAGCCAGAAAAATATTTTCAGAATATATAATGTATCCTATGAATAATACCCCCAATACTCCCTGAATGAATATAACAGGGTACCAGTTCACTTTGTACGTAACCGGGGGAACAATCAGCAGAAGGCAAATGAATGCTCCGATAAAAATTTGTTCAAAAAATAACAATAGAATAAATATAACCTGTATTGCTACAAGTGAAAAATTCAGAAAGCCATATTTTTTTCTGGCTCTAAGAGAAGGTATGCTGCTGAGTAACTGAGCAACGGATTTTCTGTCCTTGAACTCAGTGGATAATTCAGTATACACTTCCTGGCGTGACTTACCGGTCATTAACTGTTCCGAAATAATTCTCCTGAGATGCCTTTTCCTGTTATACGAAAATGCCATTTAAAAGGTGGTATTTGAACTCTCATCACGTTGGGTATCTTATGTCAAAATAATATCAGGGATTATTTTAACATAAGTGGGCGTGATGACAGTTTGATAAATAATTGATGTTGTTCAGAATTAAAAGATCAGCACATGGTAACAGGAGGACAGAATGACTCCTCCATAGTAACGATTCATTGCCGAAAATTAATGAATATTTTAAAATATTATAGATCTGACCAAATCATTTTTTTTGATTTGTGCTTATAATAAATTTGAATTTCAATCAAAATTTTCCGATCCGGCAGGCCGTGTAACCGATATGAAACGCCCTCTGCCCCTGCCTGTGTCCACGCACCTCAGGCGCTTCCTGCTTATGAGAATGTAGAGCTTTCCGGCGGTGCGGACCTCCGTGTCGTGGCATGCTTCACGCCACCACTCAATAAATGTATATCCTTCCTTTGGCCAAGGCATAGAATAATGGAAATTCCTGCCTAATTTGCAAGCCTAAAAATTGAATACCATGTCAGGAAAGAACGGCCTGTTCCTGCGAATCACTATCGCCGGAATTTTCATCGCCATCTCAGGCTATGCAAAAGACCCGAGATTATTCAGGGTGGATGATTTTATTTCAACACCTGCTCCGGGGTGGAAATTTCAGACCAGCGGACAATTTTTCGCCACACCATTAGTACTGGGCAATTATCTGCTGGCGGGTAGTACCGACAGCACACTGTATGCGGTTGACCTCTATACAGGCAAGTTATTATGGAAGTTCAGGACGGATGGTCAGATCCGGAATACGCCCTGTCAGTTCGGAGAATCGGTGATTTTTTTCAGTGGTGACGGAAATTTGTATTCCCTTGAAACCCTTACCGGCAAGCTTCTGTGGAAATTCTTTGCCGGTCAGGATCACATGTACGATGTAGCTGATTGTTTTCAGAGTTCCGCGGTAATTTCATTAAACACCGTCTATTTCGGATCCGGCGACGGAAAAGTATATGCCGTGGATGCAGGATCAGGAAAACCGAAATGGAATTTTCAAACCGGTAACCTGGTGCATTCCTCACCGGCATTGGGCGATGGTAAAGTATTTGCCGGCTCTTTCGACGGATATGTGTATGCACTTGATACAACGGATGGCAGATTACTATGGAAATTCAAAACAGTCGGTCATTCTGAGTTCCCGAAAGGGGAAGTGCAGGGAGCGCCGGTTTTTATCAGGGGGAAAGTATTTGTTTCTGCCCGTGATAATAACCTGTACGCACTGGATGCGGACAGTGGTTATTGCCATTGGAACAGCTCATTCCCGGAGAGTTGGGCACTGGCGCTGAGTCCATCGGATCATGATACCGTTTTATATGCGGGAACTGTGGGTGATCCTGCCTTCCTGATGTTCAATACAGATTCGGGGAAGGAGGCATGGGATTGCAGGCTGGAAGCCGGTAATCCGGCCCGTTGTGCTGAAACACCAGGGCTGTGTTACATCACCCTGTTAAACGGCGACCTCATAGCCATCCGCAGGCATGACGGTTCCATAGCATGGAAATATCCAACCGGCAAAAACGCCGGAAAGAAACCGGGAAAGCCTGAAAGGAAAAACAACCCTGACGGGAACAGCCCTGACACATTCGCCGGCTCGCGCCGCTCCATCCGCACCCAATACAGCACGGGTTTGCTGTTTTCCAAACCTGTTTTGGTTCACGATCGCATCATACTGAGTTCATCCGACGGTTCTTTATACTGCCTGCTTCGTACTGCACCGGAAAAACCCGAATCCGAATTTCCTGTTAATCCCAAAACGGACGTGAAAAGGGTGATTGGCAGATAATATCATGACTTTTGTCATGTTTTGTTTTGATTGCAATCATAGGTGATGGGGATCAGGAAATGCAATTTTGTAAAAATCCCAGACTATGGAAGTGCAGACTAAAATTTCACATACGTTTGAAGTAGATCTGAAATGGAATATTGAACAGAAAAACGGCACTGTTCATTCGCCCAACAAAGAACCATTCACCTTTGGGGCGCCTCCGGAATTTAACGGTACGGATACCGTATGGTCTCCTGAACATCTCCTTGCAGTTTCTTTATCATCCTGCTATGTAACCACCTTTATGTATTTTTCCCGCCTGTTGAAAATTGACGTCAGGGATCTAAAGGTTCATGCGCATGTTGAGGTTGAGAAAGAAGGCGCTGCCATGTTTGAGGCAAAACGGTTCATTCTTCATCCGGTAATCGAGTTTTCCGGCAATCCAGATGTGAAAACAGTGGACAACCTGCTGAGTAAGGCAAAAAGATATTGCATTATCAGCAATTCCGTCAAAGGAGAAATAGTTGTTGAACCAAGTGTTAAACTAAGTTGACAATTACCTGTCTGTAATTTGCCTGGCTTTCGGGGCCAATGGTTTTTATGGCAACAGGATCTTCAGGTGTTATTTCCCGGCTCACAACCGGCTTGTATTTCTCTAGGCAGCATGGCGCTTATATTACCATAATTGCTCTATGGCTTGCCTCGGTCCTGTTATCCCGTTCCGCTGATATCAGGCAATGGATGGTAATTATTCTTATGTTGTCCGGTTTGAATGCTGTGGAACTGGTTAGCGAGATGATCAACCGGAAAAGCCGGATGGCTGTAAGGAAAAAGAATTCATTTGCTTTCTATGCAGTAACATCACTGGGAAGTATGATAGTCCTCAGCAGTGATTCACCGTTATTCCTGCTGGTAGTATTGGCTTCGGGTTTTGTTGTTGCCATCTATACCCTTGCCGCAAAATTCAGAATGCAAAAGAATGTGTTTGTTGAGCTATTGATATTTTCATCCATGTCCCTTACTTCGCTGCTGTCCCTCGAACCGGGTAGTGTGGCATTGCCGTTTTATATAGTATTCCTGATTTTCACGGTTTACGCGTGCTCCAGCATTTTTACCGTCAAGTTCAGGATGGGCAAGTTGGGGACATGGCCCGGTATTATATTTCTGGTTCTTTCCGTGTTTTTGCTGGTGTGGTTTCCTCTTCCGGAACATCTGCAAATTGGAATGATCCTTTTACTGACACTGAAAATTCTCCTGCCGTATCTGTTCGCAGAAAAATACCGGTTGTTGTCCATGCCAACAATAGGAATAATCGAATCTGCGGGGCATATACTTTTTCTGGTGATATTATTGCGTTTTCAATTCGAACCAATTTCAACACTTATCTGACGAATCTTGATACATCAAAGAAATGACTTCGGTTTTATTCTGATAAACAGCAGGATTTCTTCTATAATCCACTGGATCAAAAACGATTTCATTATTCCCGGTCATTATTATTCATTCACTTCAAATGGTTATTGTATTTGGCGGGCTTGCAGATATGAGATGCCGCCCGGATTTCAGAAAGAAAAGATGCATGGTGTTATTTTATTACTAGTGAAAAATTGCCCAAGATGAAATATGTTTTTTCTTTTTTACTTTTTACCATCATCCTGTTTTTTTTACCCGTCTGGGCACAAGTTTCTTCGGTTGGTGACAGCCTCAAATCAGGCAGAAAAGGATTCATGCCGGAAATGTTTTTTGAACCCCTGACTTATATCTGGTTGCTCCTGGGAGGAATTATCATAGCCGCACTGCTTACCCTTTCACATGCACTGAATGTCCTGACCCGTGATCTTGAAAAAAAGAACACTGGTATTTCGGGGAAACATTCCAACACCGGTAAAATTAACAGCCGGAGCAATTTCTGGCAGAAACTTTTGAATGGATGGAAATCCAATTCTCTTTGATCAAAACAGCCGATCAAGGGCCCAGAGATCCCAGGATGGAGGAATAAGCAGTAAAAACAACAGGAATATAATTCTTGGAAAAAAATGCTGCATGTCCCACATGGCATTTATTGAGCTGAATGCAAATGCTACCAGGATCATATTGGCGGAAAGAAGGTACATGCAGGGCTCTTTGAATAATCC
>JADZBN010000188.1 GCA_020852075.1 Bacteroidia bacterium
TGGGTTAAAAACCAGAGTCAGCCTGATTATATGGATGTCCGGGATGACAGGATACATTTTTTTACTTCGGTTGACCAGACCGCCGGTACGTATTATTATATGGTACGGGCCGTTTCAACCGGGAAATTCAGGATGGGTCCGGTAAGTGCGGATGCCATGTATAACGGTGAGTACCATTCTTACTATGGGTCTGGTATGGTAACGGTTGAATAAATCACCTGAATATCCACAGGATGAAGAATTTTTTACATGGACGAGGACATGCCTTCAGATGGATGGCATGGCTGCTTCCGTTCCCGGTGCTATTTCTGATATTGAATGCCCTTTTCCCATTCCATATTTCGATCAGTTATTCCAGAATTGTTCTTGCAGGAGACGGTACTGTAATTCAGGCCTTCCTTTCTGCGGATGAAAAATGGCGGATACCGGTTACATTGAATGAAATCAGCCCCGAGCTAAAGAAGGCAATACTATTCAAAGAAGATAAATATTTTTATTTCCATCCTGGTATCAATCCTGTTTCCGTAATGCGTGCAGCATGGAACAATATCAGGAGTGGAAGGAGAACTTCGGGTGCATCAACGATTACCATGCAGGTAGTACGCTTGCTGAATCCACGAAAGCGGACCTATCCAGGAAAAATTATTGAAATGTTCCGTGCACTCCAGATGGAATGGAAATTTTCCAAGGATGAAATACTCAGGATGTACCTCAACCTGGTTCCTTATGGTGGCAACATTGAGGGGATAACTTCTGCGGGCATTTTATATTTTGGCCGGCTTCCGGACCAGCTCTCACTTTCCCAGGTTACCACGCTTTCGGTGATTCCTAACCGCCCGGGTTCTTTGCGTCCAGGTGGAAACAGGGAAACCTTGAAAATTGCCAGAAACCGGTGGTTAATGAAAATGCAGGAAGACCAGATTTTTCCGGATCAGGAAATTGCGGATGCGATGGCTGAACCTGCCACCCTGACAAGAATTCCATTTGTTCCAATCGCCCCTCATCTTTCTGTACGGCTTAAGGAAAACCGCCCCGGCAATTCCATTCAGACCTTTATTAATCCTGTTCTCCAGAAAAAAACCGCGAACCTTGCCGCAAATTACTGTAAAAGACTGCAGGTTTCAGGCATCAGCAACGTCAGCGTGATTGTGGTGGACAACCGGACACACCGGGTTGTCGCTTATGAAGGCTCAGGGGACTTCAACGATTCAGAACATGAAGGGCAGGTGGACGGGGTTCGTGCAGTTCGCTCTCCGGGCTCCACATTAAAACCCCTTGTGTATGGAATTGCATTTGACAAAGGATTGCTTACACCGAAAAGTATCCTGGAAGATGTGCCGGTTAATTATGACGGATATTCCCCCGAAAACTACGATTCACGTTTTACCGGTACGGTTTCCGTAGAATCAGCTTTGATGAATTCAAGGAATATTCCGGCCGTTAACACCCTTAAACTTATCGGACTGGAGTGCATGAAAGAAAATATGGGTGAGGCAGGATTTGAACAGGTCTTACATACAAAAAGCGACCTTGGACTTTCTCTCATTCTCGGCGGATGCGGAGTCCGCCTGGAAGAGTTGACCGCATTGTATGGAGCCTTTGCAAATATGGGGGAATACTATCCGCTGCAGTTCACGGTTTCAGATACCCTGAAAAAGGGATTTCGTTTGTTGTCCGCACCTGCGGCGTATATGGTTACGGATATTCTTGCGAGGCCTGTGCGGCAGGAAGCCGGAGGCGGAGTGAGGGGAGATGTTGCCCATCTGCCCAAAATCGCCTGGAAAACCGGAACGTCATACGGTCGCCGGGATGCATGGAGTATTGGATACAACCGGAACTATACTATTGGAGTATGGGTAGGTAATTTTCACGGCCAGGGTATTCCGGAACTAACCGGCGCGGAGAAAGCCTCCCCATTGCTCTTTGAATTGTTTAATGCGATTGACCGCGATGCAAGGAGCGATTGGTTCACTGTGCCTGACGGCCTTGATTTCAGACTTGTTTGTCCACTGTCAGGGATGCCGCCGGGTGATTTTTGCAACAATACGGTTCTTGATTTTTTCATTCCCGGAGTATCCCGGAACACTACATGTTCGCATCTCACAGAAGTTGCGGTTTCAGCAGACGGCAGGCATTCCTATTGTACGGCCTGTATTCCTTCGTCGGGGTATAAACGGGAATGGTTTCCCAACCTTTCTCCTGAACTGATTTCTTTTTATGAATCAGAACATATTCCCTGGGAGAAAAGGCCTCCTCATAATCCATTTTGTTCAAGAATCTTTACCTCAGGAAATCCGGAAATCATTTCGCTGCTGAATGGCAAAACCTATCTGGTGGAGAAGGGGGAAGGCCGTGAACTCATGCTTTCCTGTAACAGTGCCGGAAATGCGGAGAAAATTTACTGGTATATCAATGACAGGTTTTTCAAACAGGCTGAGCCGGGTGAACAGGTGTTTTTTTCACCCGATCCGGGAAAGGTAAAAATCTCCTGCAGTGATGACAAAGGAAGGAATTCTGACATCACCATACATGTTCAGCTTTTTTAAGTGCTATTACCCCCTCAGATTCTGTTACAAGATCAAAAGGTTCGTCTTTCAACAAGAGAAAGCTGTCCAGGTCTGCATAGTCAGACAGGACTGCCATGCGCAAACCGGCAGAAATACCCAGAGTGGTTTCTACCATACAGCCGATCATGGTTTTCATTCCCGACTGCCGGGCTTCTCTCAACAGGTTAATGGCAGTGAAATATCCTCCCGTCTTCATAAGTTTGATATTTACTCCGTCGAATTGCCTGCACAGAAGTGAAAAGTCAGCGTCTGACCGGATGGATTCATCTGCGAAAAGTGGGAATGGCGAATATTTCTTCATATAAAGCGCCTCTTCTTCCATTCCGGCAGGGATTGGCTGTTCGACGAATTCCACGGGAAATTTACGGATGCTTTCAAGAAAGCGAATGGCCTGGTCAACATCACGGTAGGCCTCATTGGCATCTACCATGATCTTTGATCCGGTAAAGCCAGAGAGGTATCGAACCGCCTCTGTTCCGTCATCTGCATTGATTTTAAGCTTGACATAGGGAAAACGCTGGAGCATGTGGGTTGAATAAAAATCCTTAATCCGTCCGGTATCCATAATTGGGATGGTAAATGAAATTCCCCTTGCTGTTGTTTCAGGAATTCCCAGGATATCATAAACAGGCCTATTATCTCTTGATGAAAGGAAATGTACAGCGGCTGATTCCACCGCAAAACGCAACGGTTTCAGGAGCGGAGAAGCAGAGAGAACGGAAGAGATGTTTTCCGGATCACAGCCGTTCAGGACACTTTGTATTGACCCGAATTGTTCATGTATCAATCCGGGAGTTTCCTGATACCGGATGTTGGGGGCTGCTTCACCCCGTCCGGAATAAATGCCATCTGTGACTGTTACAATAAGATTGGTTTTGGAATCCGATGCATTTCTTGAAATGCGCCAGGTGTATAATAAGTCGAGTGTTAAGGAATCAATGGACCACGATGGCATACCGGCAGGCAGTGATGAGAATATATCTGGCAAAGATAGACGGAAGAAATCTCAATGAACAGCGGAGGGAGTGGTGCAATGCAAAAATCCCCCGGTCACTGACCAGGGGATTTTTGCAGACCGCTTGATCAGCGGGAAGCTTACGCTTACTTTCTCTTTTTAGCGGCTTTCTTAGTAGCTTTTTTCTTAGCTTTCTTAGTAGCCTTCTTTTTAGCTTTTGCCATAGTTTTTAGATTTTTTTAATGATTATGACTATTCAAACATAATAAATATTAAAAGGTTACATAAAAACCGTAAATAATCTTTTAAACAATGAAATGTTGATTTCCATTTTGTAAAATTCTGAATGATTGAATGACAGATAAAATCAACATACGATTTTATTAATACTCGTGAAGTAGGCCATAGTGGCTAATTTCCAGATGTCGTGTGATGATCGTTAAAGATAGGCCTCAACTTTTTTCATGTGATGAATATTTAATTCGATCGGAGTTATTAACCGTCTGTATCCACAAAAAAAATTCCCGGATGTACGCGTTTTGGGATCACTTTACTCAAAAAAAATTTCAAAATAGTTCCGGCAGCTTCCCCGTAGATGAATTTTACCTATGCTCCGAACCCGCGACTCACGCATGATTTAGAGGACAGGAACGAACGGGGGATTGACACCTGTCCAGTACATCTTACATGGTTGAGACCATTGCAATCCTGATGCGGAATGAGGCGGGGAATAAATACAGGTGAATGAAAAGGGGGGAGAAAGCAAAAAGTGTAAGAAAGAGACGCATTTTGCACCAGAAATCTTCAATTTACACCCGTTTATTATTGTCCGGATGAAACCCGGTATCAGTGGAAGCTCTTATATATATGTATGACTGCCTGCCAGGCCGAAAAATCATTCCTATGGTATTGCTCCAATTCCTAATTTCGTACGCCCGGATCCGTTCTATTTCCAGGATATGCTAAGTAATTTCCGCGAAAGACTTTATAACAGGGAACTGAGGAATCTCAGGGCACTGAATATTTTCACATCCTGTGCCGTTACGGTTATGGGGTTTGTTTTCGAGTTTTTTTATCATGACGGGTATATTTTAATAACGGGCCTTTGCATTTCCATTCTCCTTACTTCCAATTACTTCCTTTCCTATTATAGTGGTTTCTACCGGAAACACTTTGTAAACATCAGTTATGCCTCCATAACCCTGCTACATATATGGCTGGTGTATCTGGCATACCAACGTCAGTTTGAAATCTCATTCCTGCTCCCGGTCTCCATTTCAATCTTTACTTTCTCCCTTGTATTCGACAAGTTTTATAAAAGCCTGCTTTTTACTTTCACCCTTACCACCCTGATGCTGGGACTGATGCTGGTATCCGAAAAATGGTACCCTGAATATACCATCACCCTCATTGCCCTCTATTCGGGGGCTTTTGTATCGGACCAGATCAGGAAAAGAAAAGACCAATATGCGGGAGAAATCCGGAAACAGGAGAGAAGGTATGTGTCCCTGGTGGAAAACATGAATGATGGCCTGATATACCTGGATAAGGATCAACGAATGGTTTTTGTAAACGAAAAATTCTGCAGGATTACCGGTTATTCAGGGGATGAACTTCTTGGAAAACCCGTAATGAGCCTTTCCCTGGAGAATTCCCCGGGAAAAAGACCGGATGAATTTTTCGAAGAACTGAAAGCCGGAATGGTTGTCCGGTTTGAAACCCTGATAAAAAGAAGCAGCGGAGATCATGTCTGGGTACGCATGGCAGGCGCTCCATACCTGGATGATGAGGGCAGGATCATCGGCTCTATGATTGTGTACACAGACATTACTGCCTTAAAATATACCCAGGAAATGCTGAAGAAGCGGGAAGAAGGCTACCGGAGTTTTATTGACCAAAGTGCGGTTGGAATATGGAGGGCAGAATACAGGAAGCCGGTACCGACCAGTCTTCCGGTACATGAACAGGTGGAATTGCTGCTGGATACCGGTATTATTTCAGAATGCAATGAGTTCATGGCGGAAATGTACGGCTATTCGGGAGTTGCAGATCTTGTCGGGAGGAAAATCAGGGATTTCTATCATATTGAAAATAATTTTGACGATGAGAAAACCCGGCAATATATTACTGCCTTTATACAGAACAATTACCGGATCAGTAATGCCGAAAGTAAGGAATTGGACAAGCATGGCAACATACGTTATATGCTTAATAATAATATTGGGATTGTCGAAAACGGATTCCTGGTCAGAACCTGGGGAGTACAAACTGACATTACCGAAAGGAAACGAACCGAAAAGGAACTCCAGGAGTCCAATCAGGAACTGGATACCTTCTTCTATAAAGCATCCCATGACCTCAAGGGTCCTTTGGCAAGTGTAATGGGGATTGTTAACCTGGCAAGGCTGGAAAATAACGACCCGCTGAATGAAAAATATTTTTCTATGATCGAGGCCAGTGTCCAGAGGCTGGACAGGACCCTGCTGGATCTGATTGAACTTGCCAGGACACGAAAGGGCGCAAGTAAGCTCAGCGTAATTAATGTAAACGGACTGGTGGATGAAATCCTGAATTCCCTTAAACACCTGCCTCACTATGACCGGGTCAACTTTGAAATTAAAATTGACCGGGGGATAGAAATCATGGCAGATAAGGTACTTGTACTTTCTGTATTCCAGAACCTGATCCATAATGCCATAAATTATTGCAACCACGACAGTCCCTGGATCAGAATCAGCGTAAAAGAAACGGATACAGGGCTTATCCTTGAGGTCTCCGACAACGGGAAAGGAATTCCCGAACTGGTAAAAAACCGGATGTTCGAGATGTTTTACCGCGGCCATCCGGATTCCAGCGGATCAGGCCTTGGACTGTTTATAGTAAAAAATGCTCTTGAGAAAATGAAGGGAACCATCCGGTTCGAAAGTGAACCCGGGAAAGGAACGACTTTTTATGTAACCATCCCCGGAGCATTGGTAGAAGCGTAGAGTCATATTAAACATACATCGAAATGATCCTCAGAATTGAACACTTGGGAATTGCCGTAAAGGACGGGAACGCTGCGTTACAACTATTTGAATCACTGCTGGGCCGCCCGGCGTATAAAACCGAAGCAGTGGATTCGGAAAAGGTCATTACCCACTTTTATCAGGTAGGAGAATCAAAGGTAGAATTACTCGCTGCGGGAAGCCCGGATAGTACGATAGCAAAGTTTATTGAAAAACGAGGCGAAGGCATCCATCATGTGGCATTTGAAGTGGACGATATCAGGAATGAAATGCTTAGGCTGAAAGAAGGCGGATTTCAGTTATTATCGGATGAACCACAAAAAGGTGCCGACAACAAACTGATTTGTTTTTTGCATCCCAGATACACCGGAGGCGTCCTGGTGGAATTATGCCAGCAGATAAAATAATAGTTACAATACCAGTTCTGTAATTTTTTTCCCTCCGGTCAACCAAAGTGTTTGGAGTCCCGCCTTCCCTGCACCTTTAATGTGCTGGAGGGAATCGTCAATAAACAGTGTTTCATCTGCGTTCAGGCCATTTTCACGTAATACCCTGCGGAAGATCTCCGGATCGGGCTTGCGCTGGTGCATCCGGTGCGAGAGGTATATTTTTTCAAATATTCTGGCAAGTACATATTCTCCATATTGGTCTTCAATCATGCTTTTAAATGCTTTTTCATGGATTTCATTCGTATTACTCAGCAGGAATAGCCTGTATTTTTTCTTAAGGGCGAACAGAAAATTCACATTTTCTTCCGGTAGCCCGATCAGTATCGCATTCCAGGCAGCATCAACCTGAATTTCCGTGATTGTATTTCCTGAAGCAGCCTGAATCCGTTTCCTGAAGTCACCGGGGGTAATCAGACCCATTTCAAGGTCATCAAAGAGACGGTCCTGTTTCATCTGGGTATAAAGCGAATCGAATGAATCCAGACCCAGATTCCGGAAAGATTCTGTAATACGATTGTAATCAATGTCAAATACAACCCCTCCCAGGTCGAAAATTATGGAACTGACCGGCTTCATGATTTTATTATTGCAGGCAAAAATATAACTTCGTCACCCATTTTCAGGGATAATTATCCTGAGGGGCCCTTAGCTCAGTTGGTTAGAGCAGCAGACTCATAATCTGCGGGTCGCTGGTTCGAGCCCAGCAGGGCCCACTTGATTTTTCGACCGGATTGTTTCAATTTTATCCGGAATTTGTATTCTGTCCCTGGAAATCCCTTCAGGAAGATTTTTGGCATAGTATTTAGTTGTACCGTTTACATACATCGCCTTATTATGAAATATCGCAGCCTTTTCCTTATCATGATTTGCCCGGTCGCAGTTTGGGCGCAATCGGGATCAAATAAAAAAATCAATGTCCCGAAACTCATTGACAAGCAGGATAAATTAATTCTGAATCTTACCTCAGACAACTGGATGAATCTTCCGGCAGGTATCAAAGCAAAGCCCTTCCGCTCAAGAGGCTTCAGTTTTCTTCTCATGGGAGAAAGGCTCAATACCAGCGGCAATGTCGGGATCGGAATGGGATTCGGAATCAGTTCCCAGAATGTTCATACCAATGGATCTTTCGATGATGTTACGGATCCGTCCAAAACTACTTTTAATCCGATTCCTGACAGTATGGATTATGACCTGAACAAACTTTCCCTCAATTATGTTGACCTTGCCCTGGAACTCAGGTTCAGGACAAATGAAAATGCCGACCATAAGCGTTTCAAAATAAGCGCAGGGATAAAGGGCGGAATCCTGTTTCAGGAACATTCGAAATACAAGGACAGCCATGGTAAAATCAAATCATACGGACTGGATCACCTCAACAGTTTTCAATATGGTATTACCGGCAGGATCGGATACGGTACATGGGCTGTGACCGGATATTATGCACTGAACGGCATTTTCAAAAAGGATAAAGGACCAGACCTTATTCCATATTCTGTCGGAATATCACTCACTCCCTGATTGCCTGACTGGTTCATAAAACGCGGCCTCTTCAAGACAAATGACCTGCATGAATTTGAATAATTATTACCCTGATTTTTTGACCAATAATGTTTATCTTAGACCTTACAGGATATAGTTGGCCGGATGCTTATTCTGAAGCATTTCAGGCTCCTTTTTTTCAGATACTCAGTATCAGGTATTCGCAGAAAAACCCGACCAGGAAACCCGAATAAATCTGGAAAGGCCGGTGGGCACCCAAAGAAAGTCTTGCGGTTCCCAGCAATCCGGAAATCAGGATACATACCAGGATCGGGATACGAAGGTCTACCAGCATAAAAGTTGACAAACCGAAAAAGGTTCCGATAATACCCCCCATCCCAATCATGTGTATGCTTATCTTCCATTTCAGGTTGATGATGACTGCGATCACTACCGATGCAGCAGCGCCCAGTACCAGCAACTGAAACACCCTGGGTAGCATCCGTTCACGCATCAGATAATAGGCGACCACCATAAGCAGGGCATTACTGATAAAAGGGACCATGCGCTCCTCCCTGCGCTCCATTTCGAATGAATGAATAAACCCGCGTTGAATAAGAAAATAACTGATGAGTACGGGTAAAAAAAGCGTATTGAGAAGTATGATGGAATACAAGTCAAATTTTTCAGCCCCCGATGTGGTATATGCAAAATAGGTACTGTGATGCAGCAGAAAATACAATACATAGGCCGGCATCAGCACGGGATGCAATACCACTGATAGCAACCGGGCAAGCTTCTTATTCATAGTTGTTTCCGAAGCCTGGCCACAGGAATTTCCAGCATCTCCCGGTATTTTGCAACGGTACGCCGGGCAATATTATATCCCTTATCATTCAGGATTTTTGTCAGTGCATCGTCGGTAAGCGGTTTTCTTTTGTCCTCTTCGCCAATACAGTCGGTCAGAATCTGTTTTACTTCCTTACTCGAAACCTCTTCACCGCTGTCTGTCTGAAGGCCTTCTGAAAAGAAAGTCTTCAGCAGGAATGTTCCGAAGGGGGTTTGTACATATTTACTGTTCGCTACCCGTGAAACGGTTGAAATGTCCATACCGATTTTTTCCGCAATGTCCCGGAGAACCATCTTCCGGAGTTTTCTCGGATCGCCTTCCAGAAAATATTCGTACTGGTAATCCATGATGGTTTTCATGGTTTCAAAAAGGGTATGCTGCCGTTGCTTGAGTGCGTCAATAAACCACCTGGCGGCTTCCAGTTTTTGTTTTACAAACTGCACTGCCTCCCTGCTGGCTTTTGAATTCTTCTTGTCCTTGCTGTAGTGATCCAGCATTTCCCTGTAGTCACGGCTTATACGGAGTTCCGGAGAATTCCTGGCGTTGAGTGTAAGTTCCAGTTTCCCGTCCTGATTATTGATAATAAAATCGGGGATAACATGTTCTGCAGAACGCTGTCCCTGGTTTGCGGTATTTCCCGGACGCGGATTTAACTTCAGTATTTCACCAATGGCAGCACGAAGTTCGTCGTCTGAACAGCCAAGGTCTTTCAGGATTTTGTCGTAATGTTTCCGGGAGAATTCCTCAAAATATTCGGTCAGGATTTTGTGGGCGGTGAACAAGGATTCCCTGCCGCCTTTCTTTCTCTCCAACTGTATTAGCAGGCACTCCTGAAGATCCCGGGCGCCGATACCCGGAGGATCCAGGGTCTGTATGGATTTCAGTACCTGGTCAAGTTCCTCTATGGTGGTGGTGATGTTTTGAGAAAATGCCAGATCATCCACAATGGAATTCAGGTCTCGTCGCAGATACCCGTCATCATCAATACGTCCGATCAGTTGCCCCGCGATCTGATACTGCCGGTCATCCAGTTCTAACTGGTAGAGTTGGGAAAGTAACAGGTCCTGGAAATTTCCCTGAACAGAAAGCGGCATTTCCCTGCGTTGCTCGTCAGGGCTTGTGTTGTTTACCGAAGTTTTATAGTCGGGAATTTCATCGTCCGTCAGGTATTCGTCAATACTTATATCATCTTCCCGTTCCCCCAGTTCTTCATCATCTTCCGATGTTGAGGCCTCCTCCTCTTCCTGCGTTTCATGTTCCTCATCCTGATCGTGACCCTCTTCCAATGCAGGATTTTCCTGAATTTCCTCTTTAATACGCTGTTCCAGGCTGGCTACAGGAACCTGAAGCAATTTCATGAGCTGAATCTGCTGAGGACTGAGCTTTTGAAGCAGCTTTTGCTGTAATCCTTGTCGTAATGCACTCATAAAAAAGTTGTCCTGTTAAAATGGATCCGTACAAAAATAAAAAGAAAAGGCGGTAATCAGCAGCATGAATTCAAAGCTGCCCGGGACCTGATCCGGCTCCGTTAAAAAGTATGAAATCAAAATCAGAAAATGGTACACAGTTTCACCATGCAGGGCAGGTCACAGGGGTTTCCCGTGACGCCAGATCCAGCCGCTATCCTTCGACCTGAACAGACTGTCAAGCAGAGTTACTGCATCACGCCGGGATGAAAAACTGTCAAAACAAACATAGTTCAAATCTCCGGAGGGTATAATTTCGGCATTTGTGAATCCCCTGGATTGCAGAGTTCTTAACAGGGATGTGGCATTCTCCTGAACCCTGAAAACTCCCGCAATCACATGAAAGTTTTTTTGTTCACCGGTTGTATGAACCGGTACATTTTCAACGGGAGTTTCCGGCTTGGCCGTTGTATTCATAGCGAATTCAGACCCTGAATCCTGAACCTCCGGTGTTGTACTTTTCACAAACACCGTATCCGGTTTTCTTTCAGTGACCGGAAATTCTTTTTGAGTGGTTTTCGCCGGATTTTTTTGTAGTTCTGTTTTTGAATGGATTACCGAATCAAAAGGATTCAGTGTGCCAAGGCCGAAACGGTCCGGTGAGATCACAAAGAGATTGATGGAGAGCCAGGAGACTGCGCCTGCAATGAGAATTAAACCCAGGTATTTTTGGATATTCTTCCTGTTGATACTCCGGCTTACGCCTTCCGGCTTTGCAAAAGGTCTTGGCGAGGATATTTTCCGGATTCTGCCTTCCTGTGCACTGGAACTGTCCCGGTCAATGGGGACAAGATGTACAGGGCTGAATCCAAATGCGTCTTTCAGGTAATTAACCTGACGGAAGGGTTCAAACTGAAGGTTTTTTTCGGCATCGTAGAACAAAGAGCCCACACGTTCAATGACCAGTTTCTTTCCGTTGCGCATTGTCGAATAGGCCGTTGAGACGTATTGCTCAATCCTGCTAAGGGCTTCGGCGTAGCTGATGTGTTCCAATGCGACAATCTGATTGGCCAATAGCCCGTCATTCTGTTTCAGGTAAACATTGAATGCAATAGACCGCGATGGAGGTACAACCACCTGCTTCACGGAATTCAATCCTGATGGCAATCCTGATGCAAGAAATCCTCCCAGTGAGGGAACGATGACGCAATCATGATCGTACAGAAGTTCGCTGATATGTTTTTCAATAATTGACATTCCCCGGTCAGGGGACGAAGTTAAGACAATTTCAAAAACAGGAAAATCCTGTTGCAGAAAACATTAAAAACAGTCATCTAAGCAATGCTTATCCCCTGAGTTTGTCCAGTAGTTGGTTGATGTGGATTTTTTCCTCAGGACTGAGGTTTGAAAAAAGCTTGTCAAAATGAATGTCCTCAGCATCCAGCGCGTCCAGTATTTTCAGCCCCTTTTCATTAATGGTGACATCGCACGCCCGCCGGTCGGAGGAACAGGTTTGCCTCTCCACAAGTTTTTTAACCCGTAGCTTCTCCACAATCCGTGAGGCATCACTCATTTTATCCAGCATGCGTTCACGGACCAGTTTAATACTGACCGGATGGGGTGACTGGCCGCGAAGGATGCGCAGTACATTAAACTGTTGGGGAGTGAGGCCGTATTTCTTTAACAGGCAAACCTGAAAGGTATTCAGCCAGTTGAAAGTATAGATGAGGTTTACTCCCAGCTTGTGCGATTCATTCCTGAATTTGCGCTGAACAATTTCATCTTCCAGCTTCATATTTTGGGGGGCTAAGGGTCTTGCAAATATCATGAGTTGTCTTCAATCTGTCAATAAAAAAGTATATCCATGGGTTTACCTCATGGGAACTTCAATAATCAGGACCTGGCTGTTTTCCTGTGCATGTATGCTGAATGTGCCGGTATCACTGATCCCAATGGCATCACGGCGCTCAAGGCGGTTGTTGTCAACCGTTACAATGCCATTTACTACCATCAGATAAGCACCGTTCCCGTTTTTGCGAAACGTGTAATCCAGGGAACGGCCCCCATCCAGCGTACTCATTGATATGGCTGCATCCTGGTGTATATACAATTCGCCGTTTGATTTGAAACCCGAAGCAACGGTCTGAATGGTATTCTTTTGTTCTTCCGGATCAAACGCCTTCTGGTCGTAGCGGGGCTTAATGCCGTTTTCTTTCGGGAAAATCCATATCTGAAAGAGGTTTGTGCGCTCCTTTTCCAGCGGATTGAATTCGGAATGCAGAACCCCCGTACCGGCACTCATGACCTGCACGTCTCCGGAGCGGATAACCGAACCATTCCCCATATTGTCTTTATGTTGCAGGGCGCCTTCAAGAATGATGGTAATGATTTCCATATCGTTGTGCGGATGGGTTCCGAATCCCTGTCCTCCCTCAATGATGTCATCATTCAGCACACGAAGCATACCGAAATGGATTTTGGTGGGGTCGTACCAGTTTGCAAAACTGAAGCTGTGGTGGGCATCCAGCCAGCCGTGATTGGCGTGTCCGCGTTCGGAGGACTTATGGATAATGGTATTCATAATGGTTTGTTTTTTGAAATTAGTTTGATACTATATGAGAAGTATTTATTTAATCAGGCCTGTTTTGTTTGTATCCCGTCAAAGACCTCTCCGAATGTATTTGAATAGATGAGTTGATCCAGAGGAATCCGGTTCGCCGGTTGTTTTTCTTTTTCCTGAAGATGGACCGGGAGCAATGCAGGGTCACCCCGGTATCCCATGGCAATAATACTGACCGGTTCGAATCCGGCAGGAATGTCAAATTGTTCTATTGCTCCCTGAATACTGAACCCTCCCATCTGGTGCAGATACAATCCTGCTGCCGTTGCCTGAAGGGTGAGATTGCCGACAGCCATTCCAACATCATGAAAAGCATGACGGTTTCCGGTTCCGGTTTTGGATATATGCGTTTTTGCAACAGGCATGATGAGTACTGCGCTGTACTGTGCCCATATTCGGTTACTCTGGTCCAGCAAGCCAAGCATTTTTTCAAAGGCACTACTGTCGCTTTTCCGGGTAATGATAAATCTCCAGGGTTGCTCATTGAATGAAGAGGGAGCCCACCGGGCAGCTTCAAAAATTGAAACCAGGGTGTCATCATCCACACTTTTTTCAGAAAAGGCCCTGATGCTTTTTCTGTTGGTTACAAGATGGTGAAGAGGATATTTATTTGATGTTGTATGTGTCATTTTTGTTGTATGAAGCATATTCTGCGTGAATAATCAAAGACTGGTTTCAATCGTTATGGCACCGGTGAGTGTTTTATGAACCGGACATTTTTTTGCAATGGCTGCCAGTCTTTCCCGCTGGGCAGTATCAAGCTGCCCTTCCAGGGAAAGTTTCAGGTAAATTTTTGTTTCCGGCCCGGAAGTATTGTCTGACCCATCCATGATCAGATCTACGCTGACGCGCTGAAGATCCCAGCCTTTTCTATCAGCATACATGCGCAGGGTAATGGCGGTACAGGCGCCAAGGGCCGAAAGCAGTAATTGATGGGCCGTTGGTCCCTGGTCTGTTCCTCCCTCCGCTGCGGGCTCGTCTGAAATCAGGATATGATGGCCGGCTTTTATTCGGGTAGCATACCGGCTGCCATCATTTTGTACTACTACAGGTTCAGGGTATTTCATGGCAGATTCAGTTTAAGGATGGTTTTAAAGACAGTCTGGTTATGGCATTGTGGAACAACAATTCACGAATGTCATTTTTCATATAACTTCTCAATGGGAAATCCGCCAGCAGGGTAATCACCTGGAGTTCGGTCTCAGCTTCCACGATCATCCAGATCGTATCTTTTTCTGCTGACAGGGCATAACTGCTGAGCAGCCCTTTCATCAGCATTTCCCTGACAACACGACGTTGTTCCGGAATCAGGCTGACAAACCTGTTGTCAGGATTTGAGGGTAATCGCGAAATTACCATATACTTTTTCATTTCTTGTACTCCTTATTATTGTAATAAGAGCCGGCGTGTCAGGTAACCCTGCCGCACCGGCTCTACTCCCACACACAAATTACACCCTGATCTTCTTTACGATTTTACCAGGATGGCATCAATGGTAAATTCCACATTGTCACTTACCACTGCTTCTCCGGTTGCTGCAGCATTTGAATATTTCAGGTTAAAATCTTTCCTGTTAAGTGTTCCGGTGGCTTTGAATCCGGCTTTGATATTCCCCCAGGGATCGGTTACCGTTCCGCCATAAACAAGCGGCAATTCAACCTGCCTGGTGACATCGCGGATGGTAAGGTCTCCACTGAGAAGAAATTTATTGTTGCCAAGAGTTTTGATGCCTTTACTCTTAAAGGAGATGGAAGGATATTTTTCGGCGTTGAAGAAGTCGTCACTCCTCAGGTGATTATCCCGCATTTCATTGTCGGTGCTGAGACTTGCCACATCAACTGTTATGTCCGCCTTTATATCGGACCAGTCATTGGTGGCGGAAGTAATTTTCCCTTCGAATTTTTTAAACTGACCCTCTACATCCGAGATGACCAGGTATTTGGTCTTGAAGGAAACACGGGTATGGGCAGGATCCAGTGTCCAGGTTTGCGCGATGGCAGCGGTGGTTGCGGCAGCAACCAGCGTGGTGGTGAGAATGGTTTTCATGAGTTCGATTTATTTTTGAATGTGAGTAATGATTATGGGTACAAATGTACGTCATAACATTATATGTTACAACATATAAATTGATAATAATTATAATTGTCTGATAATCAATTAATAAAAAATTAAGATTAGGGCTTACCGGGCTCCCGGTAGCAGCCGGGAAAGGTACACCCGTTCAGAAATGGCGGATCCCGATGGCATGTCTCGCCTCGCTAAGGGTGGATGAGGCACTTTCACGCGCCTTTTCGGCGCCACGACGTGCGATACGGTGCAGGGTGGCTTCATCCCGGGAAAGTTCCCCGATTTTTTCCCGAATGGGTCCAGTAAACCGGATCATATCCTCGGCCAGTTGTTTTTTCATGTCGCCGTAACGGATACTCATGTCGTTATATTTTTCTTCAAAAAATTTCAACGTTTCTTTTTCAGATACCGCGTCCATGAGTGCAAAGATATTTTTTATGGCTTCTGGTTTTTCCTGGTTCGGGCTTACCGGTCCGCTATCGGTTACCGCACGCATTACCTTTCTGCGAATATCCTCCGGCGTGTCAGAAAGAAATACCGCATTGTTTTCTCCCTCACTTTTGCCCATTTTCCCAGAGCCGTCAAGACCCGGAATTTTTACAAGTTGCGTACCGAAGTTGAAGGCGACAGGTTCGGGAAACAATTCACAGCGGTACATCCGGTTGAACCGGTTACCGAATGTACGCGACATCTCAAGGTGCTGCTCCTGGTCTTTTCCCACAGGAACTTTCGTTCCACGGTGGATAAGGATATCTGCAGCCATCAGGGTGGGATAGGTCAGCAGGCCGGCGTTGATATTCTCCGGTTGCTTCCGGATTTTTTCCTTGAAGGAAGTCACCCGCTCGAGTTCGCCGACATAGGCGTTCATGTTCAGCAACAGGTACAATTCGGCGGTTTCCGGAAGATCACTTTGAATATAAATCGTGGCGGATTCGGGATTTAAACCACAGGCAAGGTATTCTACCAGGACCTGCTTTACATTTTCATGCAGGTCGGAAGGAACCGGGTGTGTCGTGAGGGAATGATAATCCGCAATGAAGAAAAAGCAGTTGTATTCATGCTGCATGCGGACAAAATTTTGCATGGCACCGAAAAAATTCCCCAGGTGCAGCCGTCCCGTACTCCGTATTCCGCTTACTACTGTTTCTTTCATAAGGTTGCGAAGGTAAGCATTGGTGTTCAGATTTGCAGGTGAGGCGGCCATTGCCATTCCTGTAAATCAATAGGTAATGCCGAAGGTCATACCTGCCGAAAGAATCAGGGGAAGCCGGGTGCCGAAAAACAAATGGGAATAAGCAAAGCTGTAATCCACACCTTTTCTGTCGTATGCGGAAATCTTTTTATAGGAGGAATACTGATATCCGTATCCGATCCCGGCAAAATAATCCACTGTTACCGACTGCCCAAGCGTATATTGCCTGCCGAAAACAATATCAATTCCGAGGTTGGTGTAATTGACCAGATGGCCTTCTTCACGGCTGGTGTACCGGCTGAAAAGCAGTTCGGGCTTGATATAGCTGCCTCTCAGAGGATTCGCGTACTTCTGCCCCTTGAGAATGCTTTCCGTCAGCCAGACAAATTTTAATCCCACCTTGCCCAGACCACCTTCGGAATGGGTTAACGCAGAAGAGACATCGAGTCCTATGTAACCGGCTTTTACCTCCAGGTTTCTTCCCTGCTTTATCCGCATTTCATAGCAGAGGGTGACATTATTCAGTAAGGGAGCAATGAAATCCACTTTGATACTGTGTGGCCGTTCATGAATGATCCGGTCCGGGTCAATGGCATACGCATCGGTGATGATGGTCAGGCGGGTGCCGTTCTCAAAAATAATTTCTCGTACCTGGTTTTTGAAAATTTCCAGAACCGGACCATTCTTCATCCCATACCGCCTGAACCGGATTTTATCTGTGCCTACATCCACCACATTGGACCGGATAGAGTCTCCGTTGGTACGAATAATGTAATCCTGTCCTGAAGCCTCACGCCCGGAAAGGATCCATGCGGCACACAGGAGAAAAAAATGAAGAATGAAGATTTTTCCCGTCTTCATAGCATAAAGCAAGGTAATAATAATCAGGATTACGATCTCCTGAGGAAAAGTCCGGCGATTTTTCGGGAAGATCATGTCCGCATCCGCCATTTGGGTACACATTTGTCCGGATGGATTCACAGTTCCCGGAAATCAGCGGATGGATGAAAAATGCGTGGAAAGTTTCGTATGAATTCAATACGCAGCAATAAGCAGAATCGTATTTTAGCCCGGTAAAATGACTCCATTCATGAAATCCAGATTTACCATTCTTGAACAAAAGCAAAACGAGGCAATGCAGGGGGGCGGGAAAAAGCGGATTGAAGCCCAGCACAAAAAAGGAAAAATCACAGCAAGGGAAAGGATACACTTTCTGCTCGATGAAGACAGCTTTGAAGAGATCGGCATGTTTGTTACACACCGTTCGACGGATTTTGGAATGGAGAAAGAGAAAATTCCGGGAGATGGCGTGGTTACCGGTTACGGATTGGTAAACGGCCGGCTGGTATATGTTTTCGCACAGGATTTTACGGTGTTTGGAGGTTCCCTGTCAGAAACCAATGCAAAGAAAATCTGTCGTATCATGGATCTTGCCATGCAGAACGGAGCCCCGGTAATCGGGCTGAACGATTCGGGAGGCGCACGCATCCAGGAAGGCGTTGTATCCCTGGGTGGATATGCGGATATTTTTTACCGGAACACCCTGGCCTCCGGAGTTATTCCACAGATTTCAGCCGTCATGGGGCCCTGTGCCGGAGGAGCGGTGTATTCTCCTGCCATCACCGATTTTATCATGATGGTTGAAAACACATCTTATATGTTTGTTACCGGACCCAATGTGGTGAAAACGGTAACGCATGAGGATGTTTCACCCGAGGAACTTGGCGGCGCCATGACCCATGCTTCAAAATCAGGGGTTACCCATTTTACCTGTTCGAATGAAATGGAATGCATTCAACGCATACGTCAACTGCTCGGTTTTATTCCCCAGAACTGTGAGGACGAACCCGCCCTTCTTCCGTATGAAGGGAGTGATGAAACCCGTGCAGCCCTGGACAAGATCATTCCCGATCATCCGAACCAGCCCTATGACATGAAAGAGGTAATACAGGAAATAGTGGACAACAACTCTTTCCTGGAAGTACATAAGGATTTCGCCGAAAATATTATCGTTGGATTTGCACGTCTTGCCGGAAGAAGTATTGGGATTGTTGCCAACCAGCCGGCCAATCTTGCGGGAGTTCTTGACATCCATGCCTCGACGAAGGCGGGCAGGTTCGTAAGGTTCTGCGACTGTTTTAATATTCCCCTCCTGGTATTGGAAGACGTTCCGGGTTTTCTGCCGGGCACAGACCAGGAATGGAATGCCATAATCACCAATGGCGCCAAACTGTTGTTTGCATTTTGTGAGGCTACTGTCCCCCGTATTACCGTTATCACCCGGAAAGCCTATGGTGGCGCCTATGACGTGATGAATTCAAAACATATCGGTGCGGATATGAACTATGCCTGGCCATCGGCGGAAATTGCCGTAATGGGGGCCAAGGGCGCAGCGGAGATTATTTTTAAGAAAGAAATTTCGGAATCCGCCGATCATGAAGCCAAATGGAAGGAAAAGGAGGATGAATACAATACGCTCTTTGCCAATCCCTACAAAGCCGCGGAACATGGCTATGTGGACGAGGTCATCAAACCCTCCGATACCCGGAAGAAGCTGATTGCCGCATTTGAAATGCTGCAACATAAGGCGGCAAAACTTCCGCGTAAAAAACACGGTAACATTCCGCTTTGACTGGTTTTTATTGTAACGGTTTTTTCAGGAATACTTTTTATCCGCAGATTTTATGAAATAATTCTTGTGTGGAATTAAAACCCACAGAATGAATAGCGGCATGCTGACGCAGGATATATACTTGCACATCAGCACCGTTTTTTAAAAGGATTTACGGTAATTCAGGCTTTCTCTGCAGCAACGTCACGAACTCGTGGAATTTTTCTGCAATTTTGAGTCCATGAATATACTTCTGTTAGGATCAGGCGGAAGGGAACATGCTCTTGCCTGGAAGATTGCACAAAGTCCCTTATGCAATACACTTTTTATTGCTCCCGGAAATGCAGGCACTCAGGCTTGTGGTACAAACGTTCCGCTAAGCAATACGGATTTCAGAAAGATCGGAGAGTTTGTCATCGAAAATACTGTTGAATTGGTTGTTGTTGGCCCGGAAGAACCACTCGTCAGGGGATTGGGGGATTATTTCAGGACGGAGCCGGCATTGAGCCGTGTAGCTTTTCTCGGACCGGGAAGTCAGGGCGCGGCACTGGAAGGCAGCAAGGATTTTGCAAAAAAATTTATGATACGGCACCAAATTCCCACGGCATCCTACCGAACATTTCATCAGAGCCAGCTTGCAGAAGCTAAAAAGTATCTTGAGCAATTTTCTCCTCCCTATGTGTTGAAAGCCGATGGCCTTGCAGCCGGAAAGGGCGTGGTAATTCCGGACACATTGGAATCGGCATATAAAGAACTGGAGGAGATGCTGGCAAAAGGAAAATTCGGAGAGGCCGGAAATACTGTGGTAATTGAAGAATTCCTGAAAGGAATGGAACTTTCTGTTTTTGTACTTACCGACGGAAAGGATTATGTCATTCTTCCGGAAGCCAAAGATTACAAACGGGCCGGAGACAACGACAGCGGCCCCAACACCGGAGGCATGGGATCGGTTTCCCCGGTACCTTTTGCAGGCAGGGATTTCATGAAAAAGGTAGAAGAACGAATTGTCCAACCCACGGTACGAGGATTACAGAAAGACGGTATTCCCTATACCGGATTTATTTTCATCGGACTGATGAATGTGAAGGGTGCCCCGTTTGTTATAGAATACAATGTACGTATGGGCGATCCGGAAACGGAATCCGTAATTCCAAGAATCCGGAATGACCTTGCAGCGTTGTTACTGGCTGCGGCGTCGGGAAAACTTGCAGGAAAAAATGTGGAGGTTGCCCCCGAAACTGCCGTTACGGTGGTAGCTGTCAGTGGTGGTTATCCGGGCGAGTACCGGAAAGGAAAGGCCATTCACGGAACAGACAAAGCGGAGGGCAGCCTGGTGTTTCATGCCGGAACAATGGAAAAAGACGGCGTACTGCTGAGCAACGGCGGAAGGGTACTTGCGGTGACATCACTGCGATCCTCTATTGAGGAGGCGCGGGATGCGACCTACCGGAGTCTGAGGAATATTGCGTTTGACGACATGCAATACCGGAAGGATATCGGAAAGGATCTGATGACGGTCAATACTGCGGCAACCTGATAGGGGGGATAAAAAAATCCCCTCCGGATCCGGAAGGGAACAGCACTTCAGAAATGTCCTGAATGATTCAGTCAAACTTTTCCACCTCATTCTGCTTACTCATATAGCGCAACCAGAAAAAGTAGGCAATAAATCCCAGTACGATCAGAAGCTTGTTGAACCAAAGTCCGAAGAAAGGAACGACTTTGAATATACTCTCAAACATATCGCCGAGGAAATACCAGAATCCAGTCATGATGATAATTTTATGAGGCAAATATAAATTCATTTTGGGATGCCTGCAACCAAAAAAAACTACTTTTAAACCCGATGATCCGACTTTTTAAATCACCACAACCGGCCGTTCTGATCTTAATTCCGGTTTTTGTATTGATTTTATGGGGGCAGTCGGCGATGGACATTACGGTTTACGATGATCCGGAGGCCATGCCTCTCTGGAAAGCGGTGCAGTCGTTGATTTCAGGCTGGCCGCATGTTCTTGTATTCCTGCTTATTGCCTCTTTGGTATCCTTCCAGGCCATTTATTTCAACAACATGGTAAACAGGCACGAGATAATTTTCAGGAATTCGTTTCTGCCGGCCCTGTGTTATGTCCTGCTTGTTTCCTGTTCAGCCTCAGTTCTTTCGGCGCACCCGGTCATTGTGGTCAACCTGATCCTGGTAATGGTTTTCGATAAAATCTACAGTATGTATAAAAACGAATCTGCAAACCGGCAGATCTTTGACAGCGGATTTCTTCTCGGTATCCTTTCATTGATTTATTTTCCTGCCTGGACTACTTTCCCCTTTCTGCTGTATTCCCTGTGGATGATGCGAACCTTTAGTTTCCGGGAACTGCTGATCGTGCTGACGGGCTACCTGTTGCCCGCATTCTTCATCAGTGTCTGGTACTTCTGGTCGGGAAAGCTGACAGCATTCTGGCTCTCCTATCTTTCCCGGTTCAGTGAATTCCATCCGGAATGGGGAATTCCCGGCAGCCCCCGTGTCATGGGATTGCTCGTGGTTACGGGTGTCCTGCTGGTCTTTTCCATGCTAAAGCTTCGTGCAAACTTTTACAAAAATATCATCCGGACAAGGAGTTATCAGCGCGTGATGTTTTTTTTCCTGTTGTCCGCTGCGGTCTCCCTGTTCTTCGTAAAGGTGATTGGATTAATTCATGTTCTTATGGCTGCTCTTCCTGCAGCACTGTTCATTTCATATTTTTTTGTATCGGCAAAGAAAAGAATCTGGTTTTTCAACGGACTTTTCTGGCTGTGGATTTCAGTCATCATCTGGAATCAATTCCCTTCTCACTGAAATTTACTACGGCATTTCAGCCAGTAGTCTTCACGCCGCCGCATTTCTTCCTTCCTTTTTTGTGTATCGTCCCTGTAGCCGGTAAGGTGGAGGGAACCGTGGATAATCACCCTGTGTAATTCATCTCTGAACGAACACCCGTAGCGCCGGGCATTGCTTCGGACCCTGTCCACCGATATGTATATATCACCGGAAATGGTGTCTTCGCCTTCGGAATAGTCAAAGGTAATTACATCTGTAAAATAATGATGATTGAGATATTCGCTGTTCAGCTTAAGAAGATACCTGTCCGAACAGAAAATGATATTGATGGAGCCTGGTTTTGCATTTTCTCCCCTGCAGGCGCTGACAATCCATTTCCCAAGAAATTTTTTCCCCGGGATACGGAAAGATACTCCCTCTTTGAAAAACTGAATGTTACTCGTCTTCATAATCCGGAAGGTAAAAATAATCATTGCAGGGTTTATCTGCCTGAAAGATTATGTATCCTTGTTATCTCATGAGAGGATGGCTGCTACCTGTTGTATGCGCACTGCTGCGGTGCCTTCCGGTCAACGGACAGGATTATTCCTGGTGGAACGACAGGCATAACTGGGACGGGCATACTTCATGGAACCAGTACCTGACCATCAGTTCTTCCTATTTCGGTCCCAATGCACTGCCGGTTCCTGAAATCCACGACGGAAACATCAGGCCATCATTTGAAACCGAGGTCTCTGCATTTCAATACTCGGGGCAGGGAGACCAGACCCGGAATCTTTTTACACGGGTGTATGTCCCTTTATTTAATGCACGCATCGCATTTGAATCCTGGGTAGTACCCATAGAATTTTACGAAATGGATACCCTTACCAGGGATCTGAGGGCATCCCGTGACAGGGATGGAAAAGGTTCAGCAGGAGGAGATATCTACATTTCATCACAGGTGCTGTTGCTTTCCGAAACCGGTTCCCGGCCCTCATTACTTTTTGAATGCGCGCTGCGAACCGCGTCCGGAACCAACCTTTCCGCAGCACGATTTACCGACGGGCCCGGATATTACTTTGATGTTTCCTCCGGAAAGACCTGGAAGTTCTCCGGTTCATGGATTACCGGAATCCGGCCCTGTCTTACGGGCGGACTCTACGTGTACCAGACCTTTGATACGGATCATCTCCAGAACGACGCCCTGCTCTATGGTGCAGGACTTGATCTGATGGCAGGTACCTGGAAACTGCAGCAATCACTCATGGGGTATTCGGGCTACCTTCATATTGGAGATAAACCCCTGGTGTACCGCGCTTCCCTGACCTTTTCCATGACCCGCTTTGATTTCAAACTGGGCTATCAGTATGGGATCCGCAGCTATCCCTATCATGCTTTTCAACTGGGAGTTGTATTCAGGCATTCATTTCTTTCAAAAAAACCCTCCTGATTTTCCCTCGCACGATATCATTTGAATGATGAAAGGGTTGTGGGTAGTTGGAAGCATTCAATCTGGCAACATTATAATTCCGGTCAGCAACTCCATGATCTTCTGTACGTTTTTCTGAATGACGAAAAACCTGTGCAGGTCTTGGCAAGCAACTGTGATTTGGGAAAAAGCAAAAAGGGGAACGAAACCGTTCCCCAAATTTGTCTAACCAAAAAATCTTTCTGACCTGTTAATTGGTCAATTTAAAATTCAGTTCTACCACCCGTCCATTGTCTGAAAAAATCAACTGGTCGGTGAGGTGCTTCATTAAAAAAATACCACGGCCACATTCTTTTTCAATATTTTCAGGTGCTGTCGGATCCGGAAGGTTATAGAAGTCAAAGCCGGTACCTTCATCGGTGATGGTACAAACGATCAAATGGTCGTTGTGAGAAAATGTAACGAGTACCTTTTTACGCGGATCGGAATGGTTCCCGTGGTAGATGGCATTGGTTACCGCTTCCGTGATGGCCACCAGCATGTTTCCGAAAATATCCTCACTCACGTTGTACTTACTCCGCACCTCATCAATCATCCGTTCCACGACGGAGAGGCTGTCTGGGCTTGATTGAAGTTCCAGTGTCCGGGTTTCTCCGTTGAGCGGCATAATGGTGCTAGTTTTCAAGGGATTGGAAGTATTCGTTGACTTTTTGTTTATAATAGGAATTCAGGGATGGGGGTACGGTTTTAAGCAATTCCATCTCTTTTAACTTTAGCCTTTTATACTCCTCAAATTCGGCAGGGTTACGATAGTAGGTGTTTTTTGCTTCTTCGGATTTCCGTTGCTGATCCTGGTCTCTTTCCCTTTCGGCTTTTTCACTGTCCAGCAGCCGGGTAAGGATATCCTTCTGACGTTTCAGGGTTTCCTCTGAAATCAACCGGTTAACGATGTCTTTTTCCGTGTCTTCCATCCGGTTGGCAATATCTTCGAGGTTGCCCAGGCTGTTTCGTGAATCTTTGTTTTCTTCCTGATTCAGTTTCCGGAGTTCATTCCGGATAAATTCCTGTTGTGCGGCCATTTTGGCCAGTTCCTCACTGATACCTTCGCCACCCTGGCCGGTTTTTTGAGGCTTGTTCCCCTGTTTTTTCAGGGTTTCCTTCATCTTTTCCATGTTCTTATTCAACTCTTCCTGCATTTTTCGAAGTTGGGAAAGGGAAGGATTTTTCTTGCCGGGTTTCTTGCAGCTTGCCGAAGGCATGGCCATTTGCTGCTGCATTTGTTTGAGGGCTTCGCTAAGCATGAGGGTAAGGTTGTTCACCGAGGTCATCACGAACTGCTGACGGCTCCTGGCCTGGGGGACATAGCGGTCTTCCATATTATCCAGAGCTTCATCCATATTCAGGTTGATGGCGCCGATTTCCTGGTTCACCTTTGCCTGGATCTGGATGACGCGTTTACTGAGCGCAAAGAGACTGTCTTCAATCATTTTTGCATCGTCTTTCAGTTTTCGTTGCTGCTGGCTCAGTTTCAGGTATTGCGGGTTGTTGATATCGGTGGTCTTGAGGTCCTGCATGAGTTTTTCCTGATCAAAGGATAGGCGGAGCAGGTTTTCCAGCAATGCCCGCAGCGCCTGCATGTCCTCCTCCTGTTGCTGCTGCTCCATGTCCTGTTGCATCTTGCTCATTTGCTGAGCCAGTTCTTCCATTTTCTGAGAAGCTTTCTTCTGTGATTTGGAAGCCTTGTTGTTTTTATTTTGCCCGAGTTCCTGGGAACTGTTTTGCATTTCATTTTGGATGCCCTGTTCCTGCTGGTCGGTATTGGGCATATCGTTCTTGTCCTCCAGTTCCTCGTTCTTTTTGGCAAGGTCATCCATGTCCTTGCGGAAATCGTCGAATGATTTGTTGAGTGAATCCTGCTTGTCCTTCAGGTCTTTTGAGTCTGCATCGTTGTCTTGTGATTCTTTCGACAACTCGTCCTGCTGTTTTGCCAGCTCATTCAGTTTGTCAATATTCTCTTCCAGCTTCTTTTGAAAATCCATTTGTTTGAACAGCTCCACGGCACGTTCCAGTTCCTTCTGAAGGTCTTTGTTATCCAGTTTCATCTGGCTGAGTTGATCCTGCATCTGGTTTTTGTCAACGTTCTGCATCAGTTCCTGAAGTTTGTCCATCAGTTTCTGCAGTTCGGGAGTCATCAGTTTATCGAGCATGGATTGCAGTTGTTCCTGCTTGTCGAGGATGTCCTCATTGACCTTTTTGTATTCCTGTTCCCGGTTGTTTTTCTGCTCGTTCCGGTTCTTGATTTCATTTAGTTTCTTTTCAAGTTCTTTCTGCTGATTCAGCAGGTCTTCCGCTTTTTTCCGGTCTTCCCAGTTCAGGTCCTTTTTATCAAGGATCTTTTTACTCAGGTCGTTGATATCCTTCTGAAGTTTCTGTGCCTGGGTGATACTTTCTTTCAGATCGTTTTTGATGGCATCATTATCCTGCTCGGTATTCTCCGCAATTTCTTTCAGTGTTGGCGCCTTAAAAATCTTCGTGGCAGACCGGGTGGTTTTGGGACCGGCAATGCCGTCGTTATCCGATACCTCAAAATAATACTCGATCTCATCGCCGGCAGCGACGTGTACATTGCCCAGGTCCCAGAAATAGAAGAACTGGTCGGTGGTGGCTCCCGGATTGAAGGGAACCGGATCATTTACCTCCCTGTTCCGGTCTGTTTGAAGGGTGTCGGATGATTTGAGAAAGCGGTAATGGAATACCAGCCGGGTGAATCCATAGTCATCCTTGATGATTCCCTTAAAATAGCTGCGTTTGGTGGAGAGGGAATCCCGCTGCTCCTCAACGGTGATGACAGGATACAGGTCAGGAATTACCGTAACGCCGAAACGTATGGAATCCCCGCTGGTCAGAAATTCGTTGCGTGTGAGGACTGTATAGGCATCGTTGCGGAGAAATCGCCTCGTAAAGGAAAAACGGTTTTGCCCGTTTTGTTTCAGGTCTATGAGTGTATCCTGAAAACGCATCATGACATGGCCGGTATTGCGTGTCTGGAAGGTCCAGGTAGCTTTTGTGCCTTCGGGAATTACCAGGTCTCCCGTATTACTCAGGGTTTCGGTTGTCTTGTGCAGGTAAGCAGGATAGTCCAGGGTTACGGTGAAATTTATCAGTACCGGATTCGGCAGCGCCTCCAGGGTGTATTCGGGAGAATATACGCCATCAGCGAACAGGCGGAAGGTGGAAGTCTTCTGCAGGTTGCGGAAGGTGTAATGAAAGGTAACGGCATTTTCTTTGTCGAGGCGGAAGGAGTTGCCACCGGTTTCGATGAATGCTTCGGCGGGTGTTTCTTTGCCCGTAATTTTTATGTTGAGCGTAAAATCCTGCTGCTGTACTGCTTTCAGTGAGGCATTGAGGATGCTGAATGCAAAAGGCGCGGGTTTTTCAAACCACGCATTGTGCCGGATCAGTCGTTGGGTACTGTCGGTGATCAGCGATGGGGCGGCGAAGACAATCACGAGCATCACCAGGAAAGGAATCGCGGCATAGCGCAGGTACCTGCGGTTATCTTTCAGGTTGATGGCAGCGATAAAAGGAACCGGTTGCAGTTCGTCGCTTTTCTGTTGGATGCCTGCCAGCAGCAGACCGGTTTGTGACGCAGTATCCGGACCTGCCTGAAGGGATTCATCGAGCTGGCGGCGAAGCTGGAGGACATTCAGGAGTTTGTCCTGTACGTTGCTGAAGTGTTTCCCGATGATATCCGCTGCCTGTTCATGCGAAATGATCCTGCCGTAGCGGAACAGGCGGGCCAGGGGGACCACCACATAGTTGCCGAGAATAAAAAGAATGCCTGCTATGAACAGGTAAAACAGTACGGTGCGCAGTCCGGTTCCGAACTGACCGAAATATTCCAGCAGTACTACCAGCAGGTAAAAGGCCAGGCCGAGGGTAAAAGCATAGATGGCCCCGCGCAGCAACTGGTTTTTGTAGTACTTGCGGATAAAGGCATCCAGTTTTCCGATCAGTACCTGGTAATTATCCATAGAAGGTAAGGCAGGGTGGAGGAGGTTACAAAGGTACGAAGGAAACGCGGAAAAGGTGCATTTATTGGGCTTCCGGGAGTGTTAAGAAAGGAATAAGATCAGGAACCGGGTACCACACGAGGGGCTGCGGTCTGCCAGGAGGTTACCGGAGGAATTGCGGCGCCTCACCGGCAAAAGCCGGAAACTGCACCCCTGCCCCGGATTTCCGCAGGCACAGCCGGTTCGTCTCGGGCAGGGCTGGCTCTCAAGTCAGGCAGAAAAACGGGTGACGGTAACGGTTGTAGGACAGCCGGTCAGGGTGTGAATCGGAAATTTATTTAGATTTGAGCAGAAGGAAGAAAAATGAAAATAAGGCAGTGGTAGCAGGGCGGATGTTATGCTCAACCCGTTTACAATTTTTTAAAACACATATTTTTAAAACATAAACATAACCGTATTATTTGAGAAAGACGAAGCAAGATGTGGGGTGCTTTGTCATTTACTCACGTAACATCGTGTTAGAACCAGAAAATTATGGCTACACCGGAAGAAAAAATTGTTTTCGAAACAAAAGTAAGCTTACCCACCACA
>JADZBN010000189.1 GCA_020852075.1 Bacteroidia bacterium
AAAAAGCCCTTTAACCGGTTTGTTTATTCCCGTACCAAAAACAGCATCAATTACTATTTCCTTCCGATCAACATGTGGGAAATTTTTCTCCGATTTTATGATCCCTGTAATTAGCCCATTTGTCCTTTGCGCCCTTTCAAAATTAATGCTGCAATCTTCACTCATGGTACCGGGACCATCAACCAGGTATGCACTAACTCTATTTCCGGATGTAGCAAGCATCCTCGCAATAGCAAAACCGTCCCCTCCGTTATTTCCTCTACCGCAAATCACAGTAAACGCCATGCTTTCAGGGAAGAGTTTTTTGATCCGCAGGAATAAAGCCGTTGCCGCTCTTTCCATCAGATCAATGGAAGCGACCGGTTCCCGGTTCATGGTACACCGGTCAATCGCACGGATCCGTTCAGCAGAAAATATTTTCATTAAATGGAATTGACTGATTCAGGCCAATATATACACATTCAGGTTCTTTCCTTCAAAATGGTTTTTTAAATAAGTACCGTCACCATGGACGGTAAATACATTTTTTGCTCCTGATTTATCAATCAGATGGAGAATACCCTTCCAGTCCGCATGATCGGAAATGGACAGAACGCCGCCTGAACGGGTTCCGATTTTTTTCCAACCGGTAGCAAACAACCGGACAACAGATTTGTTTCTTGTAAACCGGGTAAAATCCTGCGGGGGTATAATATATACCATGTTATTCCCTTCCTTAAAATCTACCCTCCGGTACACAGAATAATTTCCAAGATGAAATCCATATTTTTCATACACCGAATGAAATTTTGCCATATCCTGATGAACCATGATTTTTTTCTCCGGGCAATGCCTGGAAATCAACTGAGTCAGCCTTTGGGCCTTACCGACAGAATAAGCGCCGATAACAATATTTTTATCCAGCCGGTTTAAGGTTTTGATCTCTTCAACCGGATCAGGATGTTGGTATCCGGGTTGTGCAAATGTCGTCTCTGTAATAAGATGGTCACACGCCACCAGCTCAAAAGAATGGCAACTTTCATCGTGCTGAAGTTTATAGTCACCGGTATAGAGGTACCGTCCTCCGTTGAATTCCATCAGGATCTGTGCACTGCCAAGGATATGTCCCGCAGGAAAAAAGGTAACTTTAACATCCTTCATTTGAAACGGCTTTCCATATTCCACAAGGTTGAAATGGGACTTTAGATTCCGGAGAAACCGTTTTTCCATCAGGGAGCGGGTGGCATGGGTGGTAAATGCAACTCCATTGTTTGGTATCGCGTGATCACCGTGTGCATGGGAAATTAATGCATGATATACCGGCTTTCGGGGATCCAGAAAAAAAGCGCCGGCTTCACAGTACAATCCTTCTTTGTTCCTTTTTATAAAACGACTTTCTTCCATCCTTCAACATTCAGGTTATTTCACGGTTTCACTGTGCTGATCCTCAGTAGCAGCAATTTCCAGTATTTTTTCGTGAATGGAAAGAACCTGTGGAATAATGAGCTGAGTTTCGTCATTTCGTATCACAAAATCCGACTTCAGGATCCTTTCCTCATCCGTCATCTGACTGGCAATGATTCCTTCCACCTCTGCTCTGGTTCTGCGGTCCCTTTCCCGAACGCGCTGGATTCTCAATTCAACAGGAGCATATACTGAAATAATCATTTTGCAATCTTTATACAAGCCGCTTTCAAATAGGATCGCTGCTTCACGAATAACATAAACCGATGACTGGTCTTTTCTCCAATTTTCATAATCCTTTTTTACATAGGGATGGACAATCCGGTTAAGTTTTACAAGCAATTCCGGATCTGTGAAAACGATTCCGGCAAGTTTTTTTCGGTCGAGCCTTCCGTTCTTATCTTCAACATCCGGCGATATTTCCCTGAAAATCCTTGCGGTGATTTCAGGATTCTTTTCATAAAGATTTTTTGCTTCTGCATCCGAGTCATAAACAGGAATACCAAGCAACCTGAAAATCCGGGTTACAACACTTTTCCCGCTACCGATTCCTCCGGTGATGCCTGCTGTTATCACCGCTTATGCAGAATATAATCCACCTTCTCCGGTTCGATCAAAACAGAACGGATATATCCGGGTTTCACTACCAGTTGAACAGGCAGCTTCCCGGCATCCGCTATCATCAGAGGGTCACCATCAACAACGGCATCGAATAGCTGTGGATTTACCTCATTATACCGGCTTAATGCCACCTGATACCGGATTGAAACAATATCGGGAAAAGTTTTCAGTGAAAAGCCGCTTTTAACATGAATGGCATGCACCGGTACATCTACTTTCCCTTCCGTAAATTTCTCAACCGGTAATGAAATGTTCACCTTGCGTGGTGAAAATTCCAACAGCTTATTCTCAGGAAGATTTGCCTGAATGTTTACAGAATTGTTTATGCCTGTGAGCCATATCGGCTCTGTATTGATCCAGGATAATGAATTAACAATGGAAGGCGGGCCTGAAATATCAATACTGTCCGGAGTGATACGGACAGAGCCTGTACTGTCATATTGTTTTTCAAAATCAAAATGAACACGGCTGCGAACCGCTAAGCGTTTTGTGATCCGGTCACTGAAATTGAAGATAATGGAATCGGGACTGAATCCCGTGATGTTAACATCCTTTCCCAGTTGCCGGCTGAAATCTGCAAGAAAAGAACGGGTGCTTATGGCAAGAATATCTCCGGACACATCAATCCCATTCTGTAATTTGGAAGAAACATCCACTTCAATGGCTTGCTTTTCCTTCTGAAAATCATAGGAAATAATTCTGAAACCACTGGTCTTTAACTGCAGGGTTATCCGTGAAGGGAGGTCATTAATTACCACCTTTTTCATGGGCAGGTTCATGTACCTCACCGGGAAAGTAACCTGACTTGCATAATCATGAGATAATGCGATGAGCAGCCAGAAAATGGTACTGATCAGAAGACAGAGAAGGATAACCGATACTTTCCGGTTCAGCCGCATCCTTGGCTTCACTACTGATCCTGGAACGGAATTGGTGGTCTTTGGACTCATTCAGGTGACTCAATAATAAGAAAATTCACCCGCATTATAAACCGCAATGAAAATCAGGTTTTTGCAGGTGTTGCAGGGTTATCTAAAGATCTTGTTGCCTCGGCAGATATGGCGGATCTCTCCACCCTGACCTTAACATTCGTGTCAATTTCTACCAGGAATGTCCGGTCGCTTACTTCAACGATTCGCCCGTGAATACCACCAATGGTAACTACTTTGGCACCCTTCTGCAGGGTCTCCCGGAATTGCTTTTCCGTTTTTTGCTTTCTCACCTGCGGCCGGATCATAAAGAGGTAAAATACCACTATGATAGAGACAAGAAAAACAATATTCATCAGGCCGCTGCCCTGCGTTCCGGCCAATAATACAAAGAGAATCTGATTCATGTGTGTATGGTGTTAATTGGATATTATTGTTTGTCGTCTGCTGCCAGCACTTCCGCCTTGACATAAATCATGCGGGTATTAGGCATCGTATTGGAAATGATAGTCACACTTTTGTTTTGAATACCCACTTTCCCTTCACTGTTAAATGTAACCGTAAGCAAGCCCTGCTGACCCGGTTTCACAGGTTCTTTTGGCCACTCGGGAACCGTACAACCACAACTTCCCTGTGCAGCCCGGATTACCAGGTCTGCATTACCGGTATTGGTGAACCTGAAGGAGTAGGACACCTTCTCGCCTTCGGTCATGGTGCCAAAATCATGTTCTGTGGTTTCAAAGGTAATTTCCGGCACCTGTTTGCCTTTGCTGCCTGAGGCTGATTCCGGATTGTTAACAACGTCCGTATTAATTCCATTTTCAGGAATATTGGAATTCTGACTGCTCTCCCTGTGGCAGCCTGAAAAAAGAAGTAATAAGACCGTTAATGACAGAAATTCTTTCATGAGGCAGGTAAGTAATTCAGAAGTTTCCCGCAGATGCAAAAATAATGAAACTTGAAGGATGGTTCAACTGATAAGACCCCTTCCGCTTTTTTGAATCTTTCCCAATGCAAGGTAATCGGATGCCAGTTTATCAATTACACCATTCACAAACTGCTTACTCTTTGGAGTACTAAACTCTTTACTGATATCTATATATTCATTAATAGTCACTTTTACAGGTATATTGGGGAAAGTAACCAGTTCTGTAAGCGCCATTTTCAGGATCAGTATATCCATGAGTGCAATACGGTCCACATCCCAGTTTTTTGTCTTTTCACTGATGGCAGTTTCAAATTCTTTATTGTGGAGAATGGTTCCCGCAAACAGGCGCGTTAGAAACTGCCTGTCATCCTCCTCATCCCTGAAGAGAGAAAGTAGTTCCAGTTTTCCCTGATCGTAATAGGCCCGGATCATCCGAAGGATTACCTGGGAAATAAAATCAAAATCATCACTCCAGAAAATATTTTCCTCTTCAATATGATGCTGAATGGCATCCGACTGCGCTATGAACTTTCTGAAAATTCCGAAAGAAA
>JADZBN010000190.1 GCA_020852075.1 Bacteroidia bacterium
GAATTCATTTAAAAATTGGCCTTACTTTCGCAACGGAATGGAAACTATTGAAAAAGGTACGCTTATCCGGGACCTTGAAGTCATTGATATTGATTCAGAAGGACGTGGTGTGGGGAGAACCGATCAGCTGGTGGTTTTTGTGGAAGGTGCCGTTCCGGGGGATATTGTAAACGCTGTTGTATATAACAGGAAAAAGAATTATTGTGAAGCAAGGATTGCAGGAATCCTAACGCCTTCACCCTACCGGACTACTCCAAGGTGCATACATTTCGGGATTTGCGGAGGATGCAAATGGCAACATCTGAATTACGAAAAACAATTGTACTATAAACAGAAGCAGGTGGAGGACGCTCTTACCCGCATCGGTACATTTCCCGTACCGGAACTACGCCCGATACGTGCCTCTTCAAAAGTGTATCAATACCGGAACAAACTGGAATTTTCATTCTCCAATGCAGCCTGGTCCAGCAGGGAAGAAATGGCTGCCGGAAAAACAGGAAATCAGGATGCGCTGGGATTTCATGTCCCCGGTCGGTTTGATAAAGTACTGGATATATCAATATGTAATCTTCAGGACGATCTGAACAACAGGATTAGGAACGAAGTCCGGGATTTTACAAAGAGAAATGGATATCCATATTTTGATCTCAGGGAGCAAACCGGGTGGATGAGAAATCTGCTTATTCGTTCATCAAATACCGGTGAATGGATGGTACTGGTAGTCTTTCATGATGCGGTAATGGACGAAATTCATGCACTGATGAGCCATCTCAGAGATCGTTTTCCTGAAATCACATCCTTGTTGTTTGCAGTCAATACCAAACGAAATGATTCGATGTCAGACCTGGAAATGGTGACCTTCAGCGGCAGGACTGCCATAACCGAGGTGATGGAGGGGTTGACATTCAGAATCAGCGCCAAATCCTTTTTCCAGACCAATTCAGACCAGGCTTATGAATTGTATAAAATAGTACGTGATTTTGCAGAACTAAGAGGAAATGAAACCGTGTATGACCTGTACTCCGGGACAGGGACTATTGCAAATTTTGTTTCCGCAAAAGCCGGCAAGGTGATCGGTATTGAATTTGTAAATGAGGCAGTCAGGGATGCGATGGAAAATTCCGGACTGAACGGAATTAAGAATACCCGGTTTTTTGCAGGTGATATGAAATCAATGTTGAATGAAAGATTCTTTTCCGAACAGGGTAAACCGGATGTAATCATTACAGACCCGCCACGGGCAGGCATGCCGGGGGATGTTGCCAGATGTATAACCTCTTCGGGGGCAATGCGGATCGTGTATGTAAGCTGTAATCCTTCCACTCAGGCAAGGGATTTAAATATTTTATGTGAAAAATACGTTATAAAAGCCGTTCAGCCTGTGGATATGTTTCCACATACGACACATGTGGAAAATGTTGTTTTGCTTACCTTGCAGCCCTGATCCAAGGCGGATTTCAGCATGTTTAGAAGGACAATTATATTGATTTTACTGGTGATTGCCGGAACCTGCATCAGCAAGGGTCATGCGCCCGGACAAGTGACGGGCGAGGATCCGGAACAGCAGCAGCTGGAATGGTGTTTTATGTATTCCAATATCCTTGGATTCAATATTGAATATATCAGTAATCCCAGGCTGTACCAGAATGTTACGGAGTGGATGGGAACTCCTTACAAATATGCCGGGGAATCCAGAAAAGGAACTGACTGTTCAGGTTTTGTATGCCAGATGATCAGGAATTCGTATGGTGAAATACTAACCGGCAGTGCAAAAGAAATCTATGCCAGGGTAAAACCCATCAATAAAGAAAACCTGAAAGAGGGCGACCTGGTATTTTTTAAAATACGGAAAAGCAGGATTTCACATGTTGGAATTTATCTTTCACAAAACCGCTTTATACATGCCAGTGTAGGCCTGGGTGTCACAATCAGTAATCTCGACGACCCCTATTATGCAAAATATTTCTTCAGGGGCGGACGCCTTGCAAAGTAAATAACCAGGGTTTTTCTTGTCTTTCTGAATGGAGATTTACTAATTTTACGTGTGAAAACAATTTTGGAATATTCATGGAAGCCTCCGGTACTCTTATTCTGAACCACAAACAAATCGAACAGCGGATAAACAGGATTGCATACCAGGTGTATGAAGATAATTTAGATGAAAAGGAAGTCATTCTTGCAGGAATCATGATCTCGGGTTTCAGGGTTGCGGAAATGATCGGCAGGGTTTTGAAAAAAATTGCTCCGTTTTCCGTGGTTTTGATGGAACTGCGTATTGACAAGCACAGCCACGAAAACCATAATGTAACAATATCCCTGGAGAAGAAGCGCCTTTCCGGTAAATCCATTGTTATTATTGATGATGTTCTTAATTCCGGCAGGACTATGATGTATTCACTACGTCCGGTATTGGAGGCCGATGTAAAAAAGCTCCGGACTGCGGTGCTGATTGACAGGAATCACCGTCAATATCCCATTGCGGCGGATTTTGTCGGATTGTCCCTGGCAACAACCCTGCAGGAACATGTTTCCGTGTCGTTTGATAATTCAGATGTTTCTGCTCACCTGAACTGATTCTCCTCCGCACATCTTTCCAATTCAGCCGCCAGGGATTTCAGATCAATATCAGCAGCATTGACCTTAATTCTCGCTTTCTGATACACGGGATTACGAACCTGAAGGTCGTTGTTGATTTTATTTCTGAGTTCGTCTGCATTTAGCCGGGAAATAAGAGGCCTGTCATCCCTGTTTTTTACCA
>JADZBN010000191.1 GCA_020852075.1 Bacteroidia bacterium
ATGCAACTGCAACTCCTTCATATCCTTGGGTTCAGAATTTTTGTAATGCTAATCCCGGATATCCGTGGGAATCATTTTTAGGAGGCTTCCTGATGAATAACTCAACCAATGGATTAGAAATTGTCGATGATGCATACTTTGCTGACTATGCAGCAGCATTTAATTCTACAACAGCATGCCCGGGATGTTCATGTACATTCACAAATGGGAATAATTTAGACCTCCAAAATATTATGTGGTTTACCTATACTTTATTGGCCGATCCGTTTACAACATATCATTCTGGTAACTGGATATCCCGGATCCGATCAACTGATATTCCCTTACAATATTATTTTAATTCAATGGAAATTTATCCTAACCCTGCTGGATCATATTCAATTAAAATACTCGGTCGACGATCTTCAAAGCATGGCTGTCTTCATAATATATTCTGTCGATGGAAGAGCAATTTTTGAAACTCCTTTAAATACAGAAAATTCATCGTTAACTATCGATAGAAATAATATTACTCCTGGTCTGTATTTCTGTAAATTAATTGTCAATAATTCCCTCGTTGATATTAAAACTATTATTCTAGAATAATTTGAAAAATATATTCCTCCCGGTATTTTTTCTGTTCACACAGTACAGTTTTTCGCAAATAACCTTTCAAAAGTTTTATCCCAATGCACTGAAACAAATCGGCGTGCAGGGAATACCGTTTTCTTATGGATACCTGATAAGTACAAAAATTGATGATTGCGGTCCTTGCAATGGATACATCCAATTCATTCGCATCGATGAATTTGGTGATACAATGCGCACATTCAACATTCCTAATTTCGGAGACGAGCAAGGACCTGTTTCGGCTTTGTATTTAGCTGATCATCATCTCATAATCGCTGCTAACAATTCAAATGGAATCAATAACCAGGTTACAATTATCAATTCGGATACGCTTGGTAATGTATTCTGGCATTTTACCTATTCAGATTCATCTTATGATTATAGTGCCAATTCCATGATTCAGACAGATTCGGCGTACCTGATCACAGGAATAAAATCCTATCCCAGCGCACCCCAACTTACAAGAACATTTTTATTGAGTGTTTCAAAGAATGGGAACTTTAATTGGATTAAAACTTATGGTGACCCGCTTGTAAATTTTGCAACAGGTCTGCGCAGGAAAATTAATGACATTATTATTACGGGCTCAATGTTTGATACTATCCAGCAGAAAACACAACCTTTTATAGTAAAAGTCGATACTGCTGGAAATGTAAATCAATTTAAGGAGATTGAACTTCCGTTTGATGCTGCTCCAACCGGAATTGCTGGAGATGATTATTCGAATTATATTTATGGATATACCGTCGACTCCCTTCTAAACACCAATGCAATTCTTATTCGTTTGGACATGATTCTTGACACAGTATGGACTACCCGGATTGACCAAGGTAGATTTGAAACTGCACGATGTGGAATTTCATGCAGCGATGGCGGAATTATTTTGACTAATTCCGTATGTTCTGCTGGTAATACTAATGGCGACATCTTACTTAGTAAATATGACTCATCTGGCAACACTCTTTTCACCAAGACAATTGTCGGATTCGATAATGAACCATTTGCGTCCTCTTTAATTGAAACTCAAGATCAGGGATTTCTTATTGTCACCACATCATATAACAGTTTAATGCATTCCGAAGCTTGTGCATTTAAAACGGATTCCCTTGGAGATATTATTTCAAATATATTAATTCCCATTCAGGGCTTTCCTTTAATTTATCCTAATCCATCAAGCGGAGTGTTTAATTTAGTAAATGGACAAAAGCCTTATCAGATTGAATTATATAATCTTGAAGGAAGAAAGTTGAACGAATTCAAAGAATCAAAAATTAATATCACTAGTTACGAAGATGGAATTTACATATATAAGTTATTTTTAGAGACTGATAAATTTATTTTGGGAAAATTAATTAAAATAAATTAATACAATTATACCGCTACCTAAGTTCAAGTAATAAGTGCAATTTTCGCTGCGAAGATTTGGTTCGGTGTTTTATATTTGAATTTTCTTACTGGTCTATCATTGATCATCGCTTCAAATTCTCTGACTCGTTCTTTAGATACTTTTAGCAAGTCGGTTTTCTTGGGGAAGAATCTTCGGATTAGCCCGATTCTGTTTTCTACTGTTCCTTTGTCCTGTGACGTATAGGGACGAGTAAAATATGTTTCCGCGTTTAAGAATTCGCCAACAGATTCATGTTTGCCAAAAGCCTGATCGTTATCAAAAGTAAGCGTTTTTATAATCCTACGGATCGGTTTCAGCTTTTGTTTTATTCCTAGCTTCACTTCCTTGCTGTCTTTTGACGGCAGTAACTTCAATCTGGTCAAAAGAGTTGCCCGGTCTGTCAGGACCAGCAGTGCCCCGCGGTGATTCTTTCCCATCATCAGATCCACTTCAAAATCACCTGGCCGTTTACGTTTCATTACTGTTTTAGGTCGTTTCTCAATGGAGACTCTGTTCGGGATGATCCCCCGACTATCCCGCCTCAACCCCCGCTTTCGTCGTCTTTTCCCATGAGCAAGATGTTGATACAACCCCTGGTCATCCAGATTCTCCCGTCGATGACTTTGCTTACAATACCAAATCCATTTATAGATCGTCTCATGGCTCACGAAAGCTCCCAACAACTTTTTACCCTCTTCGTGGATCAGTTCCGGGCTGTATTTCATTGCTGACAGCCATTGTCTAGTAATCTCTTTCTGTTCATCGGTATATCGGATTTGCTTTGACTTAACCTTGTGCCGGTGAACAGTTTTCCGATGAGCGACCCGAGCTGTGTAAGTCAATGCGCCACGACCCCGTTTGGGAATATTTCGCTTTAGCTCACGGCAGATCGTAGAGGGTGTCGTTCCGACAATTTCGGCGATTTCTTTTTGTTTGGCACCATTTCGCAATAATGCTTCAATCTGATACCTTTGTGCTTGGCTGAGTTGGTGGTAATGTTTAGACATAGACACTCCAAAGATTACACTTCTCAGCCAAATTTTCGCCCCGGATCCTTTAAAAGATCATGGGGCGAAAATTTATATCTTTGTAATTGCACTTATGACTTGAACACGGCTTTTGTTTTAGTTATACAATCTATTTTTAACAAACACTTTTATGCGATTGTGTCATTCACGACACCCTGATTTCGCGACGTACGCAACATTTCTTATTGGAATTGAATCGAAGGACTCGCTCTTTTCAGCGGCAGTTCAGCTTCTTAAATTTAAATTGCGGTACGAAAAATGTAAAATTTCCCGAAGATTCAGATCGAAAGATTTACTTTTCTCATTGGCATTTTCTGCCGGGGAGCTGACTATTCCTTTAGAATATTTTCCCGTAAAAATTAGCACATTTTCTATTTTTTTTTGTGATAGTGGATTTACGTTTGTGTCATAAATTATGATTTATTGCCAGGTCCGGTATTTCCATGGATTATACCGGTAAATTGAATACTAAGAATTGTAACGTATGAAATTTTCTGTACAACTGTGGAGACGCTCTCAAACTAAAGTATTATAAACGTTATAAAACCACCTGATCATGAAAAAAATTGCACAAACGCTTCTATTCCTTAGTATTATGCTCCTTGCATCCGGTCTGTCAGTAAAAGCCCATACAGAGGAAAATGCCAAAATCAAAATAGTCATGAAAATTATCTGGGGCAGACACAGTGATGGCTGCAGGCATTTTGGAATCTGTAGCGTCAGTATTGAATTTGTAGATTTTGGGAGTGCCAGAATGGTTTTATCAAAGGATGGTAAAACACTCATTACGGAGGCAGATTTGTCGTCCATAAAGGGGAAAGAAGAATTATTTGAAGGAAATTACTTTATTATGGACGAAGACTTCCGGCTTCCGGACGACGTACAAAAGGCTCTTGGGTCGGTAAAACCGATAATAATCAGACAGGGAAATTACCGGCTTGAAAGATCCAGGGAAGGTTACACCATATATTTTGAGCTGTAATCCGTTGGAAAAAACAGACTGTTTGTATGGCCTGCCGGTTTGTTGATCATTTCATTGGATGGAATACGTGAAGCGAGATGTAATCGTGCAACCGGACTCTGATACTTCTGAATGGTGTCCTGCCGTTTCCGTAAGAGCATTGAGGCCGCGGTTGGTCCTGTGTTCGTACCGTAGATTTCCGGGTTTATTGAATTTCAATGATCATGTCATCGGCCTCGACCATCAACGCCTCTTTCAGGACAATTCTTGAGATCACCATGTCTTTGGTGGCGGTAATGGTGGTTTCCATTTTCATGGCTTCAATGGTAAACAGGGGTGAATTTTTTTTAACGGCATCGCCGCCTTTCACAAAAATTTTCGAAAGCCTTCCCTGCAGCGGCGCGCCAATCTGTTTATCACTCATGGCTTTCTGATTAACAGCTTTTTTTATTCCCGCTTTCCGGTCCAGTATATCAATGGTTCGGGTCTGACCATTCAGCCGGAAAAATACCGTACGGTATCCCGAATCATCGGGCTGTTCACCGACAAACAACAATCGAATCAACAACGTTTTTCCGGTACCGATATCTACCATGATCTCTTCGTTGGATTTCATGCCATAAAAAAAGACCGGTGTGGGAAGCGGACTGACATTTCCAAAATATTTCTGGAACTGATAATATTCGTCAAAGACTTTCGGGTAAAATTTCCAGCTAAGGAAATCAAGGAAACTCTGATAATGGTCATATTTTACCTGGAAAGCCTCAAACTCCTTTTCGAAATCCACCGGCTTCAGATGGGCATTGGGCAGGTCGGCATAGGCATGTTCATCTTTTAAAACAATATTCTGGAGCTTCACGGGAAAGCCACCATAGGGTTGTCCAAGGTCACCGCGAAACATGCTCCTGACTGATTCGGGGAATGAAAGTTCAGGCCCCTTCCGGTAGATATCGTCAGGAGTATAGTTCCCTGTAACCATGAACATAGCCATATCGCCCACAACTTTCGATGAGGGTGTTACCTTTACAATATCACCGAACATGATATTTACCTCCTCGTATGCTTTTTTAATATCATCCATCCGGTCCTGCAATCCAAGTGAAATCGCCTGGGGTTTCAGGTTGGAGTACTGGCCTCCGGGAATTTCGTGATTGTACACTTCTGCAGTACCCGCCAGCAGCCCGCTTTCAAACGGATAATAATATTCCCTGACGGTTTCCCAATAATTTGAAAAAGCATTCAGAGACCGTACATCCTCATCCACCTGGTAGGGTGTATTTCTGAGGGCTTCCACCAGTACATTAAAATTAGGCTGGGAAGTAAGCCCTGACAGGGAAGCAAGGGCCACATCCACCACATCCACACCGGCTTCAATGGCTTTCAGGTAGGTGGCGTTTTGTATGGAGGAGGTATCGTGCGTATGAAGATGGATGGGAATGTCAACGGTTTTTCGAAGAGTTTCCACCAGTATCCCGGCAGCATAGTGCTTGAGCAATCCCGCCATATCCTTAATGGCAAGGATATGTGCGCCCGCATCCTCGAGGCGTTTGGACAGGTCCACATAATACTGAAGGGAATATTTCTGTCTTTCCGGATCCATAAAATCGCCTGTATAACAGATGCAGGCCTCGGCAATGCCACCCGTTCTCTCCCTGACGGCCCGGATACTCACCTTCATGCTTTCCAGCCAGTTGAGGGAGTCGAATATGCGGAATACATCCACACCGTTTTCCCAGCTTTTCTCTATGAATTTCTCCACCAGGTTGTCGGGATAAGAACTGTATCCCACCGCATTGGCTCCACGGATAAGCATTTGCAGAAGGATGTTTGGTATTGCCGAACGCAGAGCCTGCAGCCGTTTCCAGGGGCATTCATGAAGAAACCGTAAGGCAACATCGAAGGTGGCCCCGCCCCATACCTCCATGGAAAACAATCCCGGGTGTTTGCGTGAGTATTCTTCTGCAAACCGGACCATATCGGTGGTTCTGACCCGTGTCGCCAGCAGGCTCTGATGGGCATCCCTCAGGGTGGTATCTGTAAACATCACCTGCTTTCTGTCTTTCAGCCACCTTGACAATTTATCGGGCCCCAGGTCATCCAGTAGTTGCTTCGTTCCACTTGCATGCTTATCCGGAATATCGGAATGGGGCAGCCTGGGGATACCGAATTTTTTATCAGGATCCGGCACGGGAACTTCCGGATGACCGTTCACCAGCAGTTCGGCAATGTACCGGAGGATTTTGGTGCCACGATCCTGCCGGGCTTTCATCAGAAACAAATCGGGGTGCTTTTCAATAAAGCGGACGGTTGTTTTCCCTGACTCAAATTCGGGATGCATGATTACATTTTCCAGGAAGGCAATGTTTGTTTTCACACCCCGGATTCTGAATTCCGTCAGTGCCCGGAACAGGCGTTCCCTTGCACCCACCAGGGTCCTGCCTTTTGCAGTTATCTTAACAAGCATGCTGTCGAAGAAGGGAGAAACCTTAACTCCCTGGTAGGAACTTCCTTCATCGAGGCGGATTCCGTAACCTCCGGCATGGCGATAAGCAATGATGGTTCCGTAATCGGGCTTGAAATCAGCCTGAGGATCTTCGGTTGTGATTCTGCATTGTATGGCGAAACCGTTGCAGTGAATGGAAGACTGACTGCTGATATTTATGGAGGGGTGGGGAAGCGGTACTCCGTCAGCAATCAGGATCTGACTCCTGACCAGGTCAATACCAGTGACCTCTTCCGTTACCGTGTGCTCAACCTGAATGCGCGGGTTGACTTCAATAAAAAATATATTTTCGGCTGCATCCACGAGAAACTCTACCGTTCCCGCATTGTTATACTTCACCGATCTCGCTATTGACAGCGCGTGTTCGTATAATTTGGCCTTTGTATCGGGCCTGAGATTCGGAGCAGGCGCCACTTCCACCACCTTCTGAAACCTGCGTTGCACACTGCAATCCCTTTCAAAAAGGTGTACAATATTTCCGTGCTGGTCTCCCAGGATCTGCACTTCAATGTGTTTCGGATCATCAATGAATTTTTCAAGGAAGATGGTATCATCCCCAAATGCGTTTCCCGCTTCGCGTTGCGCCTCGGAGAATGCTTTATCAAGATCTTCTGCTTTATGGATAACCCGCATGCCTCTTCCGCCTCCGCCGGCACTGGCTTTGAAGATTACCGGGTAACCAATCCTCGCCGCTTCCTGTGCGGCTATCTCAGCATCGGTTAGTTGTACTCTGTTGTCCTCAATTACAGGAACATTACAGGCCCGCGCCACTTCCTTGGAACGGACTTTGTCACCCAACTGATCCATCACCTCCGGATCAGGTCCGACAAAGAGGATCCCTTCTTCCCTGCAGCGGCGTGCGAACTGAACATTCTCGGAAAGAAAACCATACCCGGGATGTATGGCTTTTACCTTTTGTGCCCTGGCAATACGGATGATCTCATCAATATCCAGATAGGGCCTGAGGGGCTCCGTTTCACTGCCTATCTGATACGCTTCATCTGCCTTAAACCGGTGCAGGGAATACCTGTCTTCATAGGTAAATACGGCCACGGTCCGGATGCCAAGTTCTGAGGCAGCACGCAGTACACGTATGGCAATTTCTCCGCGGTTTGCAACCAGTATTTTGTCAATTTTGTTCATGATTGAGGAGGGTAGGCACTTATCAAATAAAATCAAAAGGCTGAAAAAAGTAAGTTATGCCGGTTGGATTCTTTGAACAAATTTCTGTGGGTAAACTCCGTCCGGAAGCACCTGCAGGTACTCTGTACGGAACCAGGATCTTTCCACATTATTGACAGGAGAGAAAATTTTGTAAGAGGAAGGTGGATGTTATATCATCCGGTGCATAGCCTGTATTCAAACCTCAGACCGGAGGCCATGAGAAAGGAGAGTTGCACGATTCATTGAGATAAAGTTTCATTCAGGATGCATTACAATTCCTCTTTCAGGCGCCAGATGCAACAGGCTGAACATTGGAATTTGGCTGAATATTTCAGCGTTTTTACCGGATTCCGGGGTGGTTTGTGTAGTTTATTCAGAGCCCCAAAGCAATATACGGCGGTTTTGTTAAAAATTTTTTATTTTTCGAAACCTGAATGAAGGCCTAATACAAATAATTCCCTGAAATTACACCCGTCCTGATCCGGTATCATAACCGGTTTACTTTATCAACTTTCTATCAAGAATGATTTCACGCAAAATTATTTTCATTCTCATCCCGTTTCTTTTTTGGGGTAAATCCATGAATGCACAATCACCTCAGGTACAGGGATTGTATGTGAACTTTATCTATTCATGGCTGGGAGACCAGATTCAGGAAAATGAAATCCTGAATTATTGTGCTGCCAATAATTTTAACTACATCACCCTGTATGACCTGAACCGGCTGAACTGGACCCAGACGGATATAAACAACCTGGCGGCATTTATTTCAAAGGCAAAAAATGTGTACCGCATTTCAAAGGTGGGTGCGGCTGGCGAAACCTATAATTTCTTCCGTAATGTCATTGCTCCTTACAATGCAGGTCGTGCAGTGCCGGATGAAAAAATTGATGTTTTCAATTTTGAATTCGAATTCTGGATACTTTCCAATATTCAATCGTATTATGGTCCCAATTACCTGATACCAAACGGACTAACCGCCGATACTGCCGGTGCATTTACTTTTGCCATGCAGCAATTCACACTAATTGATTCACTTGCGGATACCACAGGCGTGATGTCGGAAATTTACCTCGGCTGGCCCAACAGAGGTCAGATGCAGGCCATTGCCCAAAAAGCCGACAGGATTCTTCTTCATGCGTACCGTCCCGATGATTCCGATGTTTATCAATATACACAGAGCAGGGTTCGGGATATTGCAAGCGCCCATGTGCCCATTGAAGTAATGCCGATTTTTTCATCCGAATCCATCTATATGGGAACATGGCTCATGACCCATCCGCTCACCCAGCCCTATCAGACCTATTACTATCATAAACTGGCAGATACTCCGGAGGTACAGGAATACGTTACCCTGACTGGGTTCCAGTGGTTCCTGTATTCTCTGATGCCCAAGGCGAGTTTTGCCAATGCTGCGATTAGCTGGAATGGGCCGCTTTCGTTTTGCAGCGGCGGGAATGTGACGCTGACCGGTAGTACCGGTGCAAGCTATCTGTGGAGTCCGGGCGGACAAACCACCTCTTCCATTGTGGTAGATACCTCAGGTACATTTACTGTGACAATTACCGACGGACTGGGAAATGTCACAACTTCCCTTCCGGTTACGGTGACCGTGACCAATGGCGGCCCGGCACCGGTAATTTCTGCCAGTGGGCCAACCATATTTTGTTCGGGAAACCAGGTTACCCTGTCCGTTACGGCTGCGAACAGTTACCTGTGGTCAAACGGTCAAACCACACAAAGCATAACAGTAGATAAGAGTGGGACCTTTTCCGTGACCACCGAAACGAACGTATGTATGCAAAAT
>JADZBN010000192.1 GCA_020852075.1 Bacteroidia bacterium
AATTATCCGATCATGGCAAAAGAAATAGCAACATACATCAAATTACAGGTTAAAGGCGGTGCAGCAAATCCTGCTCCGCCCATTGGTCCCGCGCTTGGAGCCAAAGGTGTAAACATTATGGAATTTTGTAAGCAGTTTAACGCCCGCACCCAGGATCAGGCCGGAAAAGTTCTGCCGGTAATTATAACGGTTTACACGGATAAGTCATTTGATTTCATTATCAAAACCCCGCCGGCTGCTGTACAGCTTCTTGAATTGGCAAAAATTAAAAGCGGTTCCAAGGAATCCAACAGGTCCAAAGTAGGGAGTGTAACCTGGGATCAGGTGCGAAAAGTTGCAGAAATCAAGATGCCGGATCTGAATTGTTTTACCATCGAATCCGCAATGAGTATGGTTGCCGGTACCGCCCGCAGTATGGGAATCAATGTCGAAGGTAACCGGCCATTCTGATTGTTAATAAACGAAGAATATAACAGAAGGAGGGTGCGATCCCATCAATCCCGTTTGAACTTCAACATGTAACATACAATGCCAAAGATTTCTAAAAAAAGAAAACAGGCCCTGACAAAAGTTGACCAGACCAGGGTGTATAATCTGGCAGATGCCTCAAAGGTCGTTAAAGACATTACCACCACCCGCTTCGATGCTTCGGTTGACCTGAGTATCCGACTGGGTGTTGATCCTCGAAAAGCCAATCAAATGGTTCGAGGTGTGGTAACATTACCTCACGGAACCGGAAAGATGGTTCGCGTTCTGGTTTTATGTACCCCTGACAAAGAAGCAGAAGCCAGAGAAGCCGGTGCCGACTTTGTTGGCCTCGATGAGTTTATCCAGAAAATCGAACAGGGCTGGGTTGATATGGATGTGGTTATCACCATGCCCAGTGTTATGGGTAAGGTAGGTAAACTCGGGAAGGTTCTTGGCCCCCGTAATCTCATGCCAAATCCCAAAACAGGTACGGTAACACTTGAAATCGGAAAAGCGGTAAAAGAGGTAAAAGCAGGAAAGAGAGATTTTAAGGTGGACAAACAGGGTTCTATTCATGCCTCCATCGGTAAGGTATCCTTCGATGCAAAAAAGATTGAAGAAAATGCAAACGAGTTGCTTCATACTATTGTCAAACTAAAGCCCTCATCTGCAAAGGGAACCTATCTCCGCAGCGTGTATATGTCAAGTACCATGAGTCCCTCAGTTCAGATTGATACCAAAACCCTGGTATAAGCCGTTGATACATTAAATCCTTAAAAAAATTACTATGAAAAGAGAAGAAAAGGACGTGATCATCGGTGAGATCGCGGAACTGCTTGATAAATACCCCAATGTATACATCACGGATACTTCGTCACTTACGGTTTCCAGGACGAATGATCTTCGCCGGTTGTGTTTTAATAAAGGCGTGAAAATGCTGGTAGCAAAGAATACACTTATCCGGAAAGCAATGGAACGGAAAAATGCAGATGGGTATCGTGACATCTTCCAGTCGCTGAAAGGTACAAGCGCCCTGATGTTTTCAGAAACCGGTAATGCACCCGGAAGGCTTATAAAGGATTTTCGTAAGGCCTCCGATAAGCCTGTTCTCAAAGGAGCGTGGGTTGAAACTGCCATTTTCCTTGGGGATAATCAGCTTGACATGCTCGCCAGCCTGAAGTCAAAGAATGAACTCATTGGTGACATTATTGCCCTGTTACAGTCTCCTGCCAAAAATGTAATTTCTGCCCTGTCAGGCGGAGGTGGTAAACTGGCCGGAATCATTAAAACCCTCTCGGAACGTCCCAATTAACCGGAAATAGTTCCTCAATTTTGAATGCTTCCAAATCCAACATATCAGTAAAATCAGAAATCTAAAACAATTTAAACCTCAATAACAATGGCAGATCTTAAAACATTCGCTGAGCAGCTTGTTAACCTCTCAGTGAAGGAAGTCAATGAACTTGCAAAAATCCTTAAGGATGAGTATGGAATCGAACCGGCAGCAGCAGCAGTGGCAATTGCTCCGGCTGCAGGCGGAGGTGATGGTGGTGGCGCTGCTGCCGAAAAATCTACCTTCGATGTTATCCTGAAAGCTCCGGGTGGTGCCAAACTGAACATCGTGAAACTTGTAAAAGAAATAACCGGACTCGGCCTTAAAGAAGCCAAAGATCTTGTTGATGGCGCTCCGAAACCGGTGAAAGAAGGAATTTCCAAGGATGAAGCCAATTCCATTAAAACACAACTTGAAGAAGCAGGGGCGGAGATTGAACTTAAGTAAGAAAAGGGCATCTGTCCAGGCGTAATTTATAGACCTTTCCCGGATTAAACCGGGACTGGTCTATATCCATTTTTTGCAAGGCGGTATTATCTGGCGGATTTCACGCTTCATTAAACCAAATTCAATTACTTAAATCCTCTAACCGTGTCCATAACCATCTCCCCGAATAAAAGGATCAGCTTTGCTAAAAGCAAGCATACAATTGATTACCCTGACTTTCTGGATGTTCAACTGAAATCATTTCAGGACTTTTTCCAGCTTGAAACAACTTCTGACAACCGTCAGAAGGAAGGCCTTTTTAAGGTCTTCAATGAAAATTTCCCAATAACGGATTCGAGAAACAACTTCGTTCTTGAATTCGTGGATTATTTTATTGATCCCCCCAGATATTCCATTGAGGAATGTATCGAGAGGGGTCTGACCTACAGCGTACCGCTGAAGGCAAAATTAAAACTGTATTGTACCGATCCCGAACACGAAGATTTTGAAACCATCGTGCAGGATGTTTATCTCGGTACCATACCCTACATGACTCCCAAAGGCACCTTTGTGATCAATGGAGCGGAACGTGTTGTTGTTTCCCAACTCCACCGGTCTCCGGGTGTATTTTTCGGCCAAAGCAGGCATGCAAACGGAACCAAGCTTTATTCCGCCAGGGTTATTCCATTCAAAGGTTCCTGGATTGAATTTGCAACCGACATCAACAATGTGATGTACGCTTATATTGACCGTAAGAAGAAGTTTCCGGTAACTACCCTCCTGCGTGCCATTGGTTATCAGACGGACAAGGAGATTCTTGAAATCTTTGGACTTGCTGATGAATTTAAAGTTACCAAGACCGGCATTAAAAATGCACTCAACAGGAAACTTGCGGCCAGGGTTCTTAAATCATGGGTGGAAGATTTTGTAGATGAAGATACAGGTGAGGTGGTTTCCATAGAGCGTAATGAAGTAGTCATTGAGCGTGAAACGGTCATTGAAGACCAGCATCTTGATATGATACTGGATTCCGGTGTAAAATCCATAATTCTGCACAAGGAAGATGTCAATACAAATGATTACGCAATAATTTATAATACCCTTCAGAAGGACACTTCAAATTCCGAGAAGGAAGCGGTCGAACATATTTACCGCCAGCTCAGAAATGCAGAGCCACCAGATGAAGAAACTGCACGAGGGATTATTGATAAACTATTCTTTTCGGATAAAAGGTATGACCTGGGTGATGTCGGCCGTTACAGAATCAATAAAAAGCTCGGGCTTCAGATTGAGGAGGATATTCGCGTCCTTACCAAGCAGGATATTATTGAGATCATCCGTCAGTTGATTCAGCTGATAAATTCACAGGCTGAGGTGGATGATATTGACCACCTTTCCAACCGCCGTGTCAGGACAGTCGGAGAACAGCTTTTTTCCCAGTTTGGAGTCGGCCTCGCAAGGATGGCCAGGACCATTCGTGAAAGAATGAACGTCAGGGACAATGAGGTGTTCACACCATCTGACCTGATCAATGCCAAGACACTCTCCTCCGTGATCAATTCCTTTTTTGGAACCAACCAATTGTCCCAATTCATGGATCAGACCAATCCGCTCGCGGAGATTACCCATAAACGGCGGCTTTCAGCACTTGGACCCGGAGGACTTTCCAGGGAACGTGCGGGATTTGAGGTCAGAGATGTCCATTACACCCACTACGGGAGGTTGTGTACCATTGAAACGCCCGAAGGACCTAATATCGGTCTGATTTCCTCGCTCTGCGTTTACGCAAAAATCAATAACCTTGGATTTATTGAAACACCTTACCGGACCGTTACAGATGGCAGGGTGGATGTGGATAAACCTGTTGTTTACCTTACAGCAGAAGAAGAAGACAGCAAGGTGATTGCCCAGGCCAATGCGGGTTTGAGTGATAACGGGAACTTTGAAGATACAAAAGTTAAAAGCCGTTATGAAGGCGATTTCCCTGTGGTTGAACCCGGGAAGATTGACCTGATTGATGTCGCTCCTAATCAGATTGCTTCCATTGCTGCATCCCTGATTCCATTTTTGGAACACGATGATGCAAACCGGGCTCTCATGGGTTCAAACATGCAGCGACAGGCGGTTCCCCTGCTTCGCCCGGAGGCACCGATAGTCGGAACCGGACTCGAAGGCCTGGTGGCACGGGATTCACGCGTATTGATCAACGCCGAAGGTGAAGGTGTTGTGGAATATGTGGA
>JADZBN010000193.1 GCA_020852075.1 Bacteroidia bacterium
AACCGGATACTGAAAGACATGGAAAAAAAGGCCGGTGACAGGAAAAAGTCCCAAATGAAACTGGATATCTGATTTGGCCTTCTGTTAATGAAGGAATCAGGTTTCTCAGGTGTTCAATTTCCCTTCATTTATTTCGTTTAATTTTGCAGTATGAAGAAAACCTTCATTATTTCCGTATTGCTGTGTATTGCCGCAACAAGGGCCATGGCGGCATACATTCTTATTCCTATGGATGACTCTCAGACCAATCACCTGAAAGCATACGGAATCGCCTATTTCGTGTTGCAGCATGAAATGAATGTGCAATGGCTGTTGAATTACAAAGGCGGGAGTTTTTTGTTTGATGATAATCCACGTTTGGAACAGGAATGCTCCATACGGGGCGTGAGTTACAGAATCATCGCAGATGTTCAGGCCGCATCCATAATCAGTGAAATAGCTAATCCGGAAGTGAATATGGACGTGGTCAAGCTTGAGAAAGCGCCAAAGGTGGCAGTGTACTCACCTAAAAATAAGATGCCCTGGGATGATGCCGTTACACTGGCCCTTACGTATGCCGAAATTCCTTATGATGTTGTTTATGATGAAGATGTAATCGGTGGAAAATTGCCCCTCTACGACTGGCTGCATCTCCACCACGAGGACTTTACGGGTCAATACGGGAGGTTTTATGCGGCCTATCACAATACAGCCTGGTACCAGGAAGACCAACGCACTCAGGAGGAAATGGCCAGGAAACTGGGCTTCGCCAAGGTTTCCCAGATGAAACTTGCTGTGGCAAAGAGAATCCGCGATTTTGTTTCGGGAGGTGGATACCTTTTTGCCATGTGCTCGGCTACAGATACCTATGATATTGCACTGGCTGCCGATGGTGTGGATATTTGTGAATCAATGTTTGATGGTGACCCCGCAGATCCCCAGATGAACAGCAAGCTCGATTATGACAACTGCTTTGCCTTCCGGAATTTTAAACTTAGTACCAATCCGTACGAATACGAATTCAGTGATATTGACAACCAGCCTCCTGCCAGGAAGATCCCGCGTACCGAAGATTTTTTTACACTCTTCGACTTTTCTGCCAAATGGGATCAGGTACCTACCATGTTATGCCAGGATCATACCCAGGTCATCAAAGGTTTTATGGGACAAACCACGGCATTCAGAGAGAAATTCATTAAGCCTGGCGTCCTGATTATGGGAGAAACCAAAGCAGAAAATGAGGCCCGGTATATACACGGTGAGTACGGAAAAGGTACCTGGACGTTCTATGGAGGCCATGATCCTGAGGATTATCAGCATCAGGTAGGGGATCCTCCAACGGATCTTTCCCTGCATCCGAATTCTCCGGGTTACCGGCTGATCCTGAACAACATTTTATTCCCCGCAGCAAAGAAAAAGAAACAGAAAACCTGAGTTCTAAAGGTCGTAAAAACTCCAGTTGACACCCAGTTTAAACACCCTCCCGGGCATCGGATAACCGGGCTCCATGAAGTAATTATTCGCTGTTATTCCGGCTCCGATGTTTTCAATTTTAAAAAACAGGCGTGCAGTCTTTATCTTGAGGTTTAAAAAAAGATCTACTGCAGGATATCCTTTGACCATGAAATCGTTTTGAAGATAAAAGATTCCTGTTGCCGGCATGAACCGGTCGGACCGGTAGGAGGAATTATAATGAAGGTTGAAACCAAATTGTGAGACGAGGGCTTTACGGAACAAAAGATGCTCGGAATACAGGGAATTTGATGTAACCCAGCCGGGGAGATGAAGGATGGTTCTCTGATTGATCTGTTGAAAATATATTTCATTTTCCAGATGAAGCCACCGGAATGTAAAATTCTTAATCAGCATTACCTTCATAATGCGGATATCTCCGGAATATTGCTGGGGATTGGCGTCTTCACCAAAGTACAGGTATTTGGACAGTTGGCTGATTTCTCCCGAAAAGGTGCATCTGAATTCGGGCAGGATATACATAATTTTCGCAGAAATTACACGGCTGTTCTTAAATGAGTGATTCCATTTGAAATGGTTGCTGTGGTATTGATTGAAATACAGATCTGGTTGCTTTGAAATGAATGCAGCAGAAACCTGCACACGTCCCATGGATAATTCGGGTGATTCAACTTCTGCCCGCAATGAATAATCACCATTGGATTTCCCTGTGATACAATAATATCCTGCTACACCGGATTTGAATTGGGAACTGTCGCCATTAAGTCTCATCTCAGTGAAAAGGGAGACAGTTTGCAGGGATGTGTCTGAAACACCTGTTGAGGTAAGCCATCTGTGCTCAATTGCGGCCTCTCCGCAAAACCGGTTTTTACCCAGATCATCCGGAAACAGAATAAATCCGGCCCGGTTTCGAAGGTCATAGAAATGAAGGGAATCATAAGTTACGCCACTTTCATAATAATGCTGGTAATACGAACTGTCAGCCGACTGATCATAATAGGTGTCCGATCCGCTGGTAAAAGTGGTCTTTTGAAAAATCCCGATCCGTGATTTCGCCAGGGAGTCTTTTCCGGACGAAAGATGGTAGTACTGGCTAAGATAAAATGTATGGTCTCTGAAATTCCGGCCGGCATCATTCAACCGGACTTCT
>JADZBN010000194.1 GCA_020852075.1 Bacteroidia bacterium
ATACAAATTGCAATAACGTTCAGGATTATGAAATGACAGTGTATCCAGTGACCGGACAATAGCAGTTATCATGGCCTGCTTGAGATCTGACCTCTTTCTCCTATCCAGGCTACCTGTATGATTATACAGCGAATCCAGCCGCTCTTTCCCTGTAAGCATGAAGCGGCTGAATGTATTATAATCCTCTTCCTGAAATTCATAGTTTCTTAGCACGTCCGAATCCTTACCATATCGCACAGAAAGGAACTGCCTTGCACCCGCCTCACCGATTACGCTGGCCAGATTCTCGTTAAAGTTCACACTACTCTTTACATACAGTGTTGCATGTGTCATTTCATGGATGATCAGTTCCGCAAGCCTGCCCCGGCTCCTGTTCAGCATACCTGAAAGGACAGGATCTTTAAACCAGCCCAGCGTACTCCATGCACTCACCTCTCCATAATCGGTATCATAACCCTGACTTCGGAGCGAAGAGTCTTCCTTCAGGCCATTGTCATAATTAAAGAAACCTTTGTAGGAAACATCTCCCAGTACCGGGAAATGCCAGTTGACCGCTTTAATCCTGAAGGCTTCGCTGGCTGTCAATACCCACAATACCGGTTTCCCCTTCTGATCATAATAGGTAGTATAATTCGGCGTGGGTTTAAGTCCGAGAGAATCCATGGCAAATACCGCAACGTCCCTGATAAACCGGATTTTTTCCTTAATACTGTCAGGAACCTGAGGGTCAGCCAGCACCTTGTCGAGAGGTACGGAACTGCTCACGATATGCCACTGTCCCCTGAACTGCTGAATCCCGTAGCCGACCAGTTTGTAATTCAGGGCGGACCAGATAACAAGAATTGCAAGAAATCCGAGAAAAAGCCAACCGGTAATTCTGAGGATTTTCTTCATTATGGAAATAAACAGGGATGCCTCAGTTCAGGCCCGCAAGTTGTTCCTCCAACGCCCGGATTTTTGCCTCTGCATCCGCTTGTTTCTTTCTTTCGTTCTCCACTACTTCCGGTTTCGCATTGGCAACAAATCGTTCATTGGCCAGTTTCCCCTGCACCGAATGAAGGAACCCGCGGTTATAATCCAGTTCCTTCATGAGCCGTTCTTTCTCCGCCTTCACGTCAAAACCGCCGGAAACCGGGATAAAACATTCCAGTTTACCTGCAAGAAAACTCACCGCCTTATCCAGTTTATCCCTGGTATAACAAATCGTTGAAAGATTCGCCAGCCGTGCGATCACCGGCTCAAACCGGGCATCCACCGGAACATCCGAACGGATGTACAATTCCAGTTTTTCCCTGGGAGATATATTCCGTTGCATCCGGACATTCCTGACCTGGGAAACAATATCAGAGGCAGTTTCAAATGAAGCAAGCAACCGGCGATCCGGAATGCCGGTCACAGGCCAATTGGCAACCATTACACAATCCAGTGGTTTCCGGTCCGCAAGGTAATGCCAGAGTTCTTCCGTAATAAATGGCATAAACGGATGAACAACAATCAGCAGGTCTTCAAAAAAGCCAATGGTAGCTTCGTAGGTGGCAGTGTCCACCGGTAAGGGTTGTCCGTTCACAAATTCGGGCTTGATGATCTCAAGGAACCAGGAACAGAAGTCATCCCATATCAGTTTGTAAGTTGCCATCAGTGCATCGCTGATCCTGTACTTTGCATAATGGTCATTGATAACCGCAAGCTGTTCACGATACCTTGATGCAAACCAGGCGACGGCTGACGCGCAATGAACAGGTTGTTTCAGGGATGTATCTGCCGACCAGCCTCTTACCAGCCGGAAAGCATTCCATATTTTATTGGCAAAGTTCCTGCCCTGCTCGCAAAGGGATTCGTCAAACAGCAGGTCATTTCCTGCCGGTGAACTCAGCAACATTCCCACCCTTACCCCATCCGCACTGTATGTTTGGATCAGGTCCAGGGGATCGGGCGAATTACCCAGCGACTTTGACATTTTTCTACCCTGCTTGTCCCTGACAATTCCTGTCAGGTAAACATTGCTGAAGGGCTTTTCATTCCGGTATTCGTAACCGGCAATGATCATCCGGGCTACCCAGAAGAAAAGAATCTCAGGAGCAGTGATCAGGTCATTGGTGGGGTAATAATAGGAGATGTCCCTGTTATCCGGATTTTTAAATCCGTCAAATACACTGATCGGCCAGAGCCATGACGAAAACCAGGTATCGAGCACATCCTCGTCCTGTTTCAGCATGTCCGCACTGACCTTAATATTCCTGGCTGCAAATGATTTTACAGCCTCCTCCGCGGTCCTGCATACTGAAAATTCTCCCCCCGGTGCATACCAGGCTGGTATCCGCTGACCCCACCAAAGCTGACGCGATATACACCAGTCGTGTACGTTTTCCATCCAGTGCCTGTATGTGCTGATGAATTTTTCGGGAATCAGGGTGATGTTTCCGTTCAGCACATTTTCGAGCGCCGGCTTTGACACCCTTTCCATCTTCAGCCACCATTGCATACTCAGTTTTGGTTCAATGACGGCATCGGTACGCTCGGAATACCCCACCTTGTTTCTGTAGTCCTCCACCCTGAAGATATTACCCGTAGTCGCCAGGTCCTTTGAAATTTTTTTTCTTACTGCAAAGCGATCTTCCCCAACATAAAATGTGGCGGCTGCACTCATGGTTCCGTCATCCGCAATGGTGTCAATGACTTCCAGTCCGTGTTTCAGTCCTAAATTGTAATCGTTGATGTCGTGTGCGGGCGTGACCTTCAGCGCTCCCGTTCCGAATTCCATGTCAATATATTCGTCAAATATGACAGGGACAGGCCGGTTTACAAGAGGAATCACAGCAAACATCCCCTTCAGGTTCCTGTATCGCTCATCTTCGGGATGCACACACACTCCTGTATCACCAAGAATGGTTTCAGGCCGTACGGTAGCAATTGAAATAAACCGTTCGCCCGAATAATTCTTCCCGCCGGTTGCAACCCTCCATTCCCTTTCGCTGATTTCCCACGCGCTTTCTGATTCCCGCAGTTGAGAAGCAAGAGAAGCATCAACCAGAGGATAACGGACATAATAAAGTTTGGAATTTACTTCCTTGTAAATGACTTCTTCATCACTCAGTGCTTTCTTTCCCTGAGGATCCCAGTTTACCATCCGTGCGCCCCGGTATATGTACCCCTTTTCAAAAAGATCAATGAATACGGAAATCACTGCAGCGCTGAGATCCTCCTCCATCGTGAAGCGGGTTCTGTCCCAGTCGCAACTTGCGCCAAGTTTCTTCAACTGTTCCAGAATAATGCCTCCGTATTTTTCCTTCCATTCCCAGGCATACCGTAAAAATTCTTCCCTGCTCAGGTCTCCTTTTTTAATACCTTTCTCGCGTAACATGGATACCACTTTTGCTTCAGTCGCAATAGAAGCATGGTCGGTACCCGGAACCCAGCAGGCGTTTTTACCCAGCATCCTGGCACGGCGGATCAGAACATCCTGGATCGTATTGTTGAGCATATGTCCCATGTGTAACACTCCCGTTACATTTGGGGGTGGTATCACAATGGTATAAGGCTCCCGGTCATCGGGGACACTCCTGAAAAAGCCCTTCTCCATCCAGTATGAATACCATTTTTCTTCTACACGGGTCGGGTCATAGGTTTTGGGTATTTCCATTAAAAAGGGAATTTTGTGACGGGCTAAAGGTAAAAAATAAAGCCTGAAACAGCCGGTTTACGACCCTGCAATACAGCCGTACCTGTATCAGTTTTCGTGTACGGACACGGAACTGACGGAATCTGTACCCGTTGTTTCCGGTTCTGAAAACAATACCTTTTCCAGCCTTTCGTCGTGATGGTAAATATCCTTCCTGAAATTCAGTTTGCCGGTCTCATCCACCCATGCCGTGAGGTACAGAATATACACCGGTATCTTCCGGGTAATGCGAACATACTGTTCCCGGCCACTGTACATCGCCTTCCGTATTCTTAGTGAATCCCATCCCTCCTGATCCCTCAGCAGGAAACTGGCAAGCCGGAATGGCTCTGAAATCCTGATGCACCCGTGGCTGAATGCGCGCTCTTCCTTTTTAAACAGGCCGCGCGAAGGAGTATCATGAAAATAAATATCGTACTCATTGGGAAACAGGAATTTCACATATCCCAGGGAATTGTCCTTCCCCGGTTTTTGCCTGATGGAATAAGGAAAATCTGCGGCGGTGTAATGTTTCCAGGAAATGGTATCCGGATTCACCCGTTTTCGCAGGGTGGTACGTGTTACGACCTCAAGGTGCTCTTTGTTAAGGTAGCCGGGATTCTTTTTCAGGGCAGGCAGGGTTTCCTTTGCAAGGATATTTTCCGGTATATACCAATAAGGGCTGAACACAACATTTTTCAGTTCCGAGGTGAATATCACCGTATTCATTGTCGCTTTTCCAATGATTACATCACAACTCCATAATGCAGAATCTCCATCATACACGTGCATGGCGAATTCAGGAAGATTCACCACAATGTATTCGCCGGGAGGCCGTACCGGAAGCCAGCGGCACCTTTCCATATTCAGCAGGATTTTTCGGATGCGATCCTGAAGAGGAACATTCAGTGCATTCAACAAAAGGCTGTCCGCCTGTGTACCTTTCGGCAGGCCCATTCTGTCCCGGAAAGATGCAATGGCCCTTCCCAGTTCAGGGGTAAAAATATCCGAAGTATCCCCGGCCGTCAAATCTCCCAGTAAAAAAAGATCCTTTTTAATCCTTCCAATATCCTGCGATGAATCTCCCGGGCTGAACCGTTGTGAGGGATCAAATCCTGAAATCCAGCCTCCGTTTGAAAGAATTCCATGATACCGGTACAATTCCTTTCTCAGCCTGTCATACATATAATACAAGGGCTCATTGCCTGCAATTTTTTCTGGAGGACCTGAAAGAAGTGAATCAAGCCACTGGTTACCGCTGAATTTTTTGGGAGGAATGAACCAATCCAGACTTTTGATCTGATCCCCGGGAAGACCGGTATAGGCACGCCTTGCATAGTCATAGTACGCTTCCGTAAGCGACAATTCCAGTTGTCCAAGCCGCGGCGCTTTGAAACCCAGGTGAATGGTAGTATTGCTGAGAGAATCAAAGATCTCCTGTGAGTTTTCCGGTAACCGGACAGTGTCTCCGGGTATCTCGGATCGTGCGTTTTTCAATGCATTCATCAGGTAGCGGGCATGCTCTTCAAGCCCATCCTTATTAATCCAGGCATAACGGTATTTTCTCGCCAGGTAGAATGAAATAATAGAAGCGGAGTCTTCCGGCGAAAGCCTGTGATCACGCATGTATGTTACCAATTGAAGGCTGTCCAGGAAATACTCCCCCGGATTATCAACCATCAATACAGTGTCGGGCTGCCAGGATTTATTGCCTTCATCCCTGTTTGCAGATTCCCTGCATGAATCCATAATCAGTACCACAGGCAGCAACATTAAAGCGAAGAGGATTTTTCTGATCAGCACATGCACGAAGTTAGCATGGTAAAAATACAAAACGGATATTGTTCCGGACCCGGATAATTTCTGAATTCAGAACCGGAAAAGAATCCCGTCTTCCATCCCCTTTCTCTTGCCGGAAAAAATTTCCTCAGTACCTTGTACCGCAGCCATTCAGGAAATTCCCATCCATGCCACTCCCCGGTGCATTCTTAAATAACATGAAGGCCCTGCTCGGACAGGAGTATGAGGCATTCCTTCATGCAATGGATGAACCCGCTCCGGTGTCAATCAGGGTGAACCCGTTCAAATATTCCCTGCATATTGAATCCGGCAGGAAAGTACCCTGGTGTTCCTCCGGATATTACCTGCCTTCAAGGCCTTCGTTTACCCTGGATCCCCTGTTTCATGCCGGAACCTACTATGTACAGGAAGCAAGTTCTATGTTCCTGGAATCTATTTTTAAATTCCTCTTTACCGGCATGAGGCCACTTCGCCTGCTGGATGCCTGTGCAGCTCCCGGCGGCAAATCCACCCACCTGATTTCCATGATGCCCCCGGGAAGCCTCCTTGTTTCCAATGAAATCATCTCATCCCGCAACTCCGTACTAAGGCAAAACCTGGCCAGGTGGGGTTCACCCGACGTCATTGTAACCCAAAATGATCCACAATCATTCGCGCTGCTGGAGGATCATTTTGACCTGGTGCTGGCAGATGCCCCCTGCAGCGGGGAAGGATTGTTCCGTCGTGATCCATCTGCTGCAGAAGAGTGGAGTCCGCAACAAGTGGAAAAATGCTCCCTCAGGCAGTCGGCAATTCTCAAGCACCTTTCAAAATGTGTAAAACCAGGCGGGTATCTTGTGTACAGTACTTGTACTTTCGAAACCGGAGAAAATGAATTGCAGGTGGAAAAGCTGCTGGATAGCGGAGAATTTGAATCCGTAGTTCAACTCCCTGTCTTTCCCGGTATTGCCGTCAGTGAAACAGGATGTCGCTTTTATCCTCACAGAATTTCAGGTGAAGGATTATTTTTTGCCGTCCTGAAAAGAAAGGAAACCGAAGTATTTGGATGTAAAGCGGTAAAGAATGACTTCCGGAGGTTTCAGGATCCGCTTACAGAGGGATACCTCAGCGACAGCCGGGAGCTTGTTCAGATAAAAAAAGGCGAACGCATTCATGCTCTTTCCGAATCTGTGTTGAAAGACCTTCCTCTGCTTGCGAAACACCTGCTGGTAAGGCAGGCGGGTGTTTATATGGGGGATCTGAAAGGAAGAACCTTCATTCCTTCGGCCGAGCTGGCTCTGTCCACTTCCATCAGTCAGGAAATACCCTGTGCAGAACTCGGAGAAAAGGAAGCCATCCAATACCTCCGCGGCGAACCTGTATATCCTCAAAATGCCGGTAAAGGCTGGTGCCTGGCACGTTTCAGAGGGTTTAACCTGGGCTGGATGAAAATCCTAAATGCGCGAAGCAATAATTATTTTCCAAAAGGATGGCGGATACTGAACAATCCCTGATTATTTTCGAACCTTCAGAACCTTTATGCTGAGAAAAATCAACCTGACAAAACAAATCATTGCCGGCCTGATACTGGGCATACTGCTCGGTGCATGGTACCGCCACAACTGGCCCGATGCACAGGATATCCAACCCTTTGCACAAAACATGGAAATACTCTCCGATATTTTCCTGCGGCTCATTAAAATGATAATTGCACCGTTGGTATTTTCTTTGCTGCTTACAGGCATTGCCAAAGCAGGAGATTTTAAAACGGTAGGCAGAATCGGACTGAAAACAATGATTTACTTCACAGGTGCTACACTGGTTGCACTTATTCTCGGGCTTGTCATTGTGAATGTATTCAAACCCGGTGCGGCTCTCAGTGATGCCGGGCTCGTTTCTTCCGCATCCATTGAGCCACACGCATTTGATGCAAGGGAGTTTATCATGCACGTATTCCCCGAAAGTATTGCCGATTCCATGGCACGCAATCAGATACTGCCCATTATCATTTTCGTGCTTTTTTTCGGTGTGGCAACGGCTGCCTTACACGAAAAGGGGAAAATAGTCGTTGAATTTTTCGACAGCGTATCCCATATCATGCTGAAGGTAACCTCCTATGTAATGCTCTTCGCCCCTTTTGCAGTCTTTGGTGCCATTGCATCGGTTATTGCATCAAAAGGACTTGGCATTCTTTCAGGATATATGCAGATCGTACTGGCATTCTTTGGCGGTCTTGCCATATTCATTTTTGGTATCCTGTTTTTATTGTGTACCGTGCTTGGAATCCCCTATTTCAGGCTTCTCGGACATCTGAAGGAACCCATGCTGCTCGCATTTTCCACAGCAAGCAGTGAGGCTGCCATGCCAAAAACGATTCTTGCCCTGGAACGTCACGGTTGCCCCAACCGGATTGTGAGTTTTGTCCTGCCCCTTGGTTACTCCTTTAATCTCGACGGCTCCATCATGTATATGACCTTCGCCACACTTTCCATTTCACAAGCTTATGGTATATCGCTCACTATCGGTCAGCAGGTTACGATGATGCTGATGCTGTTGGTTACCAGCAAAGGCATGGCAGGTGTTCCCAGGGCTTCCCTGGTGGTCATCGCAGGTATGCTCGGCTATTTTAATATACCGCAGGAAGGCCTTACCCTGATCCTTGCCATTGACTGGCTCCTGGATATGGGCAGGTCTGCGGTAAATGTCGCAGGGAATGCTGTCGCCACTGCAGTGGTCAGTAAGTGGGAAGGCGAACTGAAAATAAACCGGTGAGCCAGACATACTTCCTGTTTTCTTGAAAGGCCTGCAATCTCCTCTCAGAAATGCCCCTGTGCCCCGGTAACTGCCCTGATCAGGACATACAGGCGATTTTAATGCAGCACATTGAATCAGAACAAAGCGGGGTTACCAGCCTGATTTATTTTTTTTGGACGACCGTGTCAGCCGGTACAATTCAAATTTATGCTTAATGTACATACAAAAATCATATTGGGTGGAACGCTTCATGAACTCCTCCGGCACATCACAGAAATCAATGAAATCATCAAATTCCGCATCGTCCAGGTAAATGATGTCACCCGCAACATAATTGGCCAGCAACTCTTTTAACAGATTTCTTTTTTTGTCTTCATTCACTAACTCAGCATTGTGACGTTTCAGCCTTTCTCTCCTGCTGAATTCCTCATACAAAAACGTGATGGGGCTTTCGAGTGCATCAACCCCTTCAATCTGATAATCTTTTTTATTATACCCGAGCTTTTCAATGTCTTTATATATGCTTTGCAAATCCCTGGGAGAAAATATGGTCACCGATTTCAGGTTTACAGTCAGTTTTGCCAGCGGCACTTCCAGCCGGAACATACTTCCGGTGGAATCCCGGTAACAATATCTCAGAAACTCGTAGCCGGTTGACGCCACCATAAATGTATCATTCCGGTTCAGGCTGATGGAAAAATTTCCGTCGGCTTTGCCGAAAATACCCTGAGAAGTGGACAGGTTTATGATCATCAGATCCTCCAGCCTTTCGGATGGACTGGCCTTGTTGTACGCATGTCCGTTGATGGTGATGAGCAGGGTATCCTGGGCACCGGACGGGTACGATAGAATACATGCTGCAATCAGGGATAGGATGAATCGAACCGGCGTCATAAAATCGTTTGCGAAATTAGGCTTTTTGAAACGCACTTGATGACCCGGATACGGGTTCTTTTGTACCCGTAATTTTGTCTGAACCGAAGGTATTTCCCTCTCCCGTGGAATAGCCTGACTCTTGGAAATCAGCGGTTTTTTCTGTACCTTTGCATTTCGTAAAAAATTTAACGTCAATATGGCTGATACAGGAGATGTAAGAGTGGGCACCATTCTCAGATATAACGGAGAATTATGTCAGGTTACCGAATATATGCACCGTACACCAGGTAACCTCCGGGCATTTTACCAGGCAAAAATGAAAAATCTCCGCACGGGCAAAGTCGTGGAAAACCGTTTCCGGGCCGGTGAAGAAGTGGAAATTGCAAGGGTAGAATTTAAAGAAATGCAATTCATTTATCCCGAAGGGGATCACATGGTGGTTATGGACAATGATACCTATGAGCAGATACATATACCCAAAGAAATGTTCGGACAGAATGCACAACTCATGAAAGAAGGCATGGCGGTAAAAATTGCTTTCGAAGAAGATAATCCCATACTCGCCGAACCCCCGACTTTTGTTGAACTCGAAATAACCTATACCGAGCCCGGAGTTAAAGGAGATACCGCCACCAACACCCTCAAACCCGCCAAAGTTGAAACCGGCGCTACCGTCAACGTCCCGCTTTTCGTGAATATCGGAGAGGTAGTAAAAATTGATACCCGCGACTGGTCTTATGCCGGAAAAGTGAAATAAAAGCAACTGTTTGCTGCCATAAAACCTGCCCAATCGGCAGGTTTTTTTGTTTTGAGATAAAAGGCATGAAAATAGCCGGCGGACAGAAACCCCCTGTATAAATTCGCGTTACTATCATTATGAAAAAAAATCAGCGCAGACCCGAAAGTTTTATCCGTCAACCTGCTTTCCCGGGTGGGAAAAAAGCACTGGATGAATTTGTGAAAAGTAATCTCATCTATCCCGAAGAAGCCCTGAAAAATAAAGTGGAAGGCACCGTAACTGTGTTGTTTGACATTGACGTATTTGGGAATGTGAGTGAGGTAAAAGTAAAACATGGTATCGGCTATGGCTGTGATGAAGAAGCCATGCGACTGGTGGGGCTGCTGCATTTTAACAAGAAAAAATACATGGGACTCCGTGTTACATTTCATCAATCCATTAATATCCATTTCAAGCTGCACGAAGCCTCAAAATCCGCACCTGAAGAACAAACCGTGAAATATAATATTACCGCTCCGGGTTCGGAGAAAAAGCCTGTAACCTATACCATCCGGATTCAAAAACAGGATCCCGGAAAATAATCAGGACGCCCCCGGCGACGGATTACCGGTTCAATTTTTTGTGCCTTTGTAAAAAGAAGTGTTTTGCAACAAAGGCTGATACGGCCTGTTTGTGCCTTACAGGTTTCTTCCTGTTTATATTCTGGAAAATTTTTTGGTTAAGCGAAAAGCCCTTTTTCAGAAATATTTTCTAAGGAAATTATTTACTTTTAGGTATGAGATTCCTCATAGTTTTCCTTCCTGCGATACTCTCTGCTTATCAGGCGTTCCCCCAAATCATACCTGCCGCTCGTACCACCGACTGGACCATTTCAGGCTATGAGCCGGCACTGCCCTCAGGCGTCATCGTTATGGATGTTACCGGTTTCGGTGCTGTGGGTGACGGCCTGACCGATAACTTCCCCTTCATTCAGGCGGCCATGGATTCCCTCCAGGGCATGCGTGGCATCCTGTATTTCCCTCCGGGGGATTATGTGATCCGCAGCAGCCTGAATTTACCCGACAGCATCATCCTTCAGGGAGCCACAGCAGATTCGACACGACTCTTGTTTGACCTTGGTGGTACAATTGCGAATTGTATGAACATTACCGGCGACCCGTATGGATCTTTTACGGATGTTGTTTCCGGTGCTATGCGTAACAACAACTTTCTAGTCGTCGCAGATACCACGGGATATGCTGCCGGAACATGGGCTGAACTGCTGGAAGATAACGGCCCCTGGGATACACAACCGGTTGCATGGGCGGATCAGTCCATAGGGCAAATTGTTCAGGTCAGCTCGGTTTCAGGTGACACCCTGTTTATTGACAAACCACTGCGTATTACGTACGACGCATCGTTGCATCCGCGGCTGAGGCCCTTTCATCCTGCCCGGGAATCGGGTGTGGAATGTCTCGGAATTTCCAGGCAGGACAGTGTCCATGCAGGAGTATGCATTAATATCTACCTGAACTATGCGGTAAACTGCTGGATCCACGGAGTGGAAAGCTCAAAAAGCATCGGAAGCCATTTTGAAGCCGATAACTGCTCCAATATTTCGGTCAACGGATGCTATATCCACCACGCTTATGAATACGATGGTGTTTCCACGCATGGATACGGCATCACTCTATTCAGGCATACAGGACAATGCCGTATTGAAAATAATATCATGCAACACCTGCGGCATTCCTTTTCATTTCAATGCGGTGCAAATGGAAATGTGCTTGCGTACAATTACAGCACGGATCCCAACCGGAGTGAATTTCCCGCCAACTATGGCGCAGATATTTCCCTGCACGGACATTTCAGTTATGCCAATCTTTTCGAAGGTAATATTGTACAAAACTTTCAGATTGATCAGACCTGGGGCCCGACAGGGCCATTCAATACCGTCTTCCGGAATCGTATGGAATTGTTTGGAATCCTCATGTCTTCGGGAACGGTGGAATCCGATTCACAGAATTTTGTGGGTAATGATGTTCCCAATACAAATGTTCTGATGGGAAATTATGTCCTGACGGGAAACGGACATTTTGAATACGGAAATACAATTCGCGGAAGCGTAACCCCTTCAGGTACATCCTCGCTGAACGACAGCTCCCTTTACCTTGTTGCTCCTCCTCCCTTCTTTCCCCAAAATTATACCTGGCCGGTAATGGGCCCCCTGAGTCCGGGAAGCGGAAGTATTCCTGCGCGTGACCGGTTCATGAGCGGGCAGCAACTGGCAACGTGTACCAGCCAGCCGTTGATACATGGTATGCCTCCGGCAGTTTCAGACAGGAATCCAATTCAGGTATATCCGCAACCTGCCCGGGAACTGATTTTTGTTTTCATCCCGGAAAGCACAGAGTTCCCGGTCCGGTTCAGTATCCTGGATCTTCAGGGCAGAATCTGTTCCCTCACAAACGATTTATTAATGCCTGGACTAAACTCACTCCCCATCCGGACGCTGGCGCCGGGCCATTATTTCCTCCGGATCGAATCGGAAAAATCAATATGGCGAAAGCATTTTGTACGAATTCAATAATCACTCCAGCAGCCAGATCTTTTCCACCAGGCCGGCTGCCGGATTTACAAGCGTTTTTCCAAAATTCATTCAGGAATTCTGTACCATGGATGCCCGCAGGTTCAAACTTTTCAACCTTGTCTAATCATTCTTAAAAATAACAATGTTGGGAAATGAATAGTTGGTTTTTTCAGGCAGTACCATACGGATATTGCTTTCCGGGTTCAGATAGGTATTTCCAAACTCCAGCTTGTAACCAGCATTCGTGATTTCCTTCGTTACAGCATCCATATCAAACCAA
>JADZBN010000195.1 GCA_020852075.1 Bacteroidia bacterium
ATATGGTTGAAGCACAAAAAAAATATTTTAAAAAGATATTTTCCATTGAATTAAGTGCGGAGTTATATAAAAAGGCAAAGAACAGGTTTAAAAACAACAATAATGTGCATATTATTCAGGGTGATAGCGGAAAGGTATTGGCCGGTTTAATGTCTGATATCCATGAGCCGGCCATTTTCTGGCTGGATGGTCATTATTCTGCCGGGATTACTGCCAAAGGTGATAAGGTGTGTCCGGTTTTTGAAGAACTGGAATCTGTCTTAAAGGATAAAACCCTGCATCACATCATCCTGATTGATGATGCGAGGTGCTATACAGGAACTGATGATTTTCCAGCCATTACTGAAATTACAGATTTTATCAAAGCGCGAAACGACAAGTACACGGTAGAGATAAAATACGATGTGATCCGGTATGTATTACCCTGATAATACCAGGGTGCATTAAGGTTCGGATCACAAATCTTATCTTTACCTTTAATGGGTATCAAGCCGGGAGAAAAAACCGGAGATCCTTACCATAAACCACCCCAACACCTGTATCATGTCAAACACCATAATGCTTCACAGGGTAATTAAAACCTCTCCTGAGAAAATCTTTCGTGCATTTTCCAGTCCGGAAGCGCTTGCCTGCTGGCTTCCTCCTTATGGATTTTTATGCACCATACATCACTTCGAATTCCGGGTAGGCGGATCTTACAACATGTCCTTCTTCAATTTCTCAACGGGTTCCTCACATTCCTTTGGCGGAAAGTACCTTGAAATTATTCCTGACAAACTCATCAAGAATACCGATGTCTTTGACAATCCGGCGTTACAGGGGGAGATGATAACAACTGCCGCTTTCAAAAAGGTCTCCTGCGGAACCGAACTTTCCATAAACCAGGAAGGAATTCCCGAAATGATCCCACCGGAAATGTGTTACCTTGGATGGCAGGAATCACTGGAAAAACTGATTCATCTGGTCGAGCCTGAAATTCCGGATGCCTGAAATCCGAAGTGTTATTCCGGAATCTGATGAATTGAGTTCCATTTCACTCCAATAATTCATACAAATCCGCATGAAAAGTATTTGCCTGATTACTTTATTGCTTATATCAGCGCTACGGCTCCCGGGGCAGGTCACTGGTACCGACACGGCTAACTATCCACGGCCATTTGTTCTTGGGATGGTTGAGGAAATTCCCTCAGCGATCCTGGGAGAAAACAGAATCCTGAATATTTACCTGCCGGAAGGGTATAATGAAAACGATACGATTCATTTTCCAGTCATATATTTATTGGACGGCTCTGCAGACGAAGATTTTATTCATATTGCGGGGCTGGTGCAATTTGACAGTTTTGACTGGATACAGCAGATTCCAAAATCTATCCTGGTAGGTATTGCAACAGTTGACAGAAGACGGGACTTCACCTTTCCTACTACCGTTGAGGAAGACAAAAAAAACAATCCGACATGCGGATCTTCGGGAAATTTTATTTCATTCCTGGAAAAGGAATTGCAACCCTATATCAGGAATAACTTCAAAACAAACCATTCCCGTACGATCATCGGACAATCCCTGGGCGGATTACTGGCAACGCAAATTTTATTTGAAAAGCCCCGGCTGTTTGACCGGTATATCATTGTAAGTCCTTCCTTATGGTGGGACAATGGTTCCCTCCTCCATAAAGCCATCGCAGATTTTGATAATACCTCCATTTACATTGGAGTGGGAAAAGAAGGGCTGGCACCCACCCAAACGCCACATGTAATGGAAGTGGAAGCAAATATCCTTGCAGACAAACTCATTCAGGTGCACCGGAAAAATGTACGGGTATTTTTTGATTATCTTCCTGCTGAGAATCATGCAACGATTTTGCATCAGGCCGTATTTAATGCATTCAGATTGCTTTACTGAGCTACCTTCACACCCAGGGTCAATGAAACTCCTGACCGAAAATTGCTTTTATCATTGATACTCCTGTCTTCCTTTGCTTTATTTTGTAGCCGGATTAAAACCAAACGTTCGTCTAATTTCCACCTCAGGCATATCGTAAATGCTCCACAACCTTTTATGAAGCCGTGTTTTTTTATTTCGGATTGTCAATACCTTTACTCTCATGCAATTAGATCCGGAGTATTCATACTTCCCGGTATATATAATAGGTCAGCCCCGGTTGTGAAAATTACCTGAAATGTGTCCTGAAATAAATGCCAATCACGAATAAAAGCCGATGATTAAAAAGATAAACATCCCTCTATGATAAAACAAATTTACCGTTTCCTGAGTCCAAAATATCAGAACCTTTTTCTTGAATACAAAGTTCATTTCAAGCCAAGATACGGTCATGGGAAACCAGCCCATCCTGAGTTGTATAAAATTATTGAGAACCAGTCCGGCCAATACAAATCGCTGATTCAAAAGGCTCTGTCACTGAAAGAATGTTTCTGGACCATTAAAGATGCACGGCTCGAAAAAGATCCTGCAAAACCCGTTTGGAATAACGAATACCTCCCCGGGCTGGATATAATTGGAATCTACACGCTGTTATCGGAATTTAAGCCCAAAAAGTATATCGAAATTGGCTCCGGAAATTCAACAAAAGTTGCGTACAAAGCCCGTTCTGAACAAGGGCTGGATTTTGAAATTATTTCCATTGATCCTATGCCCAGGACGGAGATAGACCATCTTGCCCATAAAATCATCAGGAAACCATTTGAAGATATTGACTATTCCATCGTTGACGAACTCCATGAAAATGATATCCTTTTTGTGGACAACTCTCACAGGATTTTGCCTAATTCTGATTCAACGGTATTTTTTCTGGAAATTTTACCACGTCTCAGGAAAGGCGTAATTGTCCATATTCATGATATTTACCTCCCATACGACTATCCTCAGTTTATGTGCGACAGATTTTACTCCGAGCAGTATGGCCTTGCCATGTTTCTCCTTGCAAATCCTGAAAAATACCAGACTATTTTCCCAAATTATTTTATTTCAGAAGACAAAGAACTTTCCCAATTGCTTAGCCCTGTCTGGGATCATACCAATTTACAGGGAGTGGAAAAACACGGCGGATCTTATTGGATCAGAATTAATGGATGACAGTATTTTTGTTACGGTATAAACAATAACGGATTTTTTTCTGAATCCTACTAAGTCTCCACGCCAGGATTTCTGCAAATCCTTGTTTAATTCATCCCGTTCTCCTTATTAAAATATTCACCATTAGCCCCTGCCGATTTCATCATACGAAAGGTTAAAATAGGATGAAGAAAAACAGATTACAGTGGTATTTTCACATTTCATTATTAAATTTTCATCTGTAATTTGTACTTTGTAGTTTTAGTTACATATTTTCTAATTTCCTGTTATGAAACTTCAAAACTGGTGGTTTACCACACTGCTTGGAACGAACGAGTCGATGCAGCCTCCTCTTTCCCAAAATATCGAATCCGACATTGTTATTGTTGGTGCGGGTGCTGCCGGACTTTCTGCGGCTATTTCCCTGATGGATAAAGGACTTAAGGTCGTGCTGCTTGAAAAAAACATTTGTGGCGGTGATACTTCCGGAAAAAGCGCCGGATTTCTGACACCCGACAGTGAACTTGAACTGGCCCAGCTTATCCGCAGGTTTGGCATTACAGGAGCCGCGGACCTTTGGAAGGTGGCTACCACGGGAGTTTCGATGATGGCAAATCATATTTCCAAACATAAAATTGACTGTGACTTTCAGGTTCAGGACAGCCTCTTTCTGGGTATAGGAAATGGCGGTTGGCAGGATATTCTGGAAGAAGTGGAATCCAGGAAATTATTGAAATTCGACCAGCAACTTTATACCAAAGAGTCCCTGAAAGGTATCCTGGGTTCAGATGCCTATTCGGGTGGTGTAAGATATACGGGAACTTTTGGTGTTGATGCATTGCTATACTGTCAGGGGATTAAAAAAGTATTGCTTGAAAATAATGTACAGATCTATGAATCATCAGAAGTTGAAAAAATTGAAGACCATCGGGTGAATACCCATTTAGGATCGGTAAAGGCCGGTCAGGTTATTTTCTGTGCAGATAAATTGCAACACAGCCTTACCCATTTTGCAGACAATGTATATCACGCACAAACTTTCCTTTCGGTCAGCGAACCTATGGACGAAAAGAAAATCGCCACCATGTTTCCTGAAGGAAGATACCAGTGCTGGGATACCGATTTGGTCTATACCTACTTCCGGTTGCTGGGAACCAACAGGCTTCTGCTGGGTGGTGGAGACATGCTTACTACCTTTTCCAAAGAGGACGTGAATTCATCACGTGTCATTGATAAGGTAATAAAGCATTTTAAAGAAAAATTTCCCTACCTGGCAGACCTTGAATTCATTCAATTCTGGCCCGGACGGATTGATACTACACGTGACCTTCTTCCTACCGTTGCACGTGATGAAAAAAATCCATGGCTGCATTTTGTGTTGGGATGTGTTGGATTACCCTGGGCTACTTTTTGCGGTGATTTTGCCGCCAGGCATTCCTACAATGATGCAGCCTGCACTGATCACCATTATTATGAATATCTCCGTGCCGGCAGGGATTTCTTTGTTCCATTGTGGCTTGAAAAAATGGTGGGGAAACAAATTGTATTTTCCCTGAACAATGCCTGGGCTAAATATTATCAAAAAGATATTCGTTCGAAAGAAACACGCAGAATCACATCAAGGCGGGAAGCTGAAAATGCGGTGGTGAATAAAAAATAATTCAGGAATACATCTCATACATGCAGCCCGCTTACCTGTTGGATTACACCGGATGGATGAATAAAAAATATACGGTTGTATAATTCAGATGACTTGCAATGGTATCATCCTGGCCTGCACCGGTGACTTCATTATAGCTGTCGGTTTCAAAGGATGATTTGAGGACTGATTCAGTGGTAGAAAACTAAAGAGTTAAAATCCGCTATTATTCCTCTGGATAAATATATCAGAACCGAGTTGTTAAAAACAAATGTGTTATAATATCTCCAGCACCATTCATGATCCCGAGCTTCTTGAGAAGGCTCTCGGTCCCGCATATCCGGCTATACTCGGCCCTTTAAAGAGCCTGTACTCTGTTTCGGGATTCAGCCATCCCGAATGGCCGGTGGTGTCAATGAATAATCCGAAAGAGTTCCGGCTGCTTCGCTGGGGCCTGATTCCTTCGTGGACTCCAAATCCTGATCTGGCACAGCAATTCAGTAATAACAACCTGAATGCAAAATCTGAAACCATTTTTGAAAAAAGATCCTTTAAGGTTCCCATTAAGGTACAACGCTGTCTGATTCCAGTAACGGGATTTTTTGAATGGCGTGAATACCATCAGAAAAAATACCCCTACCATCTTCAATTAAAAGAAGAAGAAATATTCTGTCTTGGAGGAATCAGTGATCAGTGGACCGATCGCATTTCGGGTGAAATATTCAATACCTTCAGCATCATCACCACAGCGGCAAATCCGTTCATGGAAAAAATACATAACCGGAAAAAACGGATGCCGCTCATTCTTCCACACGAAACCGCAAAAGACTGGCTTATTCCGGAACTTAAAGAGCCGGACATTATGGAAATGATGAAGCCACTGGATGAAAGGAGGATGACAGCACATACCATCAGCCGGCGTATCACAAGCAGAACCCAGGATCCGAATGTTCCCGACACCTTGCTGCCTTTTCATTATCAGGAATTACCTCCCCTTTCCTGAAATGAATTTTTTTCAAACTTCAGAACGACAGTATGCTTCCCATAATTTTTACATGACCCGAATGAGGTTTAGTATAGTATAATCCGTGAGAAAGGCCCGTAATATTTCAATTTCATGATTTTATATGCACTTCCCGTTATTTAACATTTTTTAAGGAATTTCATCTTGAAGATGCAACACACCAGAACCTTTGGGGAATAACTAAACAATTAATTATTACCTTTGTACAATTCCGTTTGGGGTTCAGAAATCATTACCGTAAATTGGAATAAATCGTAAACAGTACTACCGGATAAATCCACAACAACTAAAAAACACAAAGAAATGGCAATGAAATGTCCGATATGCACCAATGCTGATTTAGTCATGTCGGAAAGACAGGGGATTGAAATTGATTATTGTCCAAATTGCAGGGGTGTGTGGCTCGACAGAGGGGAACTTGACAAGATTCTTGAGAAAGCCATTTCATCTGAAAAATCAGAAACAAGCCCCCGTCAATCTCAGCCTGTGTATCAGGAGCAGAAGCATTTTGGCTCTCATGATTATTACAAACACAGGAAAAAACACTGGCTGAGCGAATTATTTGATTAGACTATTCGCCAAGAACCCTGCAGAATAGAATCAATGACTTTTATGGGAGACGTTTTGTCGGGTTATAAATCATCCGGCCCGGTATGCATTAAACATCATCGGCCTGTACTTAGCAGATAAATAGTAAATACTGCCTCTCCTGAAAGCTGATTCTCCCATGTGCTTTTCCAACAAGGCCAGATAAATAACAGGGATATTCGAAAATTAAATCAATTTATCTTATATTTATACATCCGAAATATTAATTTCATGGTATTATGGCAAATTTAATTATTAACTCTCTGGATTACGCGCGTATTAAAAAATGCATCAATGATGCCCGGCAATTCAAATCCATTTCCGGCATTGATGCGGAAAAACTGATGAAAGAATTGGATTCGGCAAAAGTTGTTACCCCTGAAGAGATTCCGGCAAATGTGGTGACCATGAACTCTATTGTGAGGCTGAGTTTTATGAACAATCAAACGCAGGTGCAGTTCCAGATTGTATATCCCGACCAGGCTAATATCAAGGAAAATAAAATATCTATATTTTCACCTATCGCAACTGCCCTTATCGGTTATAAAGTGAAAGACGAAATTGAATGGATTGTTCCCGCTGGTCTTACAAAATTAAAGATCGATGAAATTGTATATCAGCCTGAAGCTTCCGGTCATTACAACTTATAATTCTATTTTTCTGTTAGCGGCTTACGCTTCATCCCTGATTCAAGCCAGAAGTATGATTGCGATTTTTTATCCTTCCTGAATTATTCATCCTGCAGCCATCATATACGCAGAGTCCCATCATGGTTCATACAGGTATAATCTGATGTAATACCTTTCGGGTCATACTTTGAAATTCGAAGACGGAAACTTCCAACAGTGATCCGGCTTTTTGCCTGCAGGGTTAAAATTCAGTCAGATCAATCCTTTATATCCCAAAATGGGTTCATTCGGGGACTTTTATAATTTTCTGTAACCTTTCTGCTGTCTTCATTCTCTAATGGGTTGTATGCGTTTCTAACCCAGAACACAGATGAAAACAGAAAATCGTCTTCAATCCCTCCGGCAAACTCTTAACTTGTTGAAGTACACCTTTGTAATTGTTCCTGTGGCAGCCGGTGCAGACACATTCACAAACCTGCTGACCCAAAGGGATCAGTACCTGAACCCATCTCTGGCCGCTTTCCTCCCTGTTCCGGTTCCTGTATTCATGATGGTGACAGGAACCATTGAAATTATTGCTGGCTTGATTGTTCTGTTTAAAACTGAAACGGTTGGATATATTGTAGCGGCCTGGCTTATCCTGATTGCATTAACTTTATTGGCCGGGTGCAGGAATCCCGATGTAGCTGTACGGGGCCTGGTAATGGCCATTGCAGCATTTTCCCTTGCCAGAGTATCTCACATTGTATCACAACCATGGAATCAGCACAACCGTTGACAGAATCAGAAATTATCACAAGAATTCTCTCAGGTGAAAAACCTCTTTATGAAATCATTGTCCGCCGCTTCAATCCCTTCCTGTACAAAGTGGGGCGATCCTATAATTTTAATCATGAAGATACACAAGACCTGATGCAGGACACTTTTATTGATGCGTACAGGAACCTGAACGCTTTTGAAGGCAGGTCGTCATTTAAGACCTGGATTATCCGTCTTATGCTCAATAATTGTTACAGAAAAAGAGAAAAATCTTCCTATAAAAATGAAATCTCTTCGAAAATAACTGATCATACGATATCCGTATTTTCCAATCAGAAAAATGAAACAAGCAAAATGATTCAAAACAGGGAATTAGGCCAAATCATTGAAGCCGCCATTGCAAAAATTCCATTCGACTACAGAATGGTGTTTTCATTGCGGGAAATTAACGGCCTGAGTGTCCAGGAAACGGCAAGTCTCCTGAATATCAGTGAGTCCAACGTGAAGGTCCGTCTCAACCGGTCAAAAGCCATGCTTAGAAAAGAAATTGAAAAGTCCTATACAGCCGATGATCTGTTTGAGTTTAACCTGATGTATTGTGATGCTATGGTTACGTGCGTGATGCATAAAATAAATGAAATAACCTTATGAAAGAATTTCCCGACTCTCTGAAAGCTGAATTGTTACCGCCTGTATTGGATGAAATCCGTTTCCGGACCCCGGATGATGAAAAGGTTCGGCAGATCGAGTATCATTTTTCAAAAATTATGAATATTCTGGGCCTTGACCTGTCCAATGATAGCCTGGAAGGTACTCCGCGGAGGGTAGCAAAAATGTTTGTCAATGAAATTTTCCGCGGACTGAATCCGGAAAATAAACCTGCAATCAGCCTTTTCGAAAATAAATACGGATATAAAAAAATGCTCATTGAAAAAGACATAACTTTGTATTCCACCTGTGAGCATCATTTTGTTCCGATTATTGGTAAAGCCCATGTGGCCTATTTTCCGCACATGCATGTGATTGGCTTATCGAAAATCAACCGCCTTGTGCAGTATTATGCAAGCCGTCCACAGGTTCAGGAACGGCTGACCGTTCAGATTTCGGATGCCCTGAAAGAAATCCTGCAACATCAGGATGTGGCTGTCCGGATTGAGGCGAGTCATTTATGCGTCGCATCCCGTGGAATTAAAGATACTAACGGCTGTACTGTCACATCCGAATATTCCGGCCGCTTTGAAAATGAGTCTGTAAAACAGGAATTTTTAACATCTCTACTTAATAACAATCATTATGGGACAAGCCGTAAAAATAATTTCTATTGAGCATGTTACACATGACGTACTCAGAATCACTACGGAAAAACCTGCAAACATTCTGTACAAACCGGGGCAGGCTGTGGATATTTCTATTAATAAGCCCGGCTGGGAATCGGAACTAAGACCATTTACATTCACATCACTACCGGATGAGGGCCACCTTGAGTTTACGATTAAAACATATCCGGCACACAAGGGGGTCACCAACCAGTTGCTGGGCCTGGCACCTGGCGACGAACTCCTGGTAGGGGATGTATTTGGCGAAATCGGATATAAGGGAGAAGGTATGTTCATCGCAGGTGGTGCTGGCATCACTCCCTTTATTGCCATCTTCCGAAATCTCGAAAAAGAAAACAGGATCGGTAATAACAAACTGCTCTTTGCCAACAAGACGAAGGCGGATATAATACTGGAAAACAAATTCAGGACATTATTGGGAGAACGATTTATCAATATCCTGTCTGACGAAACACTGGAGAAGTATGAGCACGGATTTATTACCGCAGACCTGATTAAAAAATACACGAATGATACGATAAGGTACTATTACCTCTGCGGCCCTGATCCCATGATGGAGGCCGTGGAAAAACACCTTTCCACACTGGGTGTAAAGAAAGAAAATATTGTCAGAGAGGGTTTTTAATCCTTTTCTCCCGTGAACTGAAGGGGATTTCAGACGGAAATTACGAATGAAATCAGTGGCTGAACACCATGAGATGCCTGTTGAATCAAGGTGTATCAATTTGCACGCGTTTCCCCAGCGTAATTTATTTTTCTGGTATTAATGATTTGGTAATGGCCTGAAAAACAGGTTCTCCGAAAGAAACGGGGAATATCCAGGTTTATTAGTATGCCGAAATTCCATCGCTTCCGGGTCATTTTCCGGATATTTCACAGATAAAGAAGATACGTACTGTCCGGAATACAGATTTCCGGGGGAAACAGCCATTTGAATACATACATTGTTTTATAAACGTCCTGACTTCTATATCATTCCCAAATTCAATCCCTACATTCGCCGAAATGAAAATTCTGATAATCGAGGACGAAATAGAATTGCAGCAATCTATTGCGGATTCGCTGGAAAAGGAACACTATGTAGTGGAAAGCGCCGCCGATTTTCACTCGGCAAGCGAAAAGATCTCAATGTATGATTATGACTGCATACTTCTTGACATCATGTTACCCGGAGTCAGCGGCATACAACTGCTGGAACAGCTAAAAAAACAGGGGAAGTACGGTAATGTAATAATTATCTCGGCAAAGGATTCTTTGGACGACAAACTGACCGGTTTGCAACTGGGGGCCGATGATTATCTGGCAAAACCTTTTCACATTGCCGAACTCAATGCAAGGGTAAAAGCGGTACTCCGCAGGAAAATATTTGAAGGACGAAATGTACTGGAACTGGCCAATGTGAGCCTCGATCTGGATGCAAGATTACTCACCGTGAATGGAGAAAGAACTCCCATTAACCGGAAAGAATTTGATGTACTGAATTATTTAATGCTCAATAAGAACCGGCTGGTAACCAAATCCGCACTGGCGGAGCATGTATGGGGAGACAATGTGGATCAGGCAGACAATTTTGACTTTATCTATTACCAGATTAAGAACCTCAGGAAAAAATTACAAACGTCACAGGCACGTATTGAAATTGATGCGGTTTATGGCATAGGATATAAATTAACTGAAAAATGAAACTGCTCAACAGATCTATCCTTCATTTGTCTGGGTTGTTATTATTTATTGTCGGATTGATGGCTGTAATTTTTTATATCAATATGCTTGATGAGATCAGGGATAGTGTGGATAAAGGACTGGATAACTACAAGCACCAGATTATCGTCAAAGCACAAACCGATTCTTCCCTGTTGAGAATAAATAATTTTGAAGAAGGCTTTTTTTCGTTTCATGAAATTCCCGGACCCCGGAAATTTAAGATGAAAGACCGTTATACGGATACGTTAATGTACATGCAGGAAACAGGCGACAGGAAACGGGAACTGGAACCGGTCCGAATGCTAAGCACAGTATTCGAAAGCCAGGGGAAGTACTATGAATTGAGAATTATCAATTCCATGGTAGAGGAAGATGAACTTATAGAAGGCCTGCTTTGGGAGGCATTTTGGTTTTACGTGGTATTAATTGCGGGGATTATCGTCATAAATAATTTTGTCCTGCAGCGGCTTTGGAAACCGTTTTATTCCTTCCTGAACCAACTGAAAAAATTCAGGCTGGGGAATACCGGGGATTTTCCGCAGGTAAAGACGAATACCAATGAATTCAATGATCTTCAGTCTGCCGTAAATACCCTGTTGGAACATAGCACAGAAACCTTCGAAAGGCAAAAGCAATTTATCGGTAACGCATCACATGAATTGCAGACACCCTTGGCCATTGCGCTTACCAAACTGGAATTGTTCATTGAAAAGGGAGGTATGGATAAAATGCAGGCTGAGGAGCTCGCGGGAATAATGCACATTATAGAACGGATGATCCGGTTGAACAAGTCTCTCTTAATGCTGACAAAAATTGAGAACAGGCAGTTTTCAGGTAGCGAGGAAGTTTCCATCACCGGTGTGCTTCATCAGTGCGTGGCGGAACTTCGTGAAGCTGCCTCGCATAAAAAGGTTGCTATTCACGTGGAAGAAAACGGAAAACTTCCGGTACAGATGGATCCCGTTCTGGCCAATATCATCATTTCCAACCTCCTTAGAAATGCTGTTTTTCATAATATTCCCGAAGGAACGGTGATGATTCATGCCGGAAAAAATTCTATTACCATTTGTAATACCGCAAAGGGTGACGCCCTGCCGGAGGATAAAGTGTTTACACGGTTTTATAAGCCGGGAAATGAATCCACGGGAACCGGTCTGGGACTGGCTATAGTTAAAGCCATTTGCAACATGTACAATTTCGTTGTCTCCTACCGTTTTGAAAATTTCCAACATTGTTTTAAGATAGAATTCTCAAATTCCTGAAAAGGGGAATTTGAAAAGTATTCAGAATTCATCCTGATGCCGCAGAAGGTCCGGGAGAAAAACAGTGTACCTGCGAACATTGAACGCTGAACCCATTTTTAAATTTATGTATGTGATTGACTATAATATATTTAGATAAAACCTGACGCGTGATGACTCAGGTTTTTCCATTGTTGAAACAGACCAAAAACCCGGATCCGATTCCCATTTCTTTCCATAATCGCAGCGTTACTTTGTATTAAAATTAAAATCAAAAACCTATGAAAACCCTTTATGTTAGCGCCGTTTTGGCCCTTACGCTGTCAGCCACGGGCAGTACTGCACAACGTATCATGCAGAGTCAGGTTCCGCCTGTCATTGTAAACAACTTCCAGCAATCCTTCCCGAAAATTTATGACGTTGAATGGAAAATTGACGGCATCAATTATCAGGTTGAGTTTGAAACCGGGATGCTGGGTACAGATCACAAGATGTGGTACGATTCCACAGGTAAAGTAATCAGGCACAAAGAAGAAATCGCCAAAAAAGACCTGCCGCCTTCGGTACTGGCAAAGATTAACGGCGAATACAATTTGTACTGGGTGGACGATGCAGAGAAAATCACGGAAGGTGACAAAATGACTTACAATCTGGAGCTTAAAACCTTAACCGAAGAATGGAAAATGGTCTTTGATCCTCAGGGTAATGTACTGAGCAAATTAGCAGATTAATACGGGGCAGGGAATTCTGACGATATCCGGATAAGGCAGGGAGCATTCGCTCACCCTGCTTTATTTTTTTCAATGGATACCTCCTCTCATCATCATGGTTCACTGTCTGCCGGTTTCCGACGACATGCTGTTAACATTGATTTGTTAAATAGTTACCGTATTTGTGATTGCTCAAAATCTCCGGTTGCCTTACGTTTGAGAGAATCCTGAATCAGGCTAACACAATCCTTGCGGCACGATTGTTAACCGGGACGGGGATCAACTCAGCACTACTAAATATACCATGACCTTTCCCCTTATGGAGTCCGGCAACCAGAACAAAACGGGGCGATACCGAAAAGCCACACGAGTAGGGCCATTATTCTTAAACCCAAAAAAACAATGAAGAAAAAAGTACAGTTGACCATTGCCATCTGCCTGGCTGCTGCAGGCCTTCGCGCCCAGGTCGTTTCGGGCATCAAGCCGCTACCCGAAGGAAAGATGGGAGAATTTACCGAATGGAAAAAGCAGGAAATTACCTTTGAAGACAAATCCACCGCGTCAATTGAATACCGTGTCGCCCTGGTTGCCCGGAAAGGTATCGGTTGCCATTATGACCTGGAAGTTAAAAACACATCAGACCAGAAGCTCAATGTGCGCCTGAAATCCAATTATTACGATAAGCTGGTGAAATCCTACTTTGGAGATGAAATAAAAGAAACCCTTAAACCCGGAAAAACCGTTTCAGGCCGGTTTGTCGGCCAGGGATGCAGAAAGGAAAAAGGTGTAGAGCGGGACGACTACGGCCATTGTATTGCCTGTGATTTCTCATTATCCATTTTTGTAGAAAAATAAAATCATATCACATGAAAAAAACAGTACTTCTTGCTATTCCTCTCGTATCATTACATACCTATGCACAACCTGTTATCCAGGATGCCAGCAATATAGCCACCCCCGGATTTTCAGCTCCGGTATTTATTGCTACAGTAGCACCATCTATTGTACTAACGGGTCCGGGAGCTAACCAGACCTGGGACTTCACTACTCCGGATTTTGTTTACACATCCGGAGGAAACCTGGACGTTATTGTTCCTTCTACAGCACCTATGGGAGGATCATTTCCTGCCGCAAATTATGCCTATACCTTTGCAAGCACTTACAGTTTTTTTAATGTATCTGCTTCCAAAATGGAAGTACAGGCCTTAACCATAGTAGCAGCCGGTACCGGAAATGACTATACCCCCAATCCCAGGACTCAGTTAATATTCCCGTTCAATTTCAATGACAGCGCGGTTGATACCTACCAGAAAGTCGGAGGTTCACAGGGTACCGTTACCATCACATACGATGCGTACGGAACTCTTATAACTCCTTCAGGTACCTATACCAATGTGGTCAGGGTCCGTGACAGCTATGGCCCGGGAGACAATGATTATGAATGGTACATCCTCAATCCCCTGACTCAGGTTGCCATTTATGACTCAACCAACAACACATTGTATCACATCGGCGCAACCCAGATCAGTGGTATTGAAGACAATACTGTTTCAGGTTTGTCCCTGTTTCCCAATCCGGCTACTGACCTCGTTACCGTCAGTAATCTACCGGCTGGTTCCACCGTACGGATAACTGATATGACGGGTAGAAAGGTATACAGTAGGCCGGCAGGATCGGAAAATACCCTTGTCAATACATCGGATTTTGCGAATGGCGTGTACCTGGTACAGGTTGAAAACAATAAGGGTGTCCTTACACAAAAACTGATTATTAATCAATAAATAAACAAGTATGTAACGATTAAAACTCCGCTTTTGAAAAGCGGAGTTTTTTTTCCCGTCAACCGTGATTCCGGGAGTATTGTAATTTAGCCTTCTGTTTTCTCATCCTGTAAAAACAGTGAATCCGTGAAAAGTTGTTTTTGCATTATTCTGCTAATCTCCTGTAATGGCTGGTGATTCATTTCAAATTACATATTCTGATGATCTAACCCTGCCGTATTATCCGGAGGCCTCTTATTCACCGGCATAATTAAGCCTGATCCTGAAAATTCTGTTTATCTTTGGCTTACCCTGAATCTGTTAAAATCCTTATTAGAAAAAGGCCTGTTGCATACCCCATGCTAACCTGGTTACGAATTTTATGGCAACAATTAATACCAAAAAAGACCTTACCGTAAAGCAACAGGAAGAACTCCTGGAAATCCTTCAAACTCGCTTTGAAAAAAACATGCAGCGTCACAAAGGCATGAAATGGATATCTGTCGCTTCCAGGATTAAAAACAAACCTTCAGCCTTATGGTCTTTACTAAACATGGAAAAAACCGGAGGTGAACCGGATGTTACCGGCTGGGATAAAAAATCCGGAGAGTACATCTTCAGTGACTGCTCCACAGAAAGCCCGAAAGGAAGACGTAGCCTTTGTTATGACCACAAGGCACTTTACGCAAGAAAAGAATTCAAACCCAAAAGCAGCGCCCTCCGAATGGCTGAAGAACTGGGAATTAAAATCCTGTCAGAAGAAGAATACCGGAACCTTCAGCGGCTAACGCCTATGGATCATAAGTCATCGAGCTGGGTACTGACTCCGGATGAAATCAGGAAACTCGGTGGTGCAATTTTTTGTGACCGCCGTTACGATTCAGTATTTACCTATCACAATGGTGCGGATTCTTATTACGCTGCAAGAGGCTTCCGTGGATCTTTGCGAGTCTGATCCGCAGCATATTGATCTTTTATACAATTTCTGTTCCCTTAAATGAATGCAGAAAACATCATAGATAACCATTGTCACAGTATATCTTATAATAAATCAACAGAACTTCCTGAACTTTAACTGTTGTTGAGCATCTGAATCCGAAACTTTTCATGACCCTCCGGAATGTACAACCTCCCCAGTTTTAAAGCAGAAAACATTCAAAC
>JADZBN010000196.1 GCA_020852075.1 Bacteroidia bacterium
CCGCTCATTCATGAAATGAAACGCCATAGTGCTTTTGACGTGAAGGTATGTGTAACGGCCCAACACCGTCAGATGCTTGACCAGGTACTGGCATTTTTTGGTATCCGGCCTGATTATGATCTGAACATCATGAAAGCCAATCAGTCACTGTTCGATGTTACATCGGATTGCATGAAGGCGCTGGAACCTGTATTCACGGAAGTCCGACCTTCCATGGTGCTGGTGCAGGGTGATACTACCACGGCATTTACCGGTGCGCTGGCAGCTTATTATAAAAAGGTCAGGGTGGCACATATCGAAGCAGGACTTCGCAGCGGCAACAAATATTCTCCCTTCCCTGAAGAAATAAACCGTCTTCTTACAAGCCATCTGGCAGACCTGCATTTTGCCCCGACACAACGGGCGGCAGATCATCTGAAAAAAGAAAATATCAGTAAAGGGGTGTTTCAGGTTGGTAATACGGTTATAGATGCACTGTTTCTTGGGTTGAATCTGGTCAGGCAAATGGATGAGAACACATTCAAGGAAGCCTTTCCCGGGTTTCATTTGGAACATAGAATAGTATTAATAACAGGCCACAGGCGGGAAAGTTTCGGAGAGCCCTTTGAACAACTTAGCCTGGCTATACGTGATCTGGCGGAAAGCTTTCCCGATGTCGAATTTATTTATCCCGTTCACCTGAACCCGAATGTACGGGAGCCCGTAAACAGGATATTGGGCGGACTGGGAAATGTAAAACTTATCGGGCCGCTGGATTACCCCCATTTCATCTGGTTAATGGAAAGGAGTTATCTGGTATTGACAGACAGCGGAGGTCTTCAGGAAGAAGCCCCATCCCTGGGGAAGCCTGTTATCGTCATGCGGGATGTTACCGAAAGGCAGGAGGGTGTTGATGCGGGAACAGCCAAGTTGGTGGGAACCCGGAGGGAAGTAATAGTCAGGGAGATGAAAACCCTGTTAACAGACGAAGGGGCATATCAGGCGATGGCAAAATCGGTAAATCCCTACGGTGACGGTAAATCCTGTGGCCGGATTGCCGCGCATATCCTGGATTATCTGAATGACAACGAATAATTATTCCGGGCAGGGGAATCCTGTTCACAGCATACCATGAAAGTAACATTAATGGGGCTAGGATACATCGGCCTTCCAACTGCAGCCCTGATAGCATCCAAAGGAATTCAGGTTCTTGGAGTAGATGTAAACCGTAAGGTGGTGGATACCATCAACAAGGGTAAAATCCACATTGTGGAACCGGATCTCGAAGGGCTCGTTCATTATGCAGTACATAAAGGATTGCTGGTTGCGGCTATGTCGGTAAAACCTGCCGATGTGTTCCTGATAGCCGTTCCAACCCCGTTCAGGAATCAGTATGTTCCTGACCTGTCATTTGTCGAAAAGGCAACCAGGATGGCACTACCACACCTGCGTCCGGGAAACCTGTTCATCATTGAATCAACCAGCCCGGTTGGTACGACCGAAAAGATGGCTGCATTGATTTTTAACGAAAGACCCGAGCTCAGGGATAAAATCTGGATTGCCTATTGCCCTGAACGGGTTCTTCCGGGCAGTGTGATATATGAACTCCAGCAAAACGATCGTGTCATAGGTGGTATTGATGATGCGTCAACCGAGTCAGCCATTAAGTTTTATTCAAGGTTTGTAAAAGGCAACCTGCACCGTACCAATTCCAGAACAGCAGAGATGTGCAAACTCGTGGAAAATGCCTACAGGGATGTCAACATTGCCTTTGCCAACGAGTTGTCCCTGATCTGTGATAAAGCGGGTATTGATGTGAATGAACTGATCATGCTGGCCAGTAAGCATCCACGGGTTAAAATATTGAAACCCGGTCCGGGAGTCGGAGGGCATTGCATTGCCGTTGATCCCTGGTTTATAGTTTCTGAATTCCCGGCTGAAGCAAAAATCATAAAGCTTGCCAGGCAGATAAACAATTTCAAGAAGGAATGGGTGGTGAAGAAGGTGAAGGCTGCTGCAAAGAAGTTTCAGAAAGATACCGGACGCAGGCCTGTGATTGCCTGCATGGGACTAGCATACAAACAGGATATAGATGATCTGAGAGAATCCCCTGCAAGGGAAATTTTTCATGAGCTGGAATCGGGCGGACTGAAAGTGATGGGAGTAGAGCCCAACCTGCGTATGCATCCGGATCTGGAGATCACAGACTCCATGAAAGCCATTATGGAAGCCGATATTCTGGTTTTTCTGGTTGCTCATAAGGAATTCCGGACAATCCGTCCGGGTTCGGGGAAGATAATTATGGATTTCTGCGGTGCCATGCACACTTCCTGACATCGAACGGGTAGTTAAACGAAATGGGTTGCAAACTGTACGGATGAAAGTTTCAAGGAATTCTTTTTTTGGCCGACTCAGAAAATTCCGGCTCGATACCGCCGTCAGTCATTCACTCCAGATTCGTGTTCTTGGCATGCTCATCATTTATCTCAGTCAGGTCGTGCTTGCCCGGCTGATGAATGTAAAGGCATTCGGCGACTATACCGTAATTACCACCCTGCTTAATTTTCTGCTGGTCATCAGTCTTTTTGGTACGGATACGTCTATTCTGAGGTTTATTCCCTCCGCCTTGAGAAGACGTGAGTTTGGCGAGATCCGGGGGTTCCTGAAGTTTACTGCACGAACAATTCTTCTGCTCAGCCTGATGTGCAGTACTGGCCTGTTTATTTATATACTTTTCACAGCCAAAAAACTAAATAATATTTCATTTGCAGAAGGTGTGTTCTGGGCTGTGCTTTTGCTCCCTTTCCTGGCATGGATACATCAGTCCTCCGCCATACTCCGTGCCTTCAGAAAGGTGAGGATATCACTCCTGGGAATTTATATTCTCCTGCCTGTATCACTGACCTTTTTCTGTTATTACTATTATTCTGAACATGAAAAACTGAATGTGGATGCAGCCATGCTCATCAATATGTTGTGTACTGCCGGTGTAGCCTTTGTTTTTGGCAAAATAGCCCAAAAAACAGTGAAGCGGGAAACAGGCGGAACCGGGCCTGTGATTACATCCTCTTTATGGAAAGCCGTTTCAGCGACCCTGCTGGTCACCACACTCCTCAACCTGTTCTTAAGGCAATCAGATATTCTTTTTGTAAGCCACCTTGTAAGCAATACGAAGGCCGGTATCTACGGAGTTGCGGTGAAATTATCCTCACTGGTGGCACTGGGCCTGTCGGTGATTGATTATGTATATATGCCGAAAATTGCTGCCATGTGGGAATCGGGTGATCGCAGGCGTCTGAATGAAATGATTAGATATGCATCGAGGCAAATTTTACTTCTGACCGTACCAGTAGTAATCCTGTTTATTCTGCTGGGGAAAACCATTCTGGGATTTTTCGGAAATCCTTTTAACGCGGCCTTCGTTCCGCTGCTGATACTTACTGCAGGTCAGTTTGTTAATGCCTTGACAGGCATGGTGGGCGGGCTTCTTGTAATGACCGGTAACCAAAACCGGTTTCTGTTGTTCTACCTGATTTCTGCATTGGTCCAGGTACTGCTGATGTATTCTCTGGTTCCTGTTTGGGGAATAACAGGCGCTGCTGTTGCGTCCGCCTCCGCATTGATCCTGCTGAATATCATGGGATATTTTTATGTCAGGGCAGGATTGAAAATTCAGGCATCGGTTTTCTGAGTATAGGGGTTTCGCATTCTTTCACGTTTCCGGCTAATTTTACTCTTTGCGAATCCGTACTTTCGCGCTATGCGCGGTGTGTTGCAGCTACAACAGGATTTGGTATTTCATTCAAGCTGGTTTGACCGTCTGCTCATTTTCCTGCTGGTGTTCTCGATTTATTTCGAGGCCAATCTTCCCTATGCGGGTGATGCCAGCACACCTTTTCTGATATTCGGATTTACCTTCATCTATGTTTCCTTCACCAGGCTTAAAGCCTTACTGAGATTGTTCTCCAGCAAATACTTCGTGGTTTCTCTGGCGTTTGCGCTGATTTGCGTTTTTATGGAGACGTTGCACCCTTTCCCCGATTACCTGCCCATTGTGCGCTACATGAATATGACATTGGGAATATTCTGTATTGCAGTGTTGTGCCGGGATAAAATGGCGTTTGATATTGCCCTGAGTACTTTTGTGTTTGCCAGTGCCCTTCAGTCACTGATCCTTATTTCAGGTGCTGCAAGCCTGCTGCGCGGGTTTACGGCTGAAGGTTTTTATGATGCAACACGGGCAAGAATTATTGCATTTGAACAGTTTTTTCTCCGGGGAAATCTCAATGAAATTTCCTACTTCTCCTCGATCGGCGCCATTATCGGGATTATCTGGTACTATTACGAAAAGGTTACGTGGAAGAGGTGGCTGATTGCGGGATTTACCGTTCCTTCGATCCTGGGGGTTTTCCTTCCGGCATCCAGAACCGGGGCCGTGATCTTTTTTGCTTCCCTGTTTCTGTTTTTATTTAAATCAAAAATCAATGTACGGAAATGGGTACTGCCCACAATCCTTCTTGCCGTTTTTCTGATCCTGACGGTTCCTGAAGTTGTATGGGTAAGGCTTGGCTCCCTTATTCATTTAACCGATTTACAGGAAACCGATTCAAGGACCAAAGTATATGCTGCGGTTTTCCATACCCTGGATCAGTATGTTCTTACCGGTGTGGGTGCCGGAAATTACTGGCATGGCTGGGCCGTTGACTCAGGAATTACCAACCGGTTTTCGACCGATACCGCCATGGCTGCACATAATGCCTATTTTCAGTTATGGATATACTGGGGGCTGCCCGGAATTCTCGGGTTTTTCGGACTGATATATACCTACCAGTCTGCATTGAACAGAAATTTAGAAGGCGACTGGAGAAAAACGGCGCTGTATATTTTTATCATGATGATTCCCATGATCTTTTTATTTTACCATTCCTTTTATCATAAATCGTTTTCAATCGGAGTGGGGATGCTGCTTGGGGCCAGGTTCTGGAATATTTTCGGTGACGGCCGGCAAACTGGAGCGGAGGAAGTGCCATGAATACAAAAAGTTTTCATATTGCAGTTGCTGCCGGTTCGTTCAGAATGGGTGGCGCGGAAAAAACTGCAGTTACACTAAGCAATGCATTTTCTGCATGGGGTCATACAGTAGATCTTATTACTCTTCAGGGTGAAGGTGCATTCGGCAGTCTGGCAAGCCCAACGGTAAATATAGTCACGCTGGGAAAAAGGCGGGCACGGTTTGCCGTTTTTCCCATGATGGCCTATTTAAAAAAGAACAGGCCTGACGCCATCATTGTCATGCAGCCTCATATACAACTACTGGTACTCATTGCTTCGCGGTTTGTAAGATCCAAATGCAGGGTGATTGTGAACGAACAAAGCACATTTTCAAAAAATGTATCTGAAAGTGAAAGGTTGGGATGGATGATGAAGCAAATTTACAGATACTGTATTGGCAGGTCAGATGCGGTAGTTGCCGTATCGTCTGCCGGTGCCGGGGACCTTAAGAAAGTATTTCCTTTCCTGAAAAGTAAAATCAGGATAATATATAATCCTCTTGGTTTTCCCGGTGAAAACGGAAATACTGATCCTGTATTAATTCCCAAAAGGGATCTGCCGTTGATTCTTGGAGCTGGAAGGCTGTCTCCGGAAAAAGATTTCAGCACCCTGATAACTGCATTTTCAATGGTTGTGAAATCAACTCCGGCCCGGCTGATCATCGCCGGTGAGGGCCCCGAGAGAAACATGCTGGAATTATTGACAGAACGACTGGGTTGCAGGGAATCCGTAACATTCCCCGGTTATGTAGGAGATATGCAATCATTATATCAGGAAGCGGATGTGTTTGTGCTTAGTTCACGGTATGAAGGACTTCCCCTGGTTCTTGTGGAAGCGCTGGCTGCCGGCAATAAAATAGTTGCTACTGACTCACCGGGAGGTACTTCAGAGATACTGGCTGCAGGAAAATTCGGAGAACTGGTTCCGGTAGGTGATTCCTCAAAAATGGCGGCCTCCATCCTGAATCAGCTAAGCCATAGCGGAGGCCGAGAAATAAGAATCGCACGTTCTAAAGATTTTTATGCAGACAGGATTGCAGCGCAGTATATCGAACTGGTTACACAGTTAACCCGCAACGGTGATGCATAAAGTATTGCGTGTACTGCTGATCGGCCCGGTTGCGCCACCTGTCGGCGGCGTTGCATCACACATATCAAGATTTCTGGAATCCTCGGAGAAATTTCCCGAAGTCCGTGTTTCATGCCTGGACCTGCGGAAATGGAAGGTGTTTAACCGGGGGAAAAAATCACGGTGGGTAATCCCTGACCTTATCAGGGCCGATATCCTTCATATTCATGTGAGCAAGAAGATCAAAATTTTTCTTGCTCTGATGGCTAAATTCACGGGAAAGAAGGTGGTTTACACCCATCATAATTCCAGAGACCTGGATTCGCCGGCTACACGGAAGATGATCCGGATCTGTGACAGGATCATCTTTGTTTTGGATCCCGGAAAGGTTTTTCCTGTAAACCTGGCCAATACAATATCCATTTTACCGGCATCTATCCCATCGAATCTCCCGGCAATGGATGTTGATATTCCGGAATTATGGAAAAAGGCTGAATACCGTATGATGGTACTTGCTACCCCGGCCGTTACACCGGATACGGATGCGGGTGAAGAAGATGTGTACGGCCTGGATATATTGCTGGATGCACTGGAGCAGACCGGCAACCGGCTTGCCGGCAGCAGCCTCCTTTTTTGTGATCCCAATGCCACCCTGGGATCGCTTTATTTGAACCGTCTGAAAAAATTAACTGCAGAACTGGGAATAGCATGTTTCCTGGTAAAAAAAAATTCAGGATTCATTGCAGCGTTAAAACAATCGAATGTTTTCATCCGGCCAACACGGTCAGACGGTGATGCATTGTCGGTTCGTGAAGCCCTGGCCTGCGGTGTACCCGTGATTGCCAGCGATTGTGTCGCAAGGCCGGAAGGCGTGGTTCTTTTCAAAACCGGCAACTCCGGCCAGCTTGCCAAAACCATCATAGAGGTAAAACAGGATCCGCATCCGGTTTCTGTGCCCCAGCCGGACTGTACCGGTGACCTGATACGGTATTATACTTCGCTGTGGAAGAAAAAATTATGAAGAAAAAGCTAGTGGAGATGATTGCCTGCCGGAAGGTTACGAAGGAATCCTTTCAAGGAGGCATACCGGGGGTAGGGCTGCCGGTGTCAATTATTTTGTTATGAAGAAACCTGCCTCAAGCCGGTTGGAGGGGCATGAATTCTTCTATCTTTGAAAGGATCTATAGCTTTCTTATGAAAGTCTTTCGTTTCATAAATACCGCCCGGAATTTTCATCCGGACCAGATCCGGAATAAAATCCAGTATGATCTGAAAAAGGCAAGATCCGAAAGAACACACGCCATTCCAAATAGTTTACCCGGTTACAGGACTTTTCCGCTGCCACTCACCTGTATTCCGCTCAAGTCAACACTCAGAAATAATTCCATTACAATTCTGAATACTACCGTTGAATTTACGGATGCTCCTGACTGGAATAGTATGACGGACGGTACCTTATGGAATCTTCGTCTCAATAGTTTTGACTTTATTCATTCACGGGATGCGGACATCCAGGTGTCAATTCGGGTGTTCAAAGAATTTATCCGGAATTTCAGGAAGTGCAGGACACGGAGTGATTCACATTGTATATCCCAACGGCTGCTGAACCTGATCCCGTTTGTGTCCCGGAACCTTATGGATGACGTAACCGCCACAGATCACCTGTACAGGGAGGCAGAGACGCTTGCTGCCAATCCGGAATTTCACCTGAGGAATAATCACCTTCTTGATAATGGATTTGCGCTTGTCATTGCAGGGATTTTTTTTGGAAATGAAAAATTTTATAAAAGAGGGGAGGGGATTCTGCTAAAAGAACTTGACAGGCAGATTCTTCCCGATGGCGCACATATGGAACTTTCCGCCATGTATCATTCCCTGGTATTGTCCCACCTGATGCGTACCCTCCAGGCACTGGAACTTTCGGGTGGTAATGACCGTCAGCGGCTTCATGCCTGCCTTCGTGAAAAAGCCATGCAGATGTGCGGATGGATGCACCAATTACGGTTTACAAACGGAGAGTTCCCTTTGTTCAATGACAGTCCGGGGGATCTTACCCCTTCTGCTCAGAGGCTTTTTGAAGTCGCTGCGTCACTGAAAATCCACCGTTCCGTGAAGCCGTTAAAAGAATGCGGTTACAGAAAATTTTACAACAGGCAATTTGAATTGTTTATGGATGTTAACGGACTTTCCCCATTTTTTGCACCCGGACATGCCCATGCAGACAGTCTTCACATCATCCTGAATGTACTGGGAGAACCCTTTCTGATTGATACCGGTGTGAGTACCTATGAAAAGAGCCAGGAAAGGATGTATGAGCGGTCGTCACGTGCACATAATACCGTTACGATAGGGGATAAAAATCAAAGCGATGTATATAAAAGTTTTCGTGCAGGCCATAAGGCCAGGATTGTTTCCCTTCAGGAAGAACCCGGGCTGATTGAAGCGGTGCATGACGGATACCGTCTGATGGGTTGTATGCACAGGCGCCGTGTGGAATTTTCAGACCGGGATATTATCATCACCGATCATGTCCATGGTACCGGCAGGGACAAGGTTTCCGCATGGTGGCATGTTGATAAAAAATGCAGGTTGCGTCAGGAAGGCAATTCCCTAATCTCTAAGTTTGCCCGGATTAATTTTGAGGGCAATTCAGCATTGCATATCAGAGAATCATATTACGCACCTGCATTTGGCCTAAAACTTCCGGCGTGGGAGGTTCAAACGGAATTCAGGGATACCCTGATTACCCGCATTTCCCTTCCTAAAACCGTTTGATGAAGACCGTCAATATTGTTACTCCCCATTTCACACCTGAAATAACGGCTGCAGCACACCGGCTGGACGCTTTTGTCCGCACACTTTCCGCAGAATACAGGGTACATGTTTTTACCCTGACAGAGATCGGAGTGAAAGCACCTCAAAAAACAGTGTATCTTTCAGACCAGGTGACCGTTCATTACCTGGATCTTCCCAAATACGACAAAGGCAATTTTCTCATCCGTGGAATCATGGAATGGATTTGGTCGGTCCGGCTGGTTAAAAAGGCATCACAATCGGAGTCTGACGTAACCATCGTTACCGCACCTTATATGTTTCTGATTGTTACAGCGGTGCTTTTTGGCAGGGGAACACCCCTCATTGCAGACGTACGTGATCTGGTTTGGTGTTACCTCCCTGAAAAAAATATTTTTCAACGCCGGATTAAAAAAATTTTCACAAATACCATCAGCAGGTTTCTCGCACGGTATAACCATATTCTCGTCACCAATCCGTCTGAAGAGGAGTGGATACTTGAGAATACCCGGGTAAAAAATGCTGATATTTCCATCATCAGTAATGGCATTTCCAAAGAAAAGTTTGACCTGATTACTTCCATTAAATATTTTCAACCGGACGAACCGGTAACCATTACCTATATTGGAAATATCGGGAATGGACAGGATCTCGGACAGATTATAGAAGTAGTGAAGGAGATGCCGGATGTGAAACTGAACATGATCGGTGAAGGAATTGAACTTGAAAAATTCAGGAAACATATAAGGTCTCTCGGGTTAAGGAATATCCGTTTGTACGGAAAACTCAGGTGGAAAAGGCTGCTCCCGTTTTATCAGACCTCTACGATCCTTTTTGCCCGGCTCGGAGAAAATTACCGCAGTGCCATTCCGTCAAAAATTTATGAATACCTGTCCACAGGCCTTCCGGTGATATTCCATGGATCCGGTGCTGCAGCAGATTTTATAAAACAATTTGAAAATACTTTTCTTTTGGAGAGTGAAAGTCCCCAGGATCTGAAGCAACTGATTCGGTATATAACCACAATTCCCCTGTCAAGGTCTTTTGAAAATATTCTCCGCATGGAAGACCGGTTCATCCGCGAGAATATCAATATGGGACTGTTTCCGGTCCTGGCAAAAGTACTGAATGGCATACCGGAAGAAATACCGGTAACCGCGGTTCAGGAAATCCGGTTCTCCGAGGCATATTGATTGTTGCAGGTCAATCATAATTTTAATAAACTTGCAGGCCGAAAACGCAATTTTTTCTATGCAGGAAAAATCACTTGCGATCCCCGTTTCAGCAACCCTATATAACCGGTTTCAGGATTACCTGCTACTCACGAAATTCCGTTTGTCCAGCCTGGTAGTTTTTTCAGCCTCAATGGGTTATATTATTGCTGCAGGCACCCATTTTTCCTGGGCCATCCTGTTTGCCTTGATGACAGGCGGCTTCCTGGTAACCGGTGCCTCCAATGCATTTAACCAGATCATTGAGCGGGACCTGGATGCCCTGATGGTTCGTACGGCAAACCGACCTTTGCCTTCCGGAAGAATGAGCATTCCGGAGGGGCTGTTTTCCGCCTTTGCGATGATGATTGCCGGAGTACTCATCCTGTGGCTGATAATCAATCCATTGTGTGGATTGCTGTCCCTTATATCCCTGATTCTTTACACTCTTATATATACCCCGTCAAAAAGGTTCACTTCGTTTTCAGTACTCTTCGGTGCTTTTCCGGGCGCCTTTCCTCCGTTGTTAGGCTGGGTGGCGGAAAAAAATGCCATCGGCCCCGAAGCTCTCCTGCTCTATGGCATTCAGTTCATCTGGCAGTTCCCGCATTTTTGGGCAATTGCCTGGGTGCTTAACGATGATTATCTGAAAGCCGGATTCCGTATGCTTCCTTCAGGGGAAGGCCGTACAAAAAATGATGCCTTTCAGGCGCTGGCATATACCATTTGCCTGATTCCATTGGGGATGCTTCCACAATTTTTTGGATTCACCGGAATTTTATCCTCGGCGTTGATGGTTGCCTGCGGCTGTCTTTTTACAGTACAGGCACTGCGTTTGTACACAAGACTGGATATGAAGTCGGCCCGTCACCTGATGTTTGGATCATTCATATATCTTCCTGTGGTTCAGATGATATGGATGTTGGATAAACTCTTACAATAATTATGACCGTACTGGAGATGACCCTTGGGGAAACCACTGAAATGCAGCAAAAGGCTAAACGTAGCCTGCTTTGGCTTGGGATCATCAGCATGATTATGCTTTTTGGCGGACTGACTTCGGGATATATCGTCAGGCAGGCTGAGGGGAAGTGGGTGGAGTTTGCTTTACCCGGAGCATTTTCCTTCAGTACCCTGATCATAATACTGAGCAGTGTAAGCATGCAATGGGGGCTACTATCCGTCAGGAATGGAAATGTGGGAAAGCTGAAGTCCGCATTGTTTATCACCCTGTTGCTGGGAACCGGTTTTGTGATCAGTCAGTATATGGCCTGGTCCCAATTGTTCCATGAGGGGATTGCCTTTTCCGGCAGGATTGGTGACATCAAAGCCGCCTATAGTTATATTCCGGCAGGCACAGAAACAGTGGATCAGGTCAGTGATGCTGGTAATGTGTCAGGATCCTTCCTGTATGCCATAACAGGTCTTCATGTATTGCACCTGCTGGGCGGAATAATCGTCCTGGTTATTGTATTTTCACATGCAATGGCCGGAAAATACACTACTGAAAATTATAACGGTGTGAAAAACTGTGCCATATTCTGGCACTTCCTGGGTATTTTGTGGGTGTATTTGTTTTTATTTTTACTTTACGTCCGCTAAACACTGTATGGCATTCATCTGAAAAAATCACACTGCTAACGAATCATTCAAAACCCTGAACACATTCATGTCAAGTCAAGCCGGTGCAAGTTCATCAAGTGGTAATATCTGGAGTGGAGGACGTTCTCCATTTGCAGTTCGCTGGGGCAAAATGTATATGTGGATATTTCTCATATCCGATGCATTTACATTTTCCAGCCTTCTTGTAGCCTATGGTACATTACGTCACACGCATTCGGGAATATGGCCCAAGCCGGTGGACGTATTCCGTGAATTTCCCTTCATCCACGGCCATGTTCCGCTGGCCTATGTAGGTCTTATGACCTTCATTCTTATCATGTCTTCTGTTACGATGGTGCTTGCAGTGGATGCCGGACATTCGAGGAGAAAGAAATCTGTCCTGCTCTGGTTGGGACTTACCATCATCGGCGGATGTATGTTCCTCGGCTCGCAGGCCTGGGAATGGTATCATTTCATTACCGGATCAGAAGAGGGTGCTTACATATCTGCCGATGGCAAATTCGGACGAACCGATGACCTGGAGCCGGGTGTGATCAGGTTCCATGACGGAACTATGATTGAAGGTACGGAAGCCGAACACTTCAAGGCAACCGCCGTAAAAAATATTCACGGTGCCAACCTTCGCGAAAATGAATACGGTAATACTCCGCTCTTCGCAAATTTCTTCTTCTTCATTACCGGCTTTCACGGCTTTCACGTGTTCAGCGGAGTCCTCATTAACCTGATTGTATTTATTCTCGTCAGCCGCGGATTCCTCGAAAGGAAGAAAGATTATGAACTGGTGGAAAAGGTCGGATTGTACTGGCATTTCGTGGATCTGGTATGGGTATTCGTCTTTACTTTCTTCTACCTGGTCTGATTCCTTCCCTTATAAACCCAATCACATGTCTGATATACATCATGAATTTATTTCGCACGCCAGCGAAGACAAAGCCCACAGTGCACTCAATACCAAATTAATCTGGAAGGTATTCTGGATTCTTCTCGGGGTAACCATTTTTGAAGTGGGTATCTCGTTCTCCAGTATTCCCCACACCATCCTTATCTGGACCTTCGTGGCACTTACCCTGGTGAAAGCCTACTTCATCGTTGGATATTTCATGCACCTGAGGTTTGAAGTGGTACCCCTGCAATGGACGATCCTGCTGCCGTTTATTCTGATCGTTTACCTCATCATCCTTTGCCTTTATGAAGGGGTAGCCCTCGGATATCTGGTGTATTGAGAATTCTGTGAACAGTATGTACCATCACGGTACTCCGGGGAATCCGTCACAGGGTTCCCCTTGCTTTTGAAATATCGCATTACAAAAATGGCAACCGCATCCTGGAAAAAAATACTTATACCTCTGATCATCCTGATTTTTCCGGTAGTATTCTGGCTGGTGATCTCATCAGGTACCAACCATCTGAAGCGTCTTCCCATACTTGGCCCGGTGGAAATTTCCGAAAAAGGAGATACCCTCTTTCATACCATCGCGCACTTTTCTATGACCAATCAGGACAACCGGCAGATTACATCAAATGATCTTAACGGAAAAATTTATGTGGCCAGCTTTTTCTTTGCCACCTGTCCGGATGTCTGTCCAAAGATGAACCGTCAGATGGAACGGGTTCAGGATGCATTTCGCGGCTCCGGCGAGGTACGCCTGCTTTCATTCACCGTCAATCCTGAACATGATTCGGTATCTGTCTTAAAGGATTAGTCCCGGACCATGCATGCAGACAGTACCATGTGGTGGTTCCTTACCGGAAACAAAGACAGCATTTATAATCTTGCGCGTGAATCGTATCTCGTGCCTGCTGCCGAAGGTAAAACAGCGAACGATTTTTTTCACGCTCAGGATTTTATTCTGGTGGACAAAGAAAGCCGCATACGCGGTATTTATGACGGTACGGAGCCTGCCGATGTGGACACCCTGATTGACGAAGTGAAGGTTCTGATGCATGAATATGTGGAAAGGAAAGAGACCGGTAGATGAACGGATCCCCGATTGTTAAGGACAAATTTTACCTCAGGATTATTTATGTATTTTCTGCAGTTATATTCCTGCTGGTGCTTGTCCTGAGCCGTCTGCCCAAAGCGGAATACATACCTGCCTGGGCCAGGATGTTACCCGCCCTGAATGCAAGCCTGAACGGCATTACTGCTATACTTTTGATGATTTCCTATTATTATATCCGGAAGAAAAAGGTAAAAATCCACCGGAATATCAACCTCACTGCCTGCGCTCTGTCCACCATGTTTTTGCTGTCCTACGTAACGTTTCATTCCTTCGGCGTTGAAACCAGATTTCCTTCAGACCATCCATTACGACCGGTTTACCTGGTTATTTTGTCGTCTCACATTTTACTGGCCGCCGTGGTTTTACCCCTGGTTTTAATATCTTTGTACCGCGGGCTGACCAATCAGGTGGAACGGCACCGCAGCATAACCCGGTGGGCCTATCCCGTGTGGTTGTATGTTACCATTAGCGGGGTAATTGTGTACCTGATGATTTCACCCTACTACAGGTTCTGAAATGAAAAAGCACAGCATAATCCTTTGCATTGTTCTCGCAACCCTGTTGCCCGGCTTTGTTTCTGCCCAGTGTGCAATGTGCCGCAGGACGGTTGAAACCAATCAGGATGCCAATGACAATAAAGTGGGAAGGGGCCTGAACCATGGGATCTTATACCTGCTGGCCCTGCCCTATGTTATCGGATCGGTTGGAGTCTTTGTCTGGTGGAAAAACCGCCGAAAAGACTGATTATTCGATTTTCCCCGGGCCGGCTTTTTCTGTGAGGTATTTTCTGCGCTTGCCCTCTAAGTACTTTTTGTTTCCCATATCCCCGATATCTACATTTGTAATGCCATGACGCTGCACAATAAATATGATAAGGGAACACTGAAGAAGCGGCTCATGGAGGAACCTTTTCAACGGATTACCCTTTCCTTTTACCGGTATGTATTCCTGGATAATCTCGATAGCCTGCGTGACTCTGTGTATTCGGAGCTTCACCGCCTCGGCATATTGGGAAGGATTTATATTGCAGGCGAAGGGATCAATGCGCAGGTTTCGGTGCCCGAACCCAACTGGGACGGATTTCTTTCTTTTCTCGACAGCCATGATTCCCTCCGAAATGTGGACCTGAAAATTGCTGTTGAAGACGACGGGAAGTCTTTTTTAAAATTGATCGTGCGTATAAGAAAAAAAATAGTTGCGGATGGTCTGAATGATCGTTCGTTTGACGTAACGAATGTCGGGAGGCATCTTTCTGCCAGGGAATTCAACCATGCGATGGATTTACCGGATACCATTGTGGTGGATATGAGAAATCATTATGAAAGTGAGGTAGGGCATTTCAGAGGCGCTATTCTGCCGGATGCCGATACATTCCGTCAGGAACTTCCGCTGGTGCTGGATACGCTGAAAGACCACAAGGATGCAAAAATCCTGTTATACTGTACCGGCGGTATTCGTTGTGAGAAGGCCAGTGCGTATCTAAAACACCATGGATTTTCGGATGTAAACCAACTCA
>JADZBN010000197.1 GCA_020852075.1 Bacteroidia bacterium
AGGATCGGTTGTTGGGAACAAGAAGATAGATACAACCGTTCTCACGTAATATATTCTTCATTTTTTCCAGACATGCATAGGGATCAACAAGGTGTTCAAAAACATGCGAAAGGATGATAATGTCATATTTCCCGGTTTCTATGGATAAAAAATTCTCCAGGGAGGTATTTGAAACATTTAATCCGGTAGATTGACAATGTTGTACGGCATCATTACTGATTTCAATCCCTTCCGTATCAAAAATTTCACTGAGATCTTCCAGGAGATATCCGTACATACAGCCTGCTTCAAGCAGTTTGGGTTTTGAATGAGAAGGGGTCTGAGACTTAAGAAATGTTGCAAAGTTTTTCGCACGGTATTTTTTTTCTCCCAGTGCCATCAGGTGAACAGGATACAGATAATCCGAAGAGTAAATTTTCTCCAGGGTTTCCCTGTCGGGCGGCGGCAGTGTAATCATATTGCCGCAGTTGTTACACAGCGCAATATCCCGTGGAATCTCAGAATATACAGATTTCAGGTTCCTGATGGAAATAATTCCCCTTGTGCCCCCACAGCAGGCGCAGTGTATTTGGATTGCCGTATTCACTTTCTCAATACAATGCCGAGTGTTTTCTGATCCTGCCCGTATGTAAATTGAATATCCTCTGTCATCACTGGTATTTGTCCTGTATTTCCCGGTGTCAGTAATCCGGATGCCAGTGCGACCACTTCGTCAACGGTTATGAGTTTCATGCACTGATTGTTGCCGAGACAAGGTGGCGTAAGGAAATCATGAACACAGGGGCTGCAATAGAGGTTTTTGTAAAGGCCGTGGGCAAATGGATTTTTACCATATTGTACGGGTGAGGCCGGACCAAATAGACAGAGGGTGTTTTTACGAAGCGCAAATGAAATATGCATGGGCCCCGTGTCATTGGTAATAAGCAATGACGCATTTTTGATTACTGCAAACAATTGTCCAAGACTGAACTTTCCGGAAGCATCTGCCGTCACATTTTCTGATGCGGGGTCAAGACGCTTATGCAGTTTCTGCACATAATCTCTTTCACGTACAGATCCTGAAAGCACAAACCGGTATCCGGGGAATGCGGATGAAAGACGGGAAATCGCCTGAATAAAGTTATCTGCAGGCCAGCGGCGTTCCACCCGGAGGTCGGATGCATTCGGATTGATAACAATGTAAGGAAAATCCCCGCCGAAAAGCTGTCGTAGGATTCCGGCAGCCTGACTCTCTTCCCCCGTATCCGTGGTGAACGGGTAGAGCTCCGTTACAATTTCCCTGCAACCTGCAAGCCTGGCCATTTGTAAATAGGATTCGGCAATGGGTGCTCTTGAGTTGAAAAACATCATGTGGGTATATACTCCCATTCGGATGTTCCTTTCAACTCTGTAAAACCCAAGCCTATTACGGGATTTACTGATTGTTGCCAGCACGGTACTGTAATAGGAATAGGTCTCAAGGTCAATATACAAGTCCGGCTTTTTCTTCCATAATTTAAGCAGAACAGTCCAGGTTGAACCGAGCACTGTCACAAAATTTTTATCGTTAATTGTCCAGGTTTCATCTACCGCACGGACCCTTTGAAGTAATTCCAGATTGGACAGAGATGTAATAAAGATGATATCGGCCGATGGGAAACTTTTTCGGAGCGTCTGCAGCAATGGGGTTGACTGAATGAGACTCCCCATTCCCAGAAATTTACACACAACAATTCGTTCGGGAATCATGTCAAGGGAATGGTCAATTCTCAGAATTCTACCCAGAATTCTGGCAACAAGGTTGAGCAGAGTTACCAGTAATCTGCCGGCAGATTCGTCAATAATTACCTTTGTCTTTGTCCTCATGAATCAGTCCCCCTGTAGCAAATCCACTTTTGAAATTTTTATGCCTTCACGCATCGGATAAAATGACAACCAGTTGTTTTGAAGCTCCATCCAGTTGTATTGTGAACTTATTCGGATCAGGTAATCTTTTTCTTCTTTTCCGGGCAGTACGGAAAAAATGAATCCGCCATTCATGGTATTGCCCTCACCATAGTGCATGATAACCTGCGATTCCGCTTCTCCTGTTGATCTTGCGCGTAACCGGATATAATTTCCGTGGGATTTATCACGCAACTGTGGAATTGAAATTTGCAAGGTGTTCTCTGAACCCAATGCAGATCCTTCTGCATTATTATACAAAGCCGACAAAAGCTGAATTCGTCCTTTCAGATAATCAGGGTCATAATTTCCCCAGATGAAAGGAATCATTCCGACAGGACTTTCCACTGCCTGCTTTGAAATAAAATCAGGGAACATCGTGCATTCTGACAACACCAATGACCGCAGTTGTAGGGTAGAATTTGCCGGTAACTGCAGTTGGATTGAGAGTATGGAAGTACTCCCTGAGGGAAGATATAGTGGAATGAATAAACCGGAATTCCCGCTGCGTACCTGAACCTCTGTCGTAAGGGTATTCTGGGTACTACCGGCTTCAGAAACCAGGGTGCAGGACAAGATCCCTGACCTGTCCGAAGACAATTCCAGATTCAGAAAGTATTTTAAGGATGAATCAACGGATACCGGGCCGGAGAAAATGTTTTTTAACAAAGGATGATTTCCGGTCCTTAGGATATTGCTGTCATTCAATACAACATCCTCAGGTGGAATTCCGTCAAGATGCGTTACGGCTCGCACCGGCCTTGTTACCAAAGGGTCCAATGAAACATCATTCCGCTTCCATATTGTATGGCCGTCAAGTATCGTATAGGGGTGGTAATTATTGTAGATATATTCCGCAATGCGGTAATGCCTCAGCGTATTGGGAATGTCATCAAGCTGATCCCAGAATCCGGCAGGATAATTGGAAAAAATCACAATTGGAATATTGTATTCTTTACTATTTTTTAATAGACGTTCCTGCATCAGGTCGTTATGTGCCGTGTGAGGAATCTGGCAAAAATAATCCGGAAGCTCCCTGTTGGTGAAATAATACATCATGGGAGTGTTACTGAAATCGAGAAAAGTGGATTTCTCAGGTGTAATACGATCCAGGAAGTTTTTGATTTCACTGAATTCCGGGCCTGATGGACGGATTCGGTCCACCCGGGAAGTCGGAATGTCCGGAAAGGGATCCTCCAGCAGCCTGGAGGAAGTAATTACCCAGGGATTCGTAGTCTTAATTCCCGGTCTTTCAAATTTGCAGGCAACGATGATAAGGAAACAAAACAACAGAAAAGAAAAGAAACGGATTCCCTTCCGGGTCTCTGAATTCCTTCCCAGGTAAAATCCCAGTGCCGGAATCAGAAACCCGTATGAAGTCAGGGCAGTATCCCATTGTTCATACAAAGTGTGACGGATCAGGCCACGCTGAAAATTGAAAAGAAAAAAGAGGGAGAAAAAAATTATTGCAATACATACTTTCCATTCCTTCCCGTTCTCCTCTTTGTTCCGGACAAGCCTGAGTATGGCTGCCGCTGCTGTAATGATTACAGCAGCAGGTAATATATAATACAAGATGAAGTAGGTTACATCCATATCATTCGAGAGTGCTCTCCTTCCGTATGCCTGAAGGGAATTCATGTATCCGAGGACCTCTTCAACATGAACGAATATTTTTTTTCCTGCTGCAATCCATGTCATGACAAAAACTAGAATAACAGTGCTTATCGCAGCCACCAGGCCCTTCCGGGTGACACGGTGATCCGGCAGCCGGTTGCTGTCAAGAAATTTTGCAAGAAATAGTGTTAACAGTCCGGCACCCAGATTGGCCACGCCCAGGTCTATTCGCCATACAATCATTCCTGCCAGAGAAATAAAATACAGAAAATAATACACGGCCCTTCGCTTTATCAGGGCGGTTATCAGTAATAACAGGGTTACCGGAACAAAGTTAAAATAGGGCGGTAGCAGGTAAGCCGTGAAGGGGAAAAACAGGGTCAGAAATACAGCTTTCCACGCATTACCGGTCAGGCAAACAATGGTATGGTATATTACGAGTGAAACAAGAACGGTCAGCAGAAAGGAATAAACATATCCTCCCATCGCATTCCTGCCATTGAAAAAAGAATATAATCCTCCCCAAAGGAAATCAGACAATGCATGTGAACTGAATGTATCAATAAAAGGAATTTTGCCAAAGGAAAACCATTGCTGCAGTGGAAGAATGTGGTTGGCATCCTCAAAAAGGTCAACTTCCGGTGATACTACCGCCTGATACAAACCAAATGCGGTGTACCCGGTAATAAATACCGGCAACCATCGAATGGAAAGAATCCTGTCACTCGCCCATGGAAACTTGTCTTTATTCTTTCGGACAAGAACAAGGATCATGAGAAATAAAACACCGGCCAGGAATACCGGAGCCGGAGTCAGGTGTAACCATCCACGTTGATTGCATATCATGCATAATTCCGTGGCCGCAACAGAAAGAAGCGGGATGAAGGCCAGCGGAAGGGTGCGTGACTGCCAGAAAGAAATCACATCAGAAAAATTCTTATTTCTGCCCCATTTTAACAGCAGGGTAATCAGTAAGCCTCCTGTCACAAACAGGATAAATACAGGGATAGAAACAAAGTGCCCGCCAGGAAATGAATTCCTCAAAAGATCCGGAATGAAATAGATACTGACTGATAACAGTGCCAGCCAGCCGAACAAACCGGCATACGGGATGTTTTCATCACGGATGTTTTTGAATATCTTAATACATGCTCCGGCAACAGCCAACATCATCAGCGAAAGGATCAAATGTATGGAAGGCCTCATGTTGCCTTCCATAACAAGGAATGGCATCAGGATAAACCCGGCTAAAGAAAGGCTATTTAGAATCTCCAGATCCTGCCGGCTGAAAATATTCCCGTACTTCCGGATAAGCCAGGAGAATACCAGTGCTGAGAAAAGAAAAATGAGAAAGGCAAGGTAAAAGAAATGCATCCGTTCCCGGATGTCAATTCCATCAAAGGTTGCTATTGAAACAGGTCTTCCTGAAAAATTATCCAGCGGGAAAGAGGCTCCGCTAAATAATGAATAGACCAGATAGGAGGCAAGAAAAAGCGGGATAAACAGCATTCGGTGATAGGCAATCCCTTCATGGAGCTGATCCTGTAAAAATCTTTTAAGTTGCATGGATTTTTAGGTTCCCTTTAATTTTGCCGTTGCGCTAAATGTAGGAAATGTTATAGAACGAAAATGCAGGCCGCATATTCTGGATGAACACGGATCGCCTGATATGTTTAAATACGATTCAATACCCAAAGCAGTATTATTCATTCAGTTCGTAAAGGGCATACCGGCCATTCTGCCATAGCAGGGTATATGCTTTCCTGTTCTCCTTCAGGTATTTTTCAAGTAGCGGATCATACGGTGAGTCCTTGCCCCTGGCCAGCGGTTCCATCAAAAAGCGAACCCCCGATTCCCGGAACATCTTGAGGTTTTCCCTGCTGTCAAGGGATCTGACAAGGTAAGCTCCGGGATGATGGCCGAAAAGAACCATGGCCCTTGCCCTGGGGAAAACAACCGCTTCCTCTGACGGGACGTTTTCTGCAAGATACCTGAAGGCTTCTGCGGCCGAAGCCTCCATGGGTCCGTCATTATTGCGGGGGTTGCTGCAGAGGGCCAGCCAGGGGACGACATACAGAAGTATAATTGCCGAAAAAATAACTGGAACAAAGCGGTGTGCCCGGGATCCTGAAATTTGTTCCTGAATCCCTTCCAGTCCTTTGTACATAAAATAAAGAAGAAAGGGAAAAAGGGGAAACAACAACCTGAACCCTCCTGCATTGTATGGATACCACAGCAGGATAATCACTGAAAACACCATCCATACCACCCCCGGAATTATATACCTCTCCCGGATTTTTATTAACCCTGTACAAACCAACGCGAGCACCAGCAAACCTTTTATCAGGTTGGACGCACCAGGAATGAAAAACAGTTCTCCCGTTACTTCAATATAATACCGGATCGTTGAAAAAACCTTTACAGGGTTTTCTGTAACTGCTTCCCTGTAAAAGGAAAGCAATCCAACAACAGGAACGGGAAAAAGAATAAGATTGATAAGGAGAAACACCGCAAGGAATGCCCCCACAAGACTCCCTGTGCGAAGAATGAATCTTTTTATCCAGCCGGAACCGGGTAATTCCGATGAACGACAGGTAAGAAAGTCGGAAAGGATCAGTGCAGGAACTAATACCATTCCGTTGATTTTTACGGACGTTACAAGGGCACAGAGTATTCCCGTTATCAGGGGATGTATGCCTCCCTGTTTCATATCACGGAACATCAGCAAGGTCAGAAATACCAGAGCGGTAAACGGAATATCACTGAGAACCTGCCCCTTCATTTCCAGTGTGTAGGGATTGTACACAAACAACAAGGAAATCAGAAGTGCTGCAAGGCTTCCGGTTAATTTACGGAACCAGCCATACACAAAAAGTGCAGACAATGCCAGGAAGAAGGATTCCATTATCAGATAGGGCTGAATTTGTAATCCCCAAAACCCATACACCGTAGCCAGAATCAGCGGAAATCCGGCCGGGTAGGCTTCGACCGCATAAGAAGGAAAACCCGCAAACCTGATAAGACCGTTTTCGGCCTGGGGTTTTCCTTCGGTGATGTTTTTAGCCTGAATAATGTATTGAGCAAAATCATCTCCCCAGTCGTATTGTTCACCGGTCATAATAAAAAACAGGGGTACTAAGAGCAGGGCAAGAATGGTCCGGTATAATTTTTCCCGAAGTGGCATGAATGGCCAAAATTATCATTTTCCGGTACCTGCAGATCGGTCCTGTAGTAGAATCATTCAATTTGCACCATAGGCATTCGCTCAGGAATTTTTACCTTTGTTCCTCTTTGAAAAATCTATGGAAAGTATTCTTGTCATTGGCGCAAACGGCCAGATCGGCACCGAACTGGTTGCTGAATTGCGCAGAATAAACGGAGCGGAACGGGTTATCGCCACAGATATTAAGGAGCCCGCTTCTGAATTGAAGAACAACGGCCCGTTTATTCAACTGGATGTCCTGGACCAGGTTAAACTTCGTGAAATTATTCTGGAGAACCGCGTGAACAGGGTGTACCTGCTGGCAGCATTGTTGTCTGCGACAGCCGAACAAAAAATCAAATCAGCCTGGAAACTTAATATGGAGGGCCTTCTCGGAACCCTGGAGCTTTCCCGTGAATTAAAATTCAGGCTTTTCTGGCCCAGTTCCATCGCCGTATTTGGTCCGTCAACACCAAAAGATCATACCCCGCAGTTCACCATAACCGCCCCCACAACGGTGTATGGAATCAGCAAAATTGCAGGTGAGCAATGGTGCGAATATTATTTTAACCGTTTCGGAGTTGACGTGAGAAGCCTTAGATATCCCGGTCTGATCGGTTATAAGAGTGAACCCGGAGGAGGAACCACAGACTATGCCGTTCACATCTTTCATGAAGCCCTGAAAAATCAATCGTACGAATCATTCCTTTCTCCTGATACGGAATTGCCGATGATGTATATGAAAGATGCCATTCGGGCAACGATTGGTATTATGGAATCGGATGCGGGCCGGATAAAAATCCGGTCTTCCTATAATATAGCGGCCATGAGTTTTACACCGGAACAACTGGCTGCAGAAATCAGAAAACATATTTCCAATTTCAGAATTACCTATAAGCCCGATATCCGTCAGCAGTATGCGGATTCATGGCCACATAGTATTGATGATTCCTGCGCAAGGAATGACTGGGGCTGGCAACACGAGTACGACCTTTCGGGTATGACCGGTGACATGCTTCAACATCTTTCCCAGGTTTTAGTTCATCATTGATGACCTGACACGAATCTCCGGTTCCTCTTTCTGAACAGGTATTGTTTATTCATGGGAATCGTCCTTATGTACAGCATTATTCAGAGCCCAGATATGAACCTTCTCAAACATCCTTTGTTGTTTTATAATTCTCTTAGCAGAAAAAAAGAGGAGTTTGTTCCACTGGTTCCCGGATTCGCCGGGATGTACGTGTGCGGCCCAACGGTTTACGGGCCTCCCCACCTGGGCCACGCCAGACCTTATGTTACATTCGATGTATTGTTCCGTTTTCTTACCCACATTGGATATAAAGTTCGTTATGTGAGAAACATAACCGACGTAGGTCACCTGGAGAATGATGCGGATGCAGGAGAGGATAAGATCGCAAAAAAAGCGCGTATTGAGCAACTTGAACCCATGGAAGTGGTGGAACTGTACACGGAAAAATTCCATGAAGCCATGAGGGCGCTCAATGTACGTCCTGTAAGCATTGAACCCAGGGCTTCCGGGCACATCATCGAACAAATCGCCATGATCAGCGCGATTCTGGAAAATGACTGGGCGTATGAATCCAACGGCTCGGTATATTTTGATGTCGTCAAATACAGTAAGTCAAATGACTATGGACGCCTCAGCGGAAGAATTCTCGATGATTTGATTGCGGGTGCAGGAAATGAGAGGAGGGAACTGGAAGGACAGGATGAAAAAAGAAATCCTGCTGACTTTGCTTTATGGAAAAAGGCACAACCGGAACACATCATGAGGTGGCCCTCACCCTGGGGTGAAGGATTTCCGGGATGGCATATTGAATGCTCGGCAATGAGTACAAAGTATCTCGGGCAAACCTTTGATATTCATGGAGGCGGCATGGATCTTCTCTTCCCCCATCATGAAAGTGAAATTGCACAGTCAAAAGGAGCATGCGGTTCGGCCCCGGTGCGATACTGGCTGCACAATAACATGATCACCATTAACGGCCAGAAAATGGGAAAGTCTCTGGGAAATTTTATTAACCTGGAAGAATTTTTTAAAGGGACACATCCATTGCTTGAACAAGCCTATTCTCCAATGACCATCCGGTTCTTTATTCTGCAGGCGCATTACCGTAGTCCGCTCGATTTTAGTAACGATGGACTCCGGAGTTCTGAAAAAGGACTTGCCAGGATGCTCAATGCCTCAAAACTCCTGCAACGACTGACACCCGGCACGAAATCTACTTCCGATATCATGGCGTGGAAAAACCGGTGCTATGATGCCTTGTTTGATGACCTGAATACCGCCGTGGCTGTTGCAGAATTGTTTGAAGGGGTCAGAATTATCAATTCTGTCCATGCAGGCACAGAATCTATATCGGAAACTGACCTTGTTACACTCAGGACTACATTCAATACGTTTGTGTATGACCTGCTGGGTCTTCAGGATGAATCCCTGTCCGCAGGTCAGGACACCGATGTCCTGATGAAAATGGTGCTGGATCTCAGGGCAGAAGCGAAGAGGGATAAAAATTTTCAAATGTCGGACAAAATCCGGAAGAACCTGGAAGACCTTGGGTTTCGGATCAAAGACGAAAAAGACGGCGCCACTTCATGGTCCCGGGATTGAAAACAACAGCTCAGCCTGAAGGCCGTATGCAGGGCAAAGGCAGAATTTCAGAAATTATGAAATACCACCGTCTCTTTCTGTTCCTGCCAATGGTATTTTTCGGGGTATCATGTAATAATGACCGGCAGCAGAAACCTGTGGACAAGAAGACCGTGCAGGCATTCCGACCCGCAGGGCCGGCTTTTAATTCAGATTCAGCATATCTGTTTATTAAACAACAGGTGGATTTCGGCCCACGCGTTCCCAATTCGAAGGCCCATGTCGCCTGCGGTAATTTCCTGACCGGAAAACTGAAGGAATATACATCCGATGTGATCATTCAGCAGGCTACCGTGACTGCCTATGACGGAACGACACTGAAAATGAAAAACATTATCGCGGAGTTTAACAGGGAATCTAAAACAAGGATTTTACTTTTTGCACACTGGGACACACGCCCCTGGGCTGACCGTGATACAACAGGTGCAGATTCGCCATCCCTTGGCGCAGATGACGGTGGAAGCGGGGTGGGTGTCCTGCTGGAAATGGCCAGATTGTTTTCAATAAAAAAGCCTGCGGTCGGAGTTGATATTGCGTTTTTTGATGCCGAAGACTGGGGGAAGAAAGACGGCGGAGCCGAAGGAGAAGATTCTTATGCCCTGGGAACACAATACTGGAC
>JADZBN010000198.1 GCA_020852075.1 Bacteroidia bacterium
AATAAGTAAAACCGGTTATATCAGTACCGCGGGCCGTTCACTTCCGGTTACTGAAAATTTTGATGGAGGATTATTTCCACCTGCAGGATACACACTGGTGGACGGAGGAAATGACGGGATTCGCTGGGAACTTACCTCTGCGGCCAGTGGCTATGGATTGGGCAGCAGTTGTATGTATTTCAATAACTATTATAATAATGTGGGCGGAACAAGGGATGAATTGCGTACACCCACGCTGAATTTTTCAGGATATACCTCCGTGAAATTAACCTTTGATGTCGACTACCAGCCTTACTCATTAAGCAGTTATGTGGATTCACTCCAGGTTTTGATTTCTACCGACTGCGGACAGACTTTTTCACCGGTATACCTCAAGTTCGGAGCTGCCCTATCCACCGTTCCGGGAACCGTATCCTCTGCATTTGTACCAACTGCCGGTCAATGGAGAACCGATACCATTGATCTTTCCTCCTATGCGGGAAGCACCGGTGTGATATTATCATTCATGAATATCAACCGCTATGGCAACCAGTTATATCTTGATAACATCAACCTTTCGGGCACATCCAGTAACATTACGCTGAATCTTTCCGCATTTATAGAAGGTTTTTATCAGGGAAGCATGTCAATGGCTGCGGTTGCAGATCCTTCAGGTCACCCTTCGGTCTGTGACACAATAACAGTGGGACTGGCTTCCTCAACTGCACCCTACAATACCATTTACAGTAAGAAGGGCCTCCTGAATACCAACGGCACCTGCCAGGTTACATTTCCGGCGGGGTTCCTCGGAAATTCATTTTATATTTTTATCCGACACAGGAATTGCCTTGAAACCTGGTCTTCGTTGCCTGTTCCTTTTAATTCGGGGAATGTGTATTATGATTTTTCGAGTGATATTACAAAAGCCTACGGAAACAATCTTGTTACACTCTCCGGTGTATTTGCCCTGTATTCAGGAGATGTGAATCAGGATGGGTTTATTGAATCATCAGACTACAGCGAAATTGAAAATGGAACCCAGAGTTTTCTTTTCGGGTATGTTCCGGATGACCTGACCGGAGACCTGTTGGTAGAATCCTCCGATTTCAACCTGCTTGAAAACAGCAGCCAGCTATTCTTGTATACGCTGCGGCCATAGATTCCTCAATGCCCGCAGATTCGGCGGATCAGACTACCAAGTGCCTTGCGCCGGGATGCTTCGAATCTTCCACGTTGAATGACCAAATCATTATCCGCGCTTTCCCGCAGCGCATAATTAAATACAAATGCAGCCTGGGGATTTGCCCATCCTTCAACCTGGCCAAATCTCAGGTCAGAAAATATCAGGTTTCCCGAGTCCGATGTCATTCGGTAATAGTTCTGGGAAAAGCGTACAAGCTTTTGAACCTGTTTGTCGTTTCTCAGCGCCCCCAGAATTGAGTCATTTCCCGGCAGATGGGTGAACGATATTTCTGAAGTCGAATCCAATACCGAATAATATCCCAGGTTGAAGCCGTCGCTGTCCTGTGCAACAATGTACCAGAGAAAAACATTTAATGGCGTAGGTGTTGTAAAATACCGGATGGGATGAAAATCTGCCTCCTGAAAATTTTTTGCCGTAACCTTTTCCGCTACCAGTTTATTGTAACAGGCATAAAGCACGTACAAGGAACTCAATCCTATTCCGAAGAATGACCACCACGACCGCCATCTGCTGTTTTTCTTCAGTATCAGGAGAGCAACCGTTGCAATCAGCAGGCTCAAAGTATAAAATGGATCGGCTACAAAAAGCAGGTTAAATGAAATCCGGCTGTGACTGAAGGGTTCAAACCACCCTGTTCCATACGCTGTGCAGGCATCAATAAAAATATGGAAAAACAAACCGCTGCCCCAGACAAACAGCCAGTCCCGGAAGGTCATTTTCTCCGCCTTGAGAAATTTTATACACAGGAATGAAAAGAGAAAAGCACCCAACAGGGCAAAGAGGATTGAATGGGTAAATCCCCGGTGGGCAAGGAGAGCATCAGGCCGGGACATCCAGAAGTTGGTAATCACATCCGTATCCGGGATGCTGCTGGCGATAGCACCCCATAACATGGCCTTCTTTCCGAGTTTTTTCCCAGCAATTGCATCACCCAAACAGGCGCCGAATACAATATGAGTCAGTGAGTCCAAGAGTTTGTGATGGCAAGGCAATAATAAATGCCGAATTTAATCGAATTCGCATTAAATTAGGGTACCTTTGCAAAAAATTCCAACATGCAGATAAATGATAAAAAGGTCGTGACGGTTTCCTATAACCTGCACGCAAATCTTCCCAGTACTGATAAACAACACATTGAAACCGCTGACAAATCCCATCCGCTAAGCTTTATTTTTGGTGTAGGAATGATGATTCCCGGCTTTGAAAAAAATCTTGAGGGTAAATCCAATGGAGATTCCTTTGATTTTTCCATTGAACCGGAACATGCTTACGGTGAATCCGATGAAACGGCTGTGGTAAAGCTGCCCATTGATATTTTTAAAAAAGATGATGTAATTGATTTTGAAATTCTTAAAGTCGGGAATATCTTACCCATGAGTGATAACGAGGGGAATGTAATGAACGGTAAGGTGATGGCTTTTGACCAGTCATCCGTAACCATGGACTTTAATCACCCGTTAGCCGGCCACTGGCTTCACTTTTCAGGAGAGGTGCTGGGCGTCCGTGATGCAACAAAATAAGAACTGGAACACGGTCACGTTCATTGAGGAATACCTGAAAAAACATCCCGTCCGGGATGTTTGATGAGAAATGAATTCCCCTCAGAAGGGCAGGTCATCCTTGGATGGTGCCGGAATATCTGAAAATTGTTCGGGGACCTCCTGACTGTATGAATTGTTCCCTTTTCCCGGAGACCTTTCAATACGCCAGGCTTCAAGTGTATTGAAGTATTTCACCTCGCCCTGAGGGCTGGTCCATTCGCGGCCCCTGAGGTTGAAGTGTACGGTGAGCACATCGCCTTCTCTGATCCCTTCGAGCAGGGAGCATTTATCCTGGGTGAGTTGGAAAAGAATATGCTGTGGATATTGGGATGAGTTATCGGTAATTACAAATTCACGTTTTTTAAAACGGTCGTTTACAACCTGTTCCTCTTTCTTTACTTTTAAAGTGCCTGTTATTTGCATGTCCTGGTAGTTATTTCTGCAAATGTATCAAAATATTATCCCGGTTGACCGAAACCAGGGTTCGGGGAATGGATTTTTGAACAGGCTGCCGGATTATACCCTAAGAAACAAAAGATTGATTTTTTTATATTTACCAGAGTTATTTGAACCAATTTATCCTGTTCATGGGTAAGATGTCAATTTCACCTGCTCCTCGTGGAAGGAGGTATAACTTTTGTTCATGATGCATACTCTTTTAGCAGTAAAAAATGGTGCGAAACCGGGATGGAAAACAGTATGGTACTACTTTCAAACAGGATGTTATCTCCTGATTCCCTTTCTGACAGCGGGCCAAGTGAAGCCCGTTTGGGATCTGTCTTTCAAGAACGGACTGAATTCGGTAAACAAAGCGTGCAGGCTTGAAGTGGACAAAAACCGGAATTGTTATGTTCTCGGCCGTACAAGGATGGGGGAATTATCGCGAGACATACTGCTGGTGAAATTCACACCTGACGGGAAAGAGGCCTGGCGGCGCATGTATGATGGCGAAACGAATCACAACGAAACTCCGGTTGATATGTCCCTGGATGGCTGGGGCAATGTTATTATAACGGGAATTATCCAGGAGACTGAGAAATCGGGTGATATTGTTGTGCTGAAATATTCTCCCGATGGTGTTCTTGATTTTGCAAAGGTATTTGACGGGCCCGGGCATAAATTTGATGCTCCCTCTTCTGTAACAACGGATAAACGAGGGAATATTATTGTTACAGGATATGTTACTACGGCAGACAGCGGATTAGACCTAATTATCCTGCGTTATCGCCCGGATGGGTCTTTTGCCTGGATGGACCGTTACACTACATCTCAAATGGATGTTGGCAACAAAGCCCTGACCGATGATTCATGTAATATTTACATTGCCGGTAACTGCAATGTCGGCCAGCACAGTTCCGATGTCGTATTACTCAAGTACGATAGTGCAGGTGCAAGGCTTTGGTCCAGGGTTTATGACGGGGTATTGGGTGAAAATGACGCGGCATACACCATGACCATGGATGATTCATCAAATGTATTTATAACCGGTTTTCTGAATCATACTCACGACCGGTCGGATGTCCCTGTACTGGAATTCAACCGCAATGGTATATTAACCGGAGAATTCATGTACAGCGGTGGAATTTCGGATTGTTATTCCACACGGATAACCGTTGAAGACAAAAGCATAGGAATTGCGGGCATCAATACAGATTACAGTCTTGGCACAGCGGGAACCTTTGTTATCGGACTTGACCGGTCACTCAAACAGCAATTTTTCCGGTCCAGTCCGGCTGATGACCAGTATTTGTTTTTTCATTATATGAATGAACAGCCGATGATACTTGGCACCCGGCTAACACATCCTGAAAGCACCCTGATGCCTTACATGGCCGTTCCCGACACGGGTAAAAAAATGCTTTGGGAGTATGCCGATACTACAGTTACCGGAATGAATCATTTGCTGGATGTGAAAATTCAATTACCGGATGTCTATTTTCTGGGTGATGATTCGGGTGATGCCACCGGAACCATCCTGTTGATGAAATATTCACTTACAGGATTCCTTCAAAAAGACAAACCGAAAGTTAAAAAAGCAATCCCTAAATCACGGTGAATTACAATCCAATAACTGCAGAACATCTTGAAATGTTCAGGAAAATCTGTGGTGTGCCACACGTGCTGACTGATCAGGAGAGTCTGTCTGATCATTCTCATGATTATACGGAAGACCTCAGGTTTCCGCCTGAGGTGGTTTTGAAACCCGGATCAGCGAAGGAGATTTCATCCATACTGAAGTATTGTAACGAAAAAAAAATTCCGGTCACTCCACGTGGTGCCGGAACCGGTTTGAGTGGGGGAGCACTGCCGGTATTTGCCGGTGTTGTACTCTCTACGGTAAGGTTGAACAGAATCATCCGGATTGACGAGAGAAATCTTCAGGCGGTTGCAGAACCCGGGGTAATAAATCAGGAATTCCAGGACGCGGTGATCGAAAAGGGTTTATTTTATCCTCCGGATCCTGCAAGCCGCGGCAGTTGCTTCCTGGGCGGAAATCTTGCGGAATGCGCGGGTGGTCCCAGGGCAGTGAAATATGGCGTTACCAAAGATTATGTTCTGAACTGTGAAGTGGTGCTGCCAAATGGAGAAATTATCTGGACGGGTGCGAATGTGTTAAAGAACTCAACGGGATACAACCTTACCCAACTTATAATTGGCAGTGAAGGAACGCTTGGTGTTATTACAAAAATCGTTTTTCGCCTGATTCCCCTTCCGACTGAAAACCTGCTGATGCTGGTTCCGTTTTTCGATGCACGGAAAGCCTGTGAGGCTGTCAGTGCCATCTTCAGAGCGGGTATCACACCCTCCGGACTGGAATTCATGGAACGGGAATGTATTGAATACGTAATGAAATATGTGGATGTAAAGATTCCGTTAAAGGAGGGGATAAAGGCCCATCTGCTGATTGAGGTTGATGGAAATGACCGGGATGTATTGATGAAAGAGTGTGAAAAAATCTCTGATATCCTGCAGAATTTTGATTGCGATGAAGTATTATTTGCTGATACGGCACAACGAAAAGCAGAACTGTGGAAAGCCCGCCGGGCTGCTGGTGAAGCCGTGAAATCCCATTCGATTTATAAGGAGGAGGATACGGTGGTTCCCAGGGCGGAATTGCCTGTATTGCTGGAAGGAGTTAAACAGATCGGTAAAAAATACGGATTTAAAAGTGTTTGTTACGGGCATGCGGGCGATGGTAACCTGCATGTGAATATTATTCGTGAAAACTTATCAGAGGAGGACTGGAACGAAAAGGTTCCCAGAGGAATCCGTGAGATATTTGAACTGTGTGTGAAACTGGGTGGTACCATTTCGGGAGAACATGGAATTGGTTTTGTACAAAAAAAATACCTGGATATTGCATTTACTCCGGTTCAAATAGATGTCATGAAAGGCATAAAAAAGGTATTTGACCCGAACGGTATCCTGAATCCGGGGAAAATATTTTCATAACCTGTTCTGAGGGATGAGAAAAACAACAGTAATAACCGGGGCATCATCCGGTATCGGGAAGGCACTGGCGGAAACATTTGCCCGGGCTGGTTATGCTGTGGTGATTAACGGCAGAAACATTCAGACACTGGAAGAAACTGCAACGAATATTCGGTCAGCCGGAGGTGAAGTGCTGGTAGTTGCCGGGGATGTAAGTTTGGAAGAGGATTGTAAGAAACTGATTGAAACCTGTATGTCATCTTACGGAAGGATTGATGTTCTTGTAAATAATGCGGGAATAAGTATGCGGGCACTTTTTGAAACGGTGGATCTTTCCGTACTCCGGAAACTCATGGACGTGAATTTCTGGGGTACGGTGTATTGTACCCGGTATGCATTGCCTGAATTGTTGAAGTCTAAAGGAAGTATTGTGGGGATTTCTTCCATTGCCGGCAAAAAGGGGT
>JADZBN010000199.1 GCA_020852075.1 Bacteroidia bacterium
TTCAGCAGGCGGCTTGCCGTGTTGCCTTTCAGTTTCCCGTTTTTGAAGTTTTCCATCACAATATTTGAAAAGGCCCTGCTGCTGCGGCGAAGTTGCATTACATAATAATTAGGTCCGCCCCTGGATTTCGGTTTCCGGGATTCCTTATCCAGAAATTCTTTCCAGGCCTGCCCGGATTCACGCATCAGGCTATCAAAGGATTTTTTTTCAATAAGTCCAAGCGACTGAGCCCGGATCAGAAAGTCCTGATTACTGACTCCCAGTCGCCTGCAGGCTTTTGAAATGTGTTTCAGTTGAAGATCGCCTTTCACCTGGAGGAATGCGCGGACATCGTTTTCGGGAAGCAGCGCATTCTCAGCAACAGACTTGCAGAATTTTTCCACGACATGAATCCGTCCTGGGAGAGAAGCAAAATACCCTGTGTCATTGACAATTCCCGAAACACCGATCCAGACGTGTGCCAGCAGGTGGACCAGGGTGAACAATTGAGCATGTTCCCAGTCTTCACTGTTGACAAAGAGAAAGGGCGCATACTTATCGGCAATTACAAAACCTTTGAATACATCACTGTCCAGTTTTAATCTCGTGTGGAAGTTGCTGGAAAGAGTGACAAAAATTTTTTTTTCTTCCGAACAGTCAATCCAGTGACGCAAGGGTTTCAGACCGGGCTTTCCGGGCTGGATTGCAAGGGTTTTCCGGATATCATTTGCAACCAGCAGGGGGTCACTTTTGATATTATATTTTCCGGCAAATTCCAGTTTTTTATCACGCCGTGTAGCAAAAAAATGACTCAGCCATTCCTGCTTCTCCTGAACTTCCCGCATCATAAAAATCAGTCCTGTATTCAATCCGGCTTCTTTGTTGCTCCGGAAATCTTTCAGGGGTGGAAAATCCTTAGGTATGTATTTCATATAAAACACATCCACGGGCCTGCGGTACAAACGTGCCAGCTTTTCAGCCTGACGGACACTGGGCAGATCTTTCCCCTCAGGATCTTCCCATTCGCGGATCCGGTCGGGCTTGCAGTTTTTGGATATAGTAGAGGCTGCTTTTTCCAGGGATATCCTGGCGGATTTTCTGGCCCACTTAAGAATTTCCCGGTTTATGTTGGCTTTCAGAGGCATAGATATCAAAAATAAGAGATTTTGTTGAAGTTTCCGATAGTTGCCCTGGTATGGAACAGGCAGCAAATGATGACAGGGGTTGATTCAACACGACGGCGGGGGCGTTCCTGTTGCATTGAGGGCTCCAGGCAGAAGAATTCCTGCTCCATGGGAGAACCCTGCAACTTATTTAAATGTCCGTGTGCATCAGGGATTTCCGAATCGCAGTAAAAAAGAAAAGCGGGGTCTGTTTTTACAACGAACCCCGCAGGAGCAGAGACTGCGACGTCAGATAATGGAGGCGCTCCGGTACAAATCTCCGGTATCGGTCTTCTCATGGCAATACTTTATTTGCAGTACATCCGGAATGGAAGTTGGTCGTGGAAACGGTAGGATATTTACCTTGTGCGGGCATTTATCACAACCAGATGATCGTAACGATTGAGTCGGGCGACAGGAGGCGTAAGGTGGATTTGTCCAGGCCATTGGACATTTCTATCCCGGTTCTGCCCGGTCCGGCTGGGCTGAGTGCGTTCCATATTCCTCAGGCAATAATCAGCCCGTTCACCATGGGGTCTTTCGTGGGGGATGTAAACCGGGGCGGCTCCTGTAACGTCATGGATATCCGGTTTAATCCCCATGGGAATGGAACTCATACGGAATGCGTGGGACATATATCAAAGGAGCCCTACCGCATCCATGAATGTCTGAAGCACTATTTTTTCTTTGCAAGACTGATTACCGTGATGCCAGAGCAGTGTAACGGTGACCGGATTATTTTCCCGGGTCAGGTCAGCCCTGCATTGCGGCCCTCTCCGCCACAGGCTTTGGCAATCAGAACCCTGCCCAATGATGCTTCAAAAATTTCCAGAAATTATTCGGGAACAAATCCCCCTTATTTTCATCCTGAGGTGATGGATCTTCTACGGGTGAATGGGGTGAAACATGTATTAACCGATTTGCCTTCGGTGGATAAAGAAGAAGACGAAGGAAAACTGGAAGCGCATCACCGCTTTTGGAATTATCCTCATGCCACCGAAACGGATTCTACGATTACAGAATTGATTTTTGTTCCGGATGAAATTGCAGACGGTGAATATTTTATGATGATAGCCGTCCCCGGAATAGAAAATGATGCAAATTTCTCTAAGATATTGTTATTTAATTTCATATAATTTTATTTAGAAATATTCTAAATTACATTGAACAATAGCAGACAGGTATTTTGCTTGTCTAACTCTATGTTCTTCAATGCACAATGATTTTTATCATTCCCACCTAACCGGTAACCCGCCTGAGGAGGGTGAGTCGTGATTAACACCTGCGGTTTTTATTTTTTTTCACAAATACTTTCCTGAAATATTGTTTCTGATAAATTTGCACCCATTCGAAAATCTGACAATTCAGTGACCGGAGCTGCACCATCGGAATTGGTGTTTTTTGAACAATTCCCTCTCCGGATGTGTTAATTAAAGCAACATGAGCAAACCGTACTTCTCCAGGTTCCTTCACTCCCTGATTCCGGCAATTTTTCTCACCATTTTTTCATTCCAGTTTGTAAATGCCCAGGATGGTGAAGCACTTTTTAATGCAAATTGTAAAGCCTGCCACGCCGTAAAGGAAAAGGTGGTCGGACCTGCCCTCGAGGGAGTGGAAACCCGTCATGATCATGCATGGTTGTTGAAATGGATAAAAAATTCACAGGCAGTTATCAAGTCGGGAGACGAAAAAGCAATAAAACTGTTTAACGATAATAATAAGGTGGCCATGCCGCCTTTCAATCTGAAGGACGCTGAGATTGATGCCATTCTTGCGTATGTAAAAAAAGAATCGGAGAAACAGGAAACCCCTGCAGGTGGTGCTCCGACAGCAGTCGCACCCGTGAAGGAGCAATCCAAACCCATCTGGCCTTACCTGCTTATTGCCGCAGTTGTACTGATCATCATCAGCGGTATTCTCAGGAGTGTACAGTTGACACTGCAGAAGACAGTTCGTGCAAAAAATAATATTCCCGAACCGCCGGCGATGACCCGTAAAGCCAGAACACTTTACTGGATCCGGAATAATAAAAAACTGATTGCCGGAATTATTGTCCTCCTGGTTGTTTGGGGTAACGTAAAAGGATGGTACACGCTGATGTCCATTGGAGTCAGCCAGGGATACACGCCTGATCAGCCCATTGCTTACTCGCACATGCTGCACGCTGGGAAACTTCAGATACAATGTATATACTGTCACAGCGGAGCGGAAAAAGGCAAGACTGCGGGCATACCCTCCGCGAATGTTTGTATGAATTGCCATAAGTTTGTTAAGAAGGGACCAACCACGGGCACCGAAGAAATTGCCAAGATTTATAAGGCGCTGGATTACGATCCATCCACGGGAACCTATGGCCCTAATCAGCATCCGATCCATTGGACCCGGGTACACAACCTGCCTGACCTTGCCTATTTCAATCACAGTCAGCACGTCGTTGTGGGTAAGGTGGCCTGTCAGACCTGCCACGGGCCTGTACAGGACAGTATGACGGTTATCAGTCAGTATTCACCACTTACCATGGGATGGTGCATTGACTGCCATCGCCGGACTCCCGTAAAAATGGAAGGCAATGCATATTACACCGACTTTCATAAGACCCTGATGGAAAGAATGCCCGGCGATACGGTATTTACCGTGAAAGATATCGGCGGATTGGAATGTTCAAGGTGCCATTACTGATTCTCCGGGTATTGTTGAAGTACCATGATGTATTATTAATACCGGATTCAACAGAAAAAGTAAATCAATAAAAAAAAGTCATCCGGAAATTCTGCCGGAATAATTTAACGACAATGAGCAAAAGATACTGGAAAGGTGAGGAAGAACTCAGGAACGATGCCGAGTTTGTTCGTTTAAAAAATAACGAATTCTATGAACACCTTCCACTCGATGAAATTGTTTCCCAAAAGTCCGAATCAACCAGCCTTACCCCCAGAAGGGATTTCCTGAAATTTCTGGGCTTTTCCGTGGCTGCAGCGTCCCTCGCTGCCTGTGAGGCCCCGGTGCGTAAAACCATACCTTATATAATCAAGCCGGAAGAGATTACCCCGGGAGTTGCAGATTATTATGCATCCACCTATTCCGACGGCTATGACTATTGCAGTGTGTTGGTTAAAACCCGTGAAGGCCGACCGATAAAGATTGAAGGAAATACCCTGAGTACGGTTACCAATGGCAGCGTAAATGCCCGCGTTCAGGCATCCGTACTTTCGCTGTACGATAATGCACGGATTAAAAATCCAATGTACAAGGGTAACGAAACCAACTGGGAAACGGTTGACAAAGATATCATCGCGAAGCTTTCAGAGATTTCCTCCAATGGAGGGAAGATCCGGATTCTCAGTGCTACCGTACTCAGCCCTGCCACCTCAAAAGTCATTGCGGATTTCAGCGCCAAATACCCCAGTACAAAACACATCCAGTACGATGCCATATCAGTTGCAGCCATGCAACAGGCGAACATGGAAAGTTTCGGAGTCCGTGCCATTCCCACGTATAAATTCGACAATGCTGACGTGATTGTGGGCGTTGCCTGTGATTTTCTTGCAAACTGGATTTCTCCTGTGGAATATGCAAGGCAGTATGCTGCCACCAGGAAACTGAACAAGGGCAAGAAAAACATGTCCCGGCACATTCAGTTTGAAACCGCACTGTCGGTTACGGGAAGCAACGCAGACAAACGTGTTGCTGTTAAGCCGTCCCAGCAGGGGGCCGTTGTTGCCAATCTGTATAATGCGGTGGCAACTCTTGCCGGAGCACCTGTCGTAAATGCCCCTGCAGCCGGTGATTTGAAAGCCGGTATTGAGGAATGTGCCAAAAATCTCTGGAACGCAAAAGGAAAAGCACTGGTTGTATGCGGCATTAATAATAAAGCCATTCAGAACCTTGTGAATGCCACCAATTCGCTTCTTGGCAGTTACGGTTCCACCATTGATCTTGATAATCCCTGCAACCTGCGCCAGGGAAATGATGCGGATCTTTCCGCACTGCTGACGGAACTGAACAATGGTGAAGTTGCCGCCCTGTTTATATACAACTGCAACCCCGTTTACACGCTGCCTTCGGGAAAATCCTTTGGTGAAGCCCTTGGCAAGACAGGACTGACGGTATCTTTTGCAGACCGGGCTGACGAAACTGCGTCGCTTTGCCAGTATATCTGCCCGGATCATCATCCTCTTGAATCCTGGAGTGATGCAGAACCCAAGGCGGGTAAATATTCCCTGGGGCAACCCACCATTGCACCATTGTTTTCCACACGTCAGGTTCAGGAAAGTTTACTTGCCTGGGCAGGTACTCCGTCCGATTTTCACAAGTATCTCTCGGAATTCTGGAAATCGGGTGTCCTCTCCAGGGCGGGTATAGGCTGGGAAAAGGCATTGCAGGAAGGGGTTGTTGAATTACCACAGAATGCAGCAAAAAATTATACCTCTGCTTCTGATCTGAATGCTGCAGCAGCAGCATTAGCCGGTTCGACCGGATCAGGATTCGAGGGGGTCTTTTATGAAAAGACCGGCATAGGAAGCGGTCACCAGGCCAACAATCCCTGGTTGCAGGAATTGCCGGATCCGGTTTCAAAGGTTACCTGGGACAATTACCTGAGTGTAAATCCAAAGGATGCCAGGGAGAAGGGATGGAATCAGGGAAATATAGTTGCCCTGAAAGCAGGCGGAACCTCTGTAAATATACCCGTTTATATTCAGCCGGGGCAGGCATTTGGCACTGCTTCTGTAGCGCTGGGTTATGGCCGTACGGCTGCAGGTAAGGTGGCAAACAAAGTGGGTGTGAACGCATATCCTTTATGCTCCATGAAGGATGGACTGATGACGTATAGTATCAGCGGCGCCGAGATTCAAAAAACAGTCGAAGAGGATTATATACTTGCCTCCACGCAAACCCATCATACCATGATGGGCCGTTCTATTGTCAAGGAAACGACCCTTGAAGAATGGAAGAAAGATCCTAAAGCCGGTAATGAGCAGGAGCTTTTCAAGAAAAAAGTAGGGGAACACAAGGTAGAGTTGAAGAAAGCCACAGAGATAACACTCTGGGATGAGTTTCCTAAAGGCGGTCATAACTGGGGAATGTCCATAGACCTGAACGCTTGCATTGGTTGTGGTGCCTGTGTGGTTGCCTGTTCGGCAGAAAACAACGTTCCGGTTGTCGGTAAGGACGAAGTGAACCGCAGCAGGGAAATGCACTGGATGCGTATAGACCGGTATTTTTCATCCGATTTTGATCCAAAAGAAGGGGAGAAGGGTGATCTCAAAAAGATGGAAATTCCGAGTGACATGCCACAGGTGGTTTATCAGCCGATTATGTGTCAGCATTGCGCCCATGCTCCCTGCGAAACTGTTTGCCCTGTAATTGCAACCAGCCACAGTTCGGAAGGATTGAATCAGATGACCTATAACCGTTGTGTAGGTACCCGGTACTGTGCAAATAACTGTCCCTATAAGGTCAGAAGATTTAACTGGTTTCTGTATTCAGACAATCCGCAGTTCGATTATAATATGAATAACGAACTTGGGAAAATGGTTCTGAATCCAGATGTAGTGGTTCGTTCCCGCGGGGTAATGGAAAAATGTTCCATGTGCATCCAGCGAATTCAGGAAGGAAAGCTCAATGCAAAAAGAGAAGGCCGGAAGATAAAAGACGGGGAGATTAATACGGCCTGTGCGCAGACCTGTCCGACACAAGCGATAACCTTCGGAGATTACCTTGATAAGGGCAGCGCCATCAATTCCTTATGGGATGAAGAAGGACGTTCTTACCATCTTCTTGAAGAGTTGGATGTTCAGCCCAATGTATTCTACCTTACCAAGGTCAGGAATACAGAAGGGAAAAAAGAAGCATAATTTAATAATCAGAGAAAATCACACCATCATACCATGAGCGGACTTCATGAAGCGGTTGTACGGGATCCATTAATTCTCGGCAAAAAAGATTACCACCAGATGACAGAAGACATCTGTCGCCCTATCGAAGGTAAGGCCAATAAATACTGGTGGGCTTCCTTTATAGTCGCCTTCGTGGCCATGTTATGGGGCTTTACGTGTCTTGCCTATACCATTGGTACGGGAATCGGCACCTGGGGACTGAACAAGACCGTCGGCTGGGGCTGGGGAATTACCAATTTTGTCTGGTGGATCGGAATTGGTCACGCAGGAACCCTTATTTCAGCGATCCTGTTGCTATTCCGTCAACGATGGAGAATGTCTATCAACCGGAGTGCAGAAGCAATGACCATCTTTGCTGTGATCTGTGCCGGGATTTTCCCGCTCTTTCATACGGGCAGGCCCTGGCTCGATTACTGGATGCTCCCGCTTGCCAACCAGTTTGGCTCCATTTGGGTAAACTTCAATTCACCCCTCCTTTGGGACGTATTTGCGATCTCTACCTATTTCACCGTTTCCCTTGTGTTCTGGTATCTCGGATTACTTCCTGATATCGCAACGGTACGCGACCGTTGTATTACACCTACCAAGCGGTTCATATATGGACTGCTTGCTTTCGGATGGAAGGGTACGGCACGCGACTGGCACCGATTTGAAGAAGTTTCCCTGGTGCTGTCCGGATTGTCGGCTCCCCTCGTACTCTCGGTACATACCATTGTATCCTTTGACTTTGCCACGGCCATTCTTCCGGGATGGCATACCACCATATTTCCGCCCTATTTCGTTTCTGGTGCGATTTTTTCCGGATTTGCGATGGTGCTTACCCTGCTCATTATTGCCAGGAAAGTACTCGGTCTTGAAAGCTACATTACCGTTCAGCACATTGAACTGATGAACAAGATCATCATCCTCACCGGTTCCATTGTCGGTATTGCCTACCTCACGGAATTTTTCATGGCATGGTATTCCGGAAACAAGTTTGAAAGCTACGCATTTATGAACCGGGCATTCGGGCCATACTGGTGGGCTTACTGGACGATGATGACCTGTAATGTAATTACCCCGCAATTATTCTGGATAAAGAAAATCAGAACCAGTATTATGGCCACATTCATTATTTCCATTTTCGTGAACATTGGAATGTGGTTTGAACGGTTTGTAATCATTGTTACATCGCTGCACCGGGACTTTCTTCCAACCAGTTGGGTAATGTATCATCCCACCTTTGTGGAGGTAGGGTTGTTAATCGGAACAATAGGACTGTTTTTTACCCTCTTCCTGATATTCTCACGGGTATTTCCTGTTATTGCTCTTGCAGAGCTTAAATCCATCCTCAAGAAGACGGGTAACCAGTATAAAAAGAAAGGAGTCTGATCACTCATGGCAAAACGTATTTACGGAATATTTGACGACGAAGAAATCCTGATGAAGGCCATACCTGTCCTCAGGTCACAGGGTGTGGTATGCAGGGAAGTGCAAAGTCCGTTTCCGATTCATGGCATTGACCCCATTATCGGCACACCCCGGACAAGGTTATCCATTACCTCTTTTATGTATGGCATCCTGGGAACTTCCCTCGCCCTGCTCATGGTCTGGTATATGATGATTTATGACTGGCCCATCAACATCGGTGGAAAACCCAATTTCATGTTGTATCTGAACCTTCCGGCGTTCATTCCGGTTACTTTTGAGATGACCGTGTTCTGTGCCGCTCACGGCATGGCGATAACCTTCCTGTTCAGAAGTAAACTGCTTCCCGGTGTAACAGCACCCATACCGCATCCCCGTGTAACGGATGATAAATTAGTTCTGCATGTGGATGTAAATGATGAGACCAAAATGGATCAGACAGTGAATTCCATTAAAAATGCAGGCGCCACCGAAGTATTGTTAAAATCCATGCAATTCTCCTGATCCGATCCATGAAGATGAATCTGAAATATATCCTTCCCGTTGCAGTTGCAGGGATGCTTTCGTCCTGCACTACGGATGATCCGAAAAATCCGGGTTATGAATACATGCCCAACATGTACCGTTCTCCTTCTTACGAAACGTATGGTGAGAACCCCATGTATGCAGACAGTATGGAAGCAAGGCAACCTGTGGCCGGAACCATAGCACGGGGTGATGCCATTTACACCGACCTTGACCGGCTTCCCTATCCCTATCCGGATACACCGGAAGGATATGAAAAGGCCGGAGCCGAATTAAAGGATCCACTGCCACATACGCCGGAAAATCTTGCCGAAGGCAAGAGACTGTATGAAAATTACTGCCTGATTTGCCACGGCGACAAGGGAATGGGTGACGGACCTGTAGCTAAAAATAACGGCCCGATACCGCCTTCATACAGCGGTGACCAGCTTAAAAATCTTCCCGAAGGGAAAATGTTTCATACCACCCAGTATGGTAAAAATATGATGGGCTCTCATGCTTCCCAGCTTACAGCTTCGCAGCGCTGGAAAATTATTCAGTATGTGCAAACTCTTCAGCATCCTGAAGTACAGGCATCGGCTGCTGATTCCGCAGCTTCCGGAACATCAAAAATGTAAATCAACCCGAATACGAAAAGGTTAGTATAATGGACAGAAAATACGAACTTACCAAGAACAACAGACTGATTCCGATGATCATGATGGCCATTGGTTTGGCAGCCATTGTCATGGGATTCCTCACGGACAAGAGCAGGACATGGGCATCCCTGTTGACCAATGATTTTTATTTCACTGCCATATCGCTGTGCGGAACTTTCTTTGTTGCCTTGCAGTATGTTGCACAGGCCGGATGGGCAGTTGGGATTAAGCGCATCCCTGAGGCCATGGGCGGATTTCTTAAATTCGGCGTAGCCGGAATTATTCTGATTTTTATTCTGGGACACCACGAATTGTATCACTGGACCCATGCCGAATTGTACGATCACAGCAGTCCGGAATTCGATGCTATCATGAACGGAAAGAGAGGATTCCTCAATATTCCTTTCTTCCTTGTTCGCTTAATAGGGTATTTTGTAATCTGGGTGGGCTTTACGTATATGCTGCGCAAGCAATCACTCCTGGAAGATGCTGAGGGTGGCCTTGTTCATTACAGAAAAAGTGTACCGCTTGCCGCAGTCTTTGTCGTGCTTTTCGCCATTACCACCTCTACAGGTGCCTGGGATATTCTGATGAGTATTGATGCCCACTGGTTCAGCACCCTGTTCGGCTGGTTCATGTTTGCCGGGCTTTTTGTAAGCGGTCTTTCCATGATATGCCTGATTATACTGTATTTAAAGTTGAAGGGGTATCTGGAACACGTGAACAATAACCACCTGCATGATATGGGTAAATACATGTTTGCATTCTGTATCTTCTGGACGTATCTCTGGTTCTCCCAGTTTATGCTGATCTGGTATGCAAACCTTCCTGAAGAGGTGATTTACTTCCAGGTACGCTGGGAAAATTTCCGTACACTCTGGGTGATCAACCTGCTGGTGAATTTCTGCGCCCCATTCCTTATTCTTATGTCAAGAGATGCCAAGCGCCGTAACAGTATTCTATGGGTTTCAGGAATCGTAATTCTTGGAGGACAATGGCTGAATGTATATCTGATGGTGATACCCGGTGTTGTAGGTGAAGACTGGCACCTTGGCTTCATTGAACTGGGAACCATGGTAGGATTTCTTGGATTCTTCCTGTGGACCACCTTACAGGAACTTTCAAAAGCCAGTCTGGTTCCGAAAAACCACCCCATGCTTACAGAAAGCCTGCATCATCACATATGATGTAGCCGAAAAAATTATACACCCCAATTGGATAATTAAATTTCATGATAAAGCTACTGATACTAATCGTTACGGTTCTGGCCCTGATTACGATTTGGAGGCTGATCCGTGTTCTTGAACTGGTACGTGAACTTCGTGGTGATGATGAACAAATCACGGACAGTGATAACCGCGTAAATGGCAGGTTGTTGCTCTGGTTCCTGATTCTGGGAATGGCAGGTATGACCTATTTTACCCTTGATGCGAAAAAATATATTCTACCAGTGGCCGCATCAAAGCACGGAGAACTTACCGACAGTTACCTGTATTTCAATTTCGCCCTGATTATTTTTGTGTTTTTTGTAACACAAATCCTGCTGTTTTATTTTGCATGGAAGTATAAGCATAAGAAGGGACATAAGGCATACTTCTATCCTGAAAATCATAAACTTGAATTTATCTGGACACTGATACCGGCAATAGTGCTGCTGAGCCTGATCGTTTACGGATTGAAACTCTGGAATGACATTACCGCACCGGCTCCGCCTGATGCCATGGTAATTGAACTGTATGCAAAACAGTTTGACTGGACCGCACGTTATTCCGGGGCCGACAATACCCTGGGCTATTCCAACTATAAACTGATCACGGATGATAATCCACTTGGGGTGGATGCAAAAGACAAGCATTCTGCCGATGATAAGATCACACGCGAATTGCATCTGCCGGTAGGCGCAAAAATCCTCTTCAAGTTCCATGCGAGGGATGTCATTCACAGTGCTTATTTTCCGCACCTGCGTGCACAGATGAATTGTGTTCCGGGAATGACGACAGAATTTTATCTGGAGCCTACCATTACCACAGACAGCATGAGGCTGATAACCAAAAATCCAAAATTTGATTATATCCTCCTGTGTAATAAGATCTGTGGTGTGGCTCATTACAACATGAACATGAAAATGGTGATAGAGTCAGCCGATGATTTTAAAAAATGGTACAGGGATCAGCAACTGGTATTTGCCGGAACGCCAAATGCAGGATCGCCTGTACAAACTGCCTCTGTCACGGATGTAAATGCGGGAGGGAAAAATGCAAATGCAATGGTCTCCAGGCAATAATTGATCGGGTACTTCCTCAAAAACCGGAATTTTACAGAAAGGAACCCCAGGTACAGAACGTTATTAAACATTATCCATAATGTCCACCCAATCAA
>JADZBN010000200.1 GCA_020852075.1 Bacteroidia bacterium
AATAAAATAAATCTTTGAAAACCACGTCTCCTGAACAGAGATACAACACAAGCACAACATGAAAAAATACATCATCTGGATTGTCCTAGGAATTTTGGTTATCTGGGGCATTGGTTCTTACAATGGCCTTGTAGGCTCAAGGGAATCGGTTAACAGAAGCTGGGCGAATGTCGAAACCCAATACCAGCGGCGCGCGGATCTTATTCCCAATCTGGTGAATACGGTGAAAGGCGCGGCCGACTTCGAAAAGTCCACCCTGGAAGCTGTGGTACAGGCCAGGGCCAAAGCCACCAGTATTCAAATTGACCCTGACAAGCTCACACCTGAAAAGCTGCAGGAATTCCAGCAGGCACAATCCCAGTTGAGCGGAGCGCTCGGCCGGCTCCTGGCTGTTGCAGAGAATTATCCTCAATTGAAAGCGGTTCAAAATTTTCAGGAACTCCAGGCCCAGCTTGAAGGAACGGAAAACAGGATAAGCGAAGCAAGGCGCCAATATAATGAGGCCGCCCAGGCATACAATGCAGGAAGAACCAAATTCCCACGGGTATTGATTGCTTCACTGTTCGGCTTTAACATTCGTCCCTATTTCGAAGCAGACAAGGGCTCAGAGAAGGTGCCTGAAGTAAAATTCTGATGGCCGCAGAAGATCATTTTAATGCCGAAGACCGGAGGAGAATCCGAGCTTCCATTGCAGAAGCGGAGAAAAATACCAGCGGAGAGATCAGGATATTTATCGAAGACCAGTGTGGTGAAAATGTTCTGGATGCCGCCGCTTTTATTTTCCACAAACTTGGAATGGAAAAAACCCGCCTCCGCAACGGCGTACTCTTCTATCTTGCTGTGAGTTCAAGGCAATTTGCCATCATCGGCGATTCGGGAATACATGAAAAAGTGAAGGATGATTTCTGGTACGAAATAAAGCGTACCATGCAGAATTTCTTTGTGGAAGGAAGGTATGTGGATGGGCTATCTACAGGAATACGGATGGCAGGCGAAGCATTGAAAAAACATTTCCCGCACCAAACAGGCGATAAAAATGAATTGGGAGATGATATTGTATTTGGGAAAAAACCGAAGAAAAACTGAAAACCTTATTCCATAACAAACCCATGGCCGTTCCGGTCAGGGTAATTTTTTTAGTTGCATTCCTGCTACTGAAACCCTGGTTTTCAGTGGCTGATGATTTTCCGGAAAAATCCAACCGGCTGGTTACGGATTATACAGGAACCCTCACCACCGCCGAGCAACAGTCTCTCGAACAGAAACTCGTTGCATTCAATGACTCCACCTCCACACAAATTGCTGTTGTGATTATGCGTTCAACAGGAGGCTATGATATCTCCGATTATGCAGTACAGTTGTTTAACAAATGGGGAATTGGTCAGAAAACAAAAAATAACGGCATCCTGGTACTGGTGGCATTGGAAGACCGGAAAGTATTCATCAACACCGGTTATGGAATAGAGGGAGTGCTTCCCGATGCCTTGTGCAAGCGGATCATAGAAAGGGATGTTGTACCCAACTTCAGGGAAGGAAATTATTTTCAGGGAATTGACCAGGCAACCACGTCCATCATGATGTTGGTGAAAGGAGAGTATTCTGCCGAGGATTTTATGAAAAACGGCAGTAACGGGCAGAGTGGCGGATGGTTTCCGGTTTTCATGATCCTGTTGATTATCCTGATAGTCATACTAACCAAAATCCGCAGGGTAAGTCATTATGCAAAAACCAACAACCTTGCCTTCTGGGCTGCCTGGGCTCTCCTCAATGCTGCGGCCAGAAAAAGCCATGGTTCCTGGGGTAACTTTACCGGAGGCGGCTGGGGAGGCGGAGGAGGATTCGGAGGTGGTGGCGGATTCGGTGGCTTTGGAGGCGGAGGATCGGGTGGCGGCGGTGCCGGCGGCAGTTGGTAATACCATCTCATACATATATTTATTTTTACAAAATGAACCTCAGAAAATACCATTGGGCCGGAGTCATTCTTTTCCTGATGTATTCCTGTTCCGGAGGAAGCGGGAATAAAAATGTCCCGCGTGTGGGTTTCCTGGACATGCTTCAGGATGAAACACTGTCGCAGGCAAAAAAAGGATTCTTTGTGGCATTGAAAGACAGTGGATTTTCTCCACTGGACTCCACTCTTGAAATTATTTACCGGAATGCCCAAAACGATCAGCCTACGCTAATCCAGGCTTGCGATTACATTCTCTCGCAGGATGTGGATCTGATTGCTACTAATCCTACCCTGTCCACCATTACTGCCATCCAGCGAACAAAGGATGTTCCCGTGTTTATGATGGTTTCTCCGCGGCCCGACATTGCCGGTCTTGCAGGTAAAGACGGTTCCTGGCCGGCCAATCTTTTCGGGACCTATGAAACCCTGGATTATATTGACACTGCCGTCATGCTGATTCACCAGGTGATGCCCGGAGTAAAAAGTCTCGGCACGATTTTTAACCAGAGTGAACCTCAGTCCATGGATGCTTTGAAACGGATTGAAACCGCCTGTGAGAAAGAAGGCATCCGGGTGGAAAAACTTCCGGTGAATTCTTCCAATGAAACGGAACTTGTTGTTTCCGCCCTGCTTCAGAAAAAACCTCAGGTATTTTTTGCCTTACCGGATAATACTGTATTCAGCAGCATGGAGGTAATCGTAAAAACCTGCATGACTGCGCACGTTCCTGTCTTTACCTGTGAACAAGGCCTTGTCCTGCGTGGAGCCCTGGCCGGTTTTGGCGCTGATATGTATCAATGGGGATATCAAACCGGTGCACAGGCAGCGAATTACCTGAAAACCCATTCCACCATTGGACTGAAACCCGAAATTGTAAAGGTGAGACGTAAGGTGTATAACAGGCAAAAGGCTATGGAATTCGGTATTTCCTTTGATTCCACATTTACCGCAGTGGAGCAATCGGGCCAATAACGGATCTGATTTCCTGTTTTTTTTACATTGCATATATGAATTTTTACCTGTCGGCAGTAATGCTTGGACTTGGATTCGCAGGCGTGGGGCTTGGAACCTATATCACCATGCGGATTTTCAATATTCCCGACATTACCACCGACGGAAGTTTTACCCTGGGAGGTGCCGTTACCGCAGTATTGCTTTTTTCCGGATATCCGGTTTCACTCTCCTTCCTCCTGTCCTTTGCTGCGGGTGCGCTGGCAGGAACAGCCACCGGCATCATTCATACCCGGCTCAGGGTAAA
>JADZBN010000201.1 GCA_020852075.1 Bacteroidia bacterium
GTTTGTGCGAATGAAAACTACGACAAAGACATGATATAGTACGTATGGGGTTGAAGTACCTTGTCTGGTATCACTTTTCAGAACGTACTACCAGCAGTTTCTTCCGGATCAGCTGGCTGCCGGATTTTACCGTCAGAATGTAGGTGCCTGAACAAAACGGATCAAGGGCAAACTGAAAATACCTTTCTCCGTAAAGCATACCGGAGAAGAGCGTTTTTGCTTCACCGCCTGTAACCGGAGTAATGCAGATGTCGGTCTGAACAGGAACATCCGGTTTGAGGTGAAGATTGAATTCTGTGGAGGCCGGATTCGGAAATGGATTTGCCACCGACACTTCCGGTATGCCGGTTACAAAACCGGTGTTCAGCAAAATGCTGAAGTGCCAGTATCCGGCCGGTGCGGGCAAGGGCCTCACCTGGTGCTTCCCGGAATTGGATACCGCCCCGATATAATAATAGACCGTGGTGCCGCCCGCTTGTGCAGGAAGCGTGGCCTCCCATTGATGAGAGGGAGGAGACTGCAATTGCATGGGAACAGACTGATACGGCTGAGTGGTGTCGGTCCTGAAATATACCGATGCACCGGCTATTCCGCTCCGGTGCATAATGGTGGCATTCACAGTATAACCGCCGGATGTTGAATAGGTATCCCGCAAAGACTGATGAACAATCCAGAGAGGCTCAGAAGATGCCACCTCCTTGGTGATGCAATGGATCGCCCCCAGGGATGGAATGATGCTGTTGCAGTCAATACCTTCAATACGGTAGCCCGGTAAGGCTTCCTGCCAGATCCTCTTCGCAATGGTATCGTATTGTTCTTCATAATAGGGAAGGATTACCGTTTTATTCACAAAGACAGCGTTGGCATAGGTTCTGTAATCTCCGCCGTTATCGGGATAATCCCCGAACGCATCCGGTGGCATGGGAATCCGGACAATTTTATAAGGTGTACCAAACGGGGAATTGAAATTATTCAATACATACTGCATGTTGTTTTCAATGGCCGGACCATCTGCAACGCCCTGCGGATATTCGCCAAACAACAGCGTCTCCTCATCCAGCAGTTTCATGTGCATGTCAATGTGATGGATACCGTCATAGGGCAGGGTGCTCATCAGAATGTACCGGTTGATTCCCATATACCGGTACATTATTGAATCAATCTCTGCTTCTGTTTTGGTTGGATTTTCGTCGGTAATGAGCCTGGAAGAAAATCCGGTTCCCATTCCGTCACACATGAAATTACCTCCGGTATGAATCAGGTCATTCGGAAAACTGGTCATCTCGTACATCGGCAGACCCGTATATCGTTCGATGGCAGCGGGTACCGTATCGTCTTTAGGACGCGGACGGTTATAAATCCAGTCAATGAGCGACAGGGAATCCACGGCATTGGAATAGATATTCCAGGGGCCGTAGTCCCGGCACCAGATGGAATTGAAGGGGGCAATTACATAAGAAATATTTGTAAGCGGGACACTGTTGGAAGAAAGGTTGTTTTTTACCGCCACGGAATCGCTGCACACAATGATTACGTGTGTTTCTGTCTGCGCAATACGTACGATTTCGCGGATGATCGTCGTGTAGGATGTCCAGGTAACAATTAAATGATCAATTTCTTCCCATTCTGCGGATGCCCTTGCGGAAAATGCGGGAGGCTGGGTAATTCCCGAAGTGTGGTATTGCCGGATCTGTCGGAGGTAGGAAGGCATTTCCTGTTTTTCCGTGTTGTCCAACCGATGCGACAATCCCTGTGAAAACAGAGTACCTGAAAATACCAGGTTCATCAACACAGGAAGCAGGATGAATTTTCTCCAATAGGTATTCATGTGAATCTTGCGGTCGTACCAACCGGATGAAATCAATCCGGCTGAGCATTAAAGGTAATCTTTTTTTGATGGTACACTGTCCCTGGGTATGGTGTCCATTCCAACCGGTTGCTATTTGGGCATTTTCCAGGCGAAATTACAGGTGGAAATCCATGCACGGGTCTGACTCGGGCGGTCATGTGCCGATCCGGAAGTCATCGGCATCTTTTCCAAACGCGAAATGTTCCCTGAATTCCCTGAGATCTTCAAGATTCAGTGCAATGGTTTCCATCATTTCTTCGCCCGGACGAAAGGAGGAAAGCAATTCTCCCTGGTAGTTATACACCGCTGATTCCCCGCTGTGGTATATGCCGTTGCCGTCATCTCCCGTTCGGTTAAGTCCGGCAACGTAAGCCTGGTTTTCCACCGCTCTTGCCGGCAGGAGTGATTTCCATGCCGTGATTCTCTTTTCAGGCCAGTTGGCAACATACAGCAACAGGTCAAAGTCCATTTCTTTTTTTCGCCTGCTCCAGACCGGGAATCTCAGGTCATAACAAACGAGAGGGAAAATATTCCACCCTTTCCAGTGCATAATTCCCTGGTGATTTCCCGGGGAATAGGTCATTTCTTCCCCTGCAAGCCTGAACAAATGCCGCTTGTCGTAATGCGAAAAACTGCCGTCGGGCCTCATCCAGATCAGGCGGTTAAAATACTTTTTATTTTCTTCGATGATAAGGCTTCCGCAGATCACGGCCTTTTGTTTTACAGCCATCCTTCTCATCCATTGTACCGACGGACCCTCCGGCGCTTCTGCAAGACCTGAGGCATGCATGGTAAATCCTGTGGTAAACATTTCGGGGAGCAGGATAAGATCCGTTTCATCCGGGATTGCGAGGATCTTTTTTTCAAACATACTGAGATTGTCTCCGGGCTTTTCCCAGTACAGCCGGCTTTGAATCAATGTAATTTTCAGTGCTGACATTTTTATCGGAAAATGGTTTGCATTATGCCGGAACCGGAATTCGGCAAAGCCTTTCGGCGGCACGTTCCAGGGTCTGATCTTCCTTTGCAAAACAGAATCTCAATAATTTATTATCCTGTGCTTCATGATAAAAGACGGAAGTAGGGATGGATGCAACACCCGTTTCTTTGGTCAGCCGGATGGCAAAATCCGTATCTTTTTCATCCGAATATCCACGGTAGTCCAGCAATTGGAAATAGGATCCCTGTGCCGGCAGGTATCTGAATTTTGTACTGCCGATCAGTTTCAGGAAATAATCCCTTTTCTTTTGGTAAAATTCAGGAAGACCCATATAATTTTTATTCCGGATATATTCCGATAGTGCATATTGAATGGGAGTGTTGGCACAAAAAACCACAAACTGGTGAATACGCCTGAATTCCGCCATCAGGTTGGCCGGTCCGAAACAATAACCCAGTTTCCATCCGGTGGTGTGATAGGTCTTGCCAAAGGAAAAGACCGCCAGACTGCGTTCTGCAAGCAACGGAAATTTCATGACGCTGTTATGTTCCAGGCCATCAAACAGGATATGTTCATATACCTCATCGCTGACAATTAAAATTCCGGTTCCTGAAACTATTTTTTCAAGTTCCTTCATGTCATCACGGGTCAGGGCCGAACCGCCCGGATTATGAGGGGAATTGATCAGTATGATCCGGGTCCGGTGGGTAATTACTTTTTTTACTGCTTCCCAATCCGGAACAAAGTCCGGGGCTTTCAGGGAAACATATACCGGCGTGCCGCCGGCAAGTTGAATGGCAGGCACATAACAATCATAGGCCGGCTCAAAAACGATTACTTCATCCCCTTCCCTGACAAAAGCAGTTATTGCTGTATATATGGCCTGTGTACCTCCGCTGGTGATGGTTATTTCAGATTCAGGATGATAGTAGGTGCCATACAGATCGTAGGCCTTTTCGGCAAGCACTTCACGAAGGGATAATACTCCCTGCATGGGAGCGTATTGATTCATTCCTTTTTTCATATAGTGATGAACCAGGGAAATCAGTTCTTCACTTGCCGGGAAATCAGGAAATCCCTGACTCAGGTTAATGGCATTGTATTCCTGAGCCAGTGTTGACATTACCGTAAAAATGGTAGTACCTGCTTGGGGAAGCCTGGATAGGATATGACCTGGGTATTGAGGCATCTGATTCCGGAGTATCAGCCTGCAGGGGCCGATGGATGTGGCTCTAATATACCGGTTTTTGGCTTAGGCCTCAGCTATAACTCACAGGAAAATTTCCGGTAATGGTAAAAAATATAATACCGCATAACAAAACTGACCGGTAGGGCAGATCAGGAACCTTACATCCAGCCCGGATTATCGGAAATCAAACCGGCCCTGTACAGGTATATAATGACGATCAGAGCCGCCACCAAAGCGATACCGAAAGCAATGGTAAGTTTCTTGTAAAGGGATGCCTGGTTCTGAAGTTTGAGTCTTTTTATGA
>JADZBN010000202.1 GCA_020852075.1 Bacteroidia bacterium
ACCCCGCAGAACCCCGGGTAATTCTGAACCGGCCATTTCATTGACAGGAATGTGCACGTTTTCCTCTGTAAATAATCCAATCTGAAGCCGGATTTATCTCATAAGGAAGGCATGCCCTTCGTTTACATTCTGGTACAAATCCATGATCTTTTTTTCTGTACACATCTTTTTAAAGGACTCCCGTACCGGTTTAAAATCATGGTGGAAAGGGCAGGGGCGTGAATCCGAACAACGGCTTAATCCCAGGCCGCATTGTACAAAAACATCTTTGCCGTCTATGGCTTCAATGATATGAATGATGGATTGATTCATTTTCTTTTCTGTGATGTAGAAGCCGCCATTTGGGCCCTTGGAACTGAAGATGATTCTGTGTCTGACCAGTTTCTGAAGGATTTTCCCCAGGGTATGTTCGTTCTCATTAATAAACTTTGCAATTTCCTTAATACCCGATTTTTCTCCGGATTCTGATTTTGAACCCAGGTAGATAACTGCCTTAATCGCTGCTTTACAACTCAGACTGAGCATATTTACCGGCCTAAAAATGAACGGCCCTCTTCTGAAATCATAGTATAATTCCAGGCCGGGTCAAAGGTTAGCTGAAGGTCAATGGAATAATCCGGATAGGTAGCCTGAAGAGCATTTTTTACATTTTCAGTAATGGATTCACCCATCGGGCAGAATTCCGTAGTCAGCGTCATGGTGCAATGGAGCATTTTTCCCTCTTCATCAAAGTTCATTTTATATATCAGACCAAGATCCACCACGTTGAGTCCGATCTCCGGATCGTACACACTTTCCAGCGCTGACAACCCTATCATGCTCTTGATATTGTTGTTGGTTTCTACACTCATGCTATTGCGGGTTTATGGGTTAATACCTTCATCACATTATATACATACAGGATGGAGGAAATAAGAATTAAGGCAGATCCTGCTTTAATAAAAATCAGAATACCTGTCAGGCATCCCGCAACAAATACCACGAGACCAGTCAGGTAGAAAATGCTCATGATCCTGAAGACGGAGGTGTTGAACAGATCCTTTGGATTAGGGGTTTTTCCTGTCCGGGAGCGATTGTGATATACCCTGTTCCAGACAATAAAGGGGAGCGTTTTAAATGTCATTCCAAGAATAATGGCGGTTATCCATCCGAATAATATCAAAAATCCGTAGCTCAAGGATATAGCAGTATTTTCCCTCGCGAAGACAGATATCATGATTATTGTAATAAGAAGGAAAATTGCCGGCAATAGTATCATAAATACCGAAAGCAGGGAAATTTTCATGGGCTCATCCACCTGTTTTCTGATGCGCTGCCTGTAAGCAGAATAACAGTAGTACATGAATAACAGAATGCCTGAAAACAATGCAAGCCACGACAGCAGCAGGTATTCTGTATTCCGGATAAAATAAAATTCCAAGACGTAAAAAATCAATGCACCATTAATCAGAAAATAAATCCATTTCAAAAGACGGACATTATGGTATTTTGAAATCAGAAACATGGGAATAAGCCGCGAAGCCACACCGATAATCAGCAACAGGAACCATCCGATTAACCCTGCGTGAACATGTAAAGGCAGGTAATGAACAGAATCACGGGGCAGTAAATTTGTGGTAAAGTTGTACACAAGGGCCAGCCCCAGCAGCGCCGTGAGAAAAAGCCACACCATGCTGGTAAAAACAAACAGTGCATGTATGTTTTCCTTTTTACTCCTTGAAATGGTGATTCCTAAATTTATCAGGTAAGCCAATATGGCAAGCACGACAAACCTGCCCCCCCATTTGGACGGTTCACCCATATTGAAAACATAAAATCCATATACCAATAATGGTATCCCTATGGCAGCAAGTACGAAGGAGGTATATCCTAATGTGTTACTGTACAGCCTGCCTTCAATAAAAACAGGAACCAGTTGATGACTTGCACCAAGGATGATCATGGTGCCCCATCCCAATGTCATCAGGTGTGTAATAGCCAGAATGTGAGGCTGAAAATAATGATTCAGAAATGCCGGAGATGAAAGAAACAATAATACCGCTGAGACCAGAAATGAAAATGCCGCATAAACATAGAATGGCAGCACTACTTTGTAAGAAGTGGTTTTAGTAAGATCAGATCCTGCCTGCCCCGGAAACATGTTATCTGAAAATCAGCAAATGAACTTCTGAATCGCTGACCTCCTTTATCCGGTAGTCAAGATTTCTTTCCCGTAATTCGGGTAAGAGAAATACAGGAATCCGTTTATGGTGAACATAGAGAGCTTGCCCCTCGGGCAGTTTTTCGATGGCATCAAGTATCTGAATCATGGGTTGAGGCATTTCCAGTGCTCTGACATCAATCGTTTGAAGGTTATTCCTGAACCGTTCAAGAATCTCATCCCATCCTCTTGAGGCATCTCCGGATTCAGCCGGCTGTTCAATGATTGCAGCACCCGGCTTTTTGTAAAAATAGGTTTCCACATGGTCGTCTCCCAGCACGTCAGTATAAGAGGTAAAGCCCTGCTTTTCCAGCAACCGGATCAATGGTATGGGTTCGAATGTATTGATGATTTTCAAAACCTCACCGGTCTGCAGACTTTTGACCTTGCCGAGAATACTGTGTAACGGATCCGATCCGGATGCAAGTTCAGCCCGTACATCGAGGTTAACGATCTGATCGTTTTTTAATGTGGTAATAAATTCCGGCAGTGATTTCTTTTCTTCCTTCGATGCCGGTGTCAGCCGGTCAATTTCAAATCCCAGGGCCTTCAGTTTTTGGAAGAAATCATCCACAGTACATCCGCCAATCTTTGAGGCCATGGAAATGCTTGTGCGGCCGGCCATGATTTTCCGCAGCAGGGGATTTCTCAGTTTCTCAAATTTCGGGCTTATGCTGATGATTGCCTCCAGGGCATCAGGATGTTGCTTCAATATAGCCGCTATTTTTGTGTTGGCGTTGATGGTCATGTGAAAAAAGCTTGTTTCGTGAAATCCAACGGATGGCTTCACCCGGGATTTACAACTTCAGTATTTTTATCAGGGCTACCGCATTGTTGAACCTGTCTTCCTTTGACGATAACAATAAGGTAACGGTTCCTTTCTCCCGGATGATGGCTTTTAATTCCTTCACAGCTTCCTTGTTCCCGTTCAGCTCTGAACGGTACCTTTTCTGGAATTCCATCCATTTCTCCGGGTCATGGTTAAACCATTTTCGCAATTCATGGCTTGGTGCAATTTCTTTAAGCCATAAATTCAGTTTGGCTTTTTCCTTTGAAATGCCCCTCGGCCACAACCGGTCAATGAGTATCCGGTATCCATCACTTTTTTTTGCATCCTCATAAATTCTTTTATGCAGTACCATGGCTTTATTCTTTTTTAATGGCTCCGATTAATAATAAACAGTCCTTATCCGTTTTGTTTTGAATAGCATGACGTTTGGCAATCGGAAAGATAAAAAAATCACCCGGCTCACCGGAAAAGTGCCTGTTATCTATTTCAAATTCCGGATTGCCACTGATCACCCAGGCATATTCGGTCTTATCGGGATGCACATGTTCGGGATATGACACAAAGGGATCTACCTTAACCAGTTTGACAGTTCCCTTATCCGCCTTGAATAAATCCTTTCCCTGGAATCCTTTTACTTTTCCGGAGATCCATTCCATTTCTCCCGGCTTGACTTTATTTTCCATCCGTTGCATTGGTATTATGTGATGAGGAATCACCTGGTTTATCACATTCGATTTTCTTTATCAGAACAGCCGGTTCCACCTCAGGTGTACCCGGTTGAACGGTTCTTCTTTGAAGAATCATTCCGCAGTATGGACATTCACCCGGTTTATCGGTTCTGTATTCTGTACACCTCTGGCAGCAGGGAACACAGCCATAATATACAGAATCCCGTGTAAATTCTCTGTTTGTTGCCAGAGAGTCTGTCTCACTCCGGATGGATGGATCCTGTGCAAAAAGCATCATACTGCCAGCGATAAATGCGGGCAGTATGATGGAAAGCTTGGATTTCATTTCAGTGGAGTCGGGTTTCCCGCAGGCTGGAAATTATTAATTTTTTTCCAGTGCCAGCGCTTTTGGAAACAGTATGTTGTTTTCCAGGTGCACATGGGTATGGAGGTCTTCTTCAAAATCAGCAAGCATCCTGTACAGCAGGCTGTAACTGGCACAGGCATCTTCGGGAAGGGAATAATTATTGCTCAGGGTCTTGATCTCTTCCATGTTTTTATTCGTCGAATCATGATCCATTTCCATCACGTCAATCGGACCTGCCAGGGATGCAGCCGGTGAAGCCTGTGATGAACCCTTCGTTTTTGATTCTTCGAGGATTTTAATTTGAGGGAACAATATCTGTTCTTCCTTTTGCATGTGTGCGGTGAACTCAGCATTCAGTCCTTTCACCAGGTGATAAATGGGTATTAATTCAGGATGGTAATCACCGTGCACTTTTGCAACCTTTGCTGCATAACTGACCATATCCGGCAGATTCTTTTTAACATAGCTGTGGTGGGTATTTACAATATAGTCAGCCAGAAATCCCAGATTCCATTCATTAAAAGGTAAAGGGCGGTTACCTCCAACCAATTTGTCTGCCTGCTGCAATTCCTGTTCAATCTGGGTAACATCAAGGCCTTTGTCAGCACATGCCTGCTTTACGGTCTTCTTGCCACCGCAGCAAAAGTCCAATCCGTATTTTTTAAAGATCTGTGCTTTCCGGAGGTCTTTGGCTGCAATTTCTCCCAGGGTTTCATCACTTTCACCGGTGCGCCGCTTTGATATCCTTACTTTCCACCACTGAGGGCCCTGTTCCAGATATTCCCAGGTAAAGATATTGCCCCTTTCACCAAGTAACTGATAATACAAAGGTTTAGGATCATGGTCGTTGTGAATGGTTAAACTTTCACCCGCACGCAGTTCGTCAAAGCGTGCAAATATGGTCGGATGTTTCATCCGGGGTTCAAGTTCTGTAACATTCAGGATATTTTCCGTTACGGTTGTCATAGTATTAATATTTAATTTTTTCGTGGAACAAAGATAAGAATATTTGTAATAAAGGTATTTAAATACTTTTATTTTTTTCTTCCACTGCGTTCCGGTTATTGTCATCCCAATGTCATGGTGAAAGTATTTCTTTCTGGAACCCCCGGGTGAAACCGACGCTTCGAACAAAAGGGTGTCAGGAACCCGGACGGGCCTTGCCATCCCATTTTTTCTGGAAACATGAACGCGCATGGGGATGAGGTTCGCCAACCTTCCGTATTAACCGGTTCAAATTCCCGCCTTTAAATTGTAAATTATTGGGATTCAATTTATTAACTTTTAATTCCGGTTTCTTCAAGATAACGAATCGGCAAAGTCACCAATTATTAGAAATAATCAAAAAACAGAAATATTTAGAATATTATAGAAAAAATAATAAAAAAATAGCAATAATCATAATAATATAGTATATTTGCATTATGAAAAAAGAAATTGAGATAGATTTAGATGTCTATAGATTTATTGAGTCGTCTCGTCAGGATTTTGATGAAAGCCATAATACCATCCTCAGAAGACTTTTTGGCCTTGAACCATCGCTGGAGAATCGGCTATCACCTCAATTTTTAAATAACATTAAGTATAGCAGAACATCCGACCTAACAGAACAGACTCCCGAAAGCAGCCCGGCGAATGATGTAGTTTCCTTCTTTAAAAAAAGATTTTCGAGCCGGATCGCGGCAAATAATGCTGCGGGTTTGGACGATTGGAGTTACGGCAAGGTATCCCTGCCGCAGGGAACAAGGCTCAGGAAATGGTATCGGGGCCAAAAGTATGAGGCGGAGATCAGGAATGGGTCCATATTATTTAATGGCACCTACTACCAATCGCCTTCATCTGCAGCCATGGCATTGACGGGAGCCGGAAATGTGAACGGCTGGGAATTCTGGGAATATTTTGACGAGAACAGCCGGCGATGGTTAAAGCTGAAAAAACTAAGAAAGTAAAATCATAATCCCATAGGTTATACCAGAATGTAAACCGGTATCTGAAAAAATGAACAGACGAATGAAATCCGGTACAACGTGCATTCAGATTTTATAGTGAAGTTCTGCAGAACATTTCATCCGGATACTGAAATTCCCTCTGATGTCCGGATTACAAAACAGGGGACGTAAATTGAATCGAATACTTTAATATCTAATCATGTTTTTTAAACCATTATTATCAAAAACCAAAACTATGAAAGAGAAACAGCATCAGGTTTACAATCTCATCATTCTGGACGAGAGTGGCTCAATGGAATCCATCAAAAACCCGACGATCCGCGGGTTTAATGAATTGGTTCAGACGATTCAGGAAATAGAAAGGAAATTCAGCGATCAAAAGCATTTTACCAGCCTGGTAACCTTTAACAGCAGTGGAAGAAAGCAGGTTCTCTGGAATATGGGAACAGATAAACTCAAACCCCTTAGTAACGATACGTATCAACCTGGTTTTGGCACACCGCTTTATGATGCAATCGGGCACAGTGTGATTCAACTGGAAAAATGTTTTCCGCGAAATATCACACCCAATGTTCTGGTAACTATTCTGACGGATGGCGAAGAAAACGCTTCCCATGAATTTTCCGGACCTCAGATAAAGGCCATGATTGAGAAATTGAAAAAAAACTCATGGACATTTACGTACATTGGTGCGAACCACGATGTAGAAGCTGCCGCTCAAAATATTTCAATTGGTAACTCATTGTCCTATTCCCCGGACTTTAATGGGGTTGAGAAAATGTTTTCAAAAGAAATGAACGCCCGAATGAATTTTTGTAAAGTTATTTCATCAGAGAAGATGGGTGTACCGTTAGATTCGAATGATAATTATTTCAACGATGATGCTGCGGAGAAGGACGCCTGATACAGCCAGGTAGTTTCTGCGGGCTCCGGTGATGGGTTGTATAACAGGGAGGGCATTAACATGTGGGAATGCCCTCCTTGTCATTTTACAGAAATTATTGGATAAATTATAACAGATCAGTTGATTTTACGTGGTCTGTTATTAGACAGGATAATTTTTTTTGCAGTAGCATGTGAACTCACATGATCATAAATAAAAATACTAAAAATTAACTATTAAAACCAGAAGACCATGGAAACAACCATTAAAATCAACTCTGATGTACTAACTCTTAATCACGGTGCAGAAAATTTTATAGAATCATTAGGTGTTTCATCCGGTAGAGTTTATGAATTATTTTCATATTACCTGAATACGGCATCAGAATTAGAATCTAAACACGGTGATGATAGTATACTAAAACTTAGTATGATCTATGAAGGAATAATCGCAAAGTACAATCTTTCACTTGGAGAAATACAAGTGGTTGGAATATTGTTGAGGGACTTTAATGTATGGTTGGCTGAGAGATCATTAAGAGAAGAATGGCGAAAAGAACTTGAAAAAGCCATATTAAACTAACTAACGTAAAGTTACTTTTCAAATCTTACAAAAAACTGATACGACCCTTATCCATTCTCCGGCATGATCATTCCATCAGGTAAAGGACTGTGCGAGGAATTTCCTGACAGGATTACATGGAAAGCGAATAAATATGAGAATGACTGATTGCCAGTTCTTCCGGATTGTATTTTTTAAAGGAGGAATCAATTTTTAATGCCCGGACCTGAGTAATATCACCAGGACGGTTTTCATAGTACGAAACGGGAATGTTCAGGTCTCTGTACATTTGAATATAATCGGGAAAGCGAAGACGGTTCAGTGGCTGAATGGAATTGTCAATCCACTTCCATTGGCTTTCAGAAAATTTCAGAAAGTTATATATGCTGATAGATGTATCGAAATGGGCAAAATGATCGCTCATGTCAATAAAATGGGAATTCACACCTGTTTTCTTCCGTGTAATACGGTTGAATTCAAAAAGTATTTTTTTCAAAACTTCAGGATATATATGTTCAAAAGTATTGTTTGAATGTACCAGATCAAAGGTATGTTCCGGATAACCGGTATTTGTGGCATTGATTATTTCAAGCCTTAGGTGTAGTGCATCCGTAATTTCCTTTTCGGTAAGAGTGGAGGCCATGCCCGTCAGTTCAGAAAGCCGAAGCAGCCTTTCCTGATTGATTTGAATTTCAGAAAAAAGTTTTTTCTTTTCCGGATCATTCAGGTACTCTTTGAACTTCATCAAAGTAGTAATGAGCCTTTCTTTATTCGTAAGTTTTGAGATGTCAATACTGCATACCTCTGATACCCCGCTGAGGAAAAGTGAAACAGGTACCACAGGGTACCAGCCGGTACCCAATTCCAGTGTGTTTTCCGGAATATTTTTTCCCGTAAGTTTTCTGAAACCCTTTAGGTGATGGGTTGCGTGAATAAGCCTGTCTTCAAAATACTGATCGGAGAGGAAAACTCCCTTGGTTA
>JADZBN010000203.1 GCA_020852075.1 Bacteroidia bacterium
AGCAGAGGCGGATAAAGATCCTGAAGATATTAGTCTGGTATTTTATGACAAACCTGTTCCGGATGGCGGTGAAGCAAACGATGAATTTATTTACAGCAGGACCAAGGGAGACCTGATTTTGTCGGTAGAACCCGAAAAGGAAGAAACTTTCAGGGCGACAGCCGAGATATGGAAAAAGGAAGGTGATGCATACAGCAAATTTATCAATGCAACGGATGGTCCCTGGCAGGTTGCGGATGGAAAAGCTTCCTGCAAATTCAGATTTCCCGGTACAGGAATTTTCAAAGTACTCGTTTATAACAGGGACAATGTATTGCTGGTAACAGGGTTTGTGGAACTGCAGTAGCAGCAATTTTTTTAACAAGGATTCTGCCAGATTCCGCTCAGAATACTTTGTATATCATGTGCATTCCAAATGCAGCAAGGACAAGGCCGGTAATCCGGTTAACCCAGAGTATAACCTTGGCATTTAACACGTTTTTAATCCGGTGTGCCACAAAAGACTTTAGTAAATCCGTGGAAAATACAGTCAGCAAAACGCTGGAGAAAAAGAACAACTCGTGCATTCGGGAATAATTTTCACGGAGGCTGACAATACCCACCACACCAAGCCAGAAAAAAAGTACGGCGGGGTTAAAAAAATTGAGGAGGAAGCCCTCGGCCATAAATTTAGCATGAATGGTTTTTTTATTGTCGTCCACCTCACGGACTTTTATTTTCCTGAAAAAATTAAAAGCACCAAAACCAATCAGCAACAGGCCACCCACCCAGCCAACTATGGTTTTATGCTCTTCCATCAGATTGAGCTGTGCCGCAAAGAAAAAGCAAGCCGCAATGAGAATTGTATCACTTAGAAATACACCTATTGCAAGATGAACACCGGCACGAAATCCTTCGTGCAGGCTTGTCTGGATAAGGGCAAAGAAAACAGGTCCCAGCATGACAGCCAGCAACAAACCGAAGGTAATTCCACTGATAACGGGTTCCAGCATCCGGCACGAATATCAAAAAAAGTTTCTTAAACAACATGTTTATCCCCGGAGAAAGTTTTTAAAATCCTCAAAGGGCTCCGGCTTCAGGACACGGGGAAATTTATTTTGTCCGCCCATTCTTCCCTTTATCTTCATGAAGTCATAAAATTTTTCTACCGGCACCGTTTCGACAAAAACATTTTTCAGGGCAGCCTTGCGCTCCACCAGGTAATCATCATTCAGTTCAGACAGCTTCTGATCGAGAAGCTCGCGGATCCTTCGGATATCGGGATTCCCATGTACACCAAAGATCCAGTAATGGGCAAAGAATCCATCGTATGGAATTCCTGATACGGTGTATTCGGGAATTTCCATGTTAAGTGTCTGTGCCACAAATTCCACAGCATGATTCATGTTTTCTACGCTGAGATGCTCTCCAACCAGGCTGAGGAAGCTTTTGGTCCGGCCACTTATCCGTATGGTTGTTTGTTCTTTTGAAGTGAATCGTATTACATCACCGATCAGATAGCGCCATGCGCCTGCGCAGGTACTCATCAGCAGGGCATAGTCCTTTTGCTCTTCCACTTCATTAATAAGCAATGTGGTTGGATTATTTATCAATTCCCCGTCACTGTTAAAATTGGTTTCATCGAAAGGAACAAACTCAAAGAAAATCCCGTTATTCAGAACGAGTTTCATGTCGCGTGCACCGGGTTCGGATTGAAATGCAATGAATCCCTCAGAAGCTGGATACATTTCGATAAAATGAACGGGTTTGGAGAAGAATTTCTCAAAACTCTTCCTGTAAGGTTCAAATGCCACACCCCCGTGTGCAAAAACCAAAAGATTGGGCCAGATCTCATGGATGGAATTGAGTTTATATCTTTCCATGACTTTTTCCATCAGCAGCTGAACCCATGCAGGGACACCGGTGATAATGGAAATGTCCCAGTTCTGTGCCTGTTCTGTTATTTCTTCCAGTTTGATATTCCAGTCTTTCTGCCTTGATATTTTTTTCCCGGGTTGATAATACCGCTGGAACCAGATTGGAACTCTTCTCGCTGATATCCCGCTGACATCCCCTTCGAAGTATCCTCCGTGTTTTCTCAGGTCGGTTGAACCGCCCAGCCATAGGAGGCCTTTTTCAAAAAACGAAGCGGGTAAATCGTATTTACCCAGAGTCAGAATCTGCCGGATACTTGCCTTGCGCATGGCGCGTACCATGTCTCTGGTGACAGGGATGTGTTTGCTGGCGGCTTCGGAAGTTCCCGAACTGAGTGCAAAATATTTTACGGTTCCCGGCCAGCAGACATTTTCCTCCTCTTCAAGGCAACGGTGCCACCAGTTCTGGAAAATGGAATTGTAATTATGTACAGGGACTTTTTTAATAAATTCCCTCACAAAATTTCTTGATTGGAGCAATCCGTTGAAATCGTATGCCATGCCAAAGGCCGTTTCACCTGCTTTACGTATAAGTTTTCTCAACTCCCGTCTTTGTTGCTGAATGGGTGTGTAATCACTCTGGCTGACCCGTATTCCGAGTTTTAATCCCTGTTTAATAAGTGATCCCAGCAATGGCATAGTAAGTCGGGTAACCGGGTACAAATTAACAATAAATCAAGAAAACAAATACTTTTGCTGTCTGTCACTATAAACCACGTACCCGTGGCAATTACAATCCGAAAATTTCACAGCTTACTGATGATAACCACGGGTCCGAATACAGGAAGATAGCGGTTGTCAGGCCATGTTTTTTATAATCTCATCCGCAAATTCAGAACACTTCAGGAGTGTAGCTCCCTGCATTTGCCTTTCGAAATCATAGGTTACACGTTTTGCCGCAATGCTTTTTTCCATACCAGAATAAATCAGGGCAGCAGCTTCCAGCCATCCCAGGTGTTCCAGCATCATGGCGCCGGAAAGAATTACAGAACCCGGATTTACTTTGTCCTGGTTGGCATATTTTGGTGCCGTACCATGGGTAGCCTCGAAAATGGCATGTCCGGTTACATAGTTGATATTAGCACCGGGAGCAATGCCAATTCCTCCTACCTGAGCCGCAAGGGCATCGCTAAGGTAATCACCGTTCAGGTTGAGAGTGGCAATCACGTTAAAATCTTCCGGACGGGTCAGCACCTGTTGCAGGGTGATGTCGGCAATGGCGTCTTTTATCAGAATCTTACCGGAGGCAAGTTCGGCTTTCTGTTCTTCATTGGCTGCGCTTTCCCCTTTTTCTTTTTTTGTCCTTTCCCATCGGCTCCAGGTGTAGGTTTTGTCACCGTAATTTTTTTCCGCCAATGCATATCCCCAGTCGCGAAAAGCACCTTCTGTAAATTTCATGATGTTCCCTTTGTGAACCAGGGTTACTGATTTTTTCTTGTGCCGGATGGCGTATTCAATGGCAGATGTGATCAATCGCTCCGACCCGGTTTTGGATACCGGCTTGATACCAATTCCGACACTTACCGTTTCATCCACCGGCTTACCTGCCGCAGCCAGGAATTCCCTGTTTTTTGATCCGGTGGCAAAACGGATTTTTGAAAAATCTTTTGGAAATTCTTTTGCGATAAAGTCCAGTACCTTTTGTGCTTCCACAGATCCGGATGCATATTCAATGCCGGCGTAAATATCCTCCGTATTCTCACGGAAGATCACCATGTCCACTGCATCAGGCCTTTTTACCGGTGAGGGAACCCCTTCAAACCATCTTACCGGACGAAGGCATACATACAGGTCAAGGATCTGGCGCAACGCGACATTGAGTGACCGGATGCCGCCTCCGACCGGCGTGGTAAGCGGTCCTTTAATACCTACAAGGTATTCCCTGAACGCATTCAGCGTTTCATCGGGCAGCCAGTTCCCCGTCTGGTTGAATGCTTTTTCACCTGCAAGGACCTCCTTCCAACTAATTTTTTTACCGCCCTTATAGGCCTTCTCAACACAAGCATCCAGTACCCTCACGGAGGCTTTCCATATATCAGGCCCGGTACCGTCGCCTTCAATAAATGGGATAACCGGGTCGGAAGGAACGGACAATTTTCCGTTATGCATGGTGATTTTTGTCCCTGGCATGTTTTGATGAATTAAAAATGGAGCGCAAAACTAAGGATTTCATCCGTAAAGAAAAGCCAGGGGTATATCCGGTGAAGAATAATTGCCGGGTAATTGAATGATTGTCAGGGTGGTTTTGGAGTATGAAATTCTTTGTATTCCCTGTGATATCTTATTTTTGCCCTTCGTTTCCAGCCATGAAGGTGTACCATTCCATTGATGAATTTCCCCGCCAGGAAAATGCTGTTGTTACCATCGGTACTTTTGACGGTGTTCACGCCGGTCACCTGCAGATCATAAGGCGGTTGAATGAACTGGCCCGGGAGACGGAGGGGGAATCCGTGGTGCTGACGTTCTTTCCCCATCCGCGAATGATACTTCAGCCGGATGATAACGATCTGAAACTGATTACCAGCATGCCGGAAAAGGAAATGCTGTTAAAAGCACAGGGAATTCATCATCTCATCGTCCAGCCTTTCGATATGGAGTTCTCCAGGATTTCGGCGACAGAATTTGTCAGGGATATTCTATTGTCAAAGATTGGAACCAGCATTCTGGTGATTGGATACGATCATCACTTTGGCCGTAACCGTGAAGGTACCTATAAAGATCTGGAGGAGATGGCTCCCGTTTACGGGTTCCGTCTTGAGGAAATTCCCAAACAGGTGGTGGATGCTGTTGCAGTCAGTTCCACAAAAATCCGTTATGCCCTGATGAAGGGGGAGATCGAAACAGCGAATAAATTGATGGGCCACGATTTCACGCTTTCAGGCGAAGTAATTGAAGGAGACAGGATAGGCGGAAAGATTGGTTACCCTACCGCGAACATCCGGGTCCGTGAGCCGTATAAACTCATTCCGGCAAGCGGAATTTATGCTGTCATGACTGAGGTGGAAGGAAATTGGTATCAGGGTATGCTCTATATTGGAACCCGGCCGGTTGTGGGAGGCAGGAAACTTTCTGTGGAAGTGAATATTTTTGATTTTTCGGAGAATATCTATGGAAAGGCCATAACGGTCTCATTAAAAGCCAGAATCCGTGACGATGAGAATTTTCCCTCATTGGAGGAACTGGCTCTGAAAATGAGAGAAGATAAAATCCACGCAACAAAATTGCTTTCTACTCGTTTTGTATAGGTTATCCATTGCAGCCTTTCATGCGGAATTCCCTTTTCTTACTCCTTCTTTTATGTTTTGCGGGTGCGTCTGTGGCACAACTTCCCGGATCAACAACTGTAACACCCGACACCTCAACAGTCTTCAGGAATCTGGATGATGCATTAAAGAATCCTGCCATTGTTTACCACCTGGATCTTAGCAAAAAAAAACTTGACAGTATTCCCCGGAGTATATTTTCCCTTATCGAATTACGCAGCCTGAACCTGAGCCGGAACAAAATTTCAGAGCTTCCGGGTGATATTGGAAAGCTTATTAAACTGAAGAACCTGGATCTTTCCAACAATGACCTGGAAGCGCTGCCCGACAGTATCGGGAATCTGAGTTCATTAATTTACCTCCGGTTGAACCGTAACAAAATCGTCCGGCTTCCACCGTCTATCGGCAACCTGGAGAATCTTGAAGTACTTGAAATGTGGGATAATGAACTCAGTGATATACCCGATGAAATTCAGAAACTGAAAAACCTGAAGGTAATTGAACTGCGTGGCATTCTTTTCTCACAGGAAGAACAAACACGCATTGATTCACTGGTTGTTAAAACCGCAAAGCTTTATATGAGCCCCAGTTGTAATTGTAAATACTGATGGATTTCAGAAACCCAGTGTTACTCCGGCCATAAAATGTATTCCTGCCTGCGGATAATAATAATTGAATGTTTCCATCCTGCCACTGGAAACGTAACCGTAGGTATAACCGTTTGAGGAATAGGTTTCGTTGAACAGGTTTTTTAAAACAGCATTCACCACCACTTCCCTGAAAGGCCGCGGGTGCAGCGTACACACTACCCGGAAATCCTGAATATAATAGGCAGGCAATGATTTTGACAGGGAAGAGGTATTGTCAAGAAATTGCCTTCCTGTATATTTTCCCGAAATCATCAGGGCAAGTTCCTTTACCGGATTCCATTGAAGGGTATAAGCCCCTGTCAGGGAAGGGGAGAAGGCAATATCGGTATTTGAATATAACTTTTCAAGTTGTATAGAATTGTCATAGTCGTCAATGAACTCATGGTAAGCTTTTATTTTATTGCTGCTGATCGTAATATTTCCTGTGAAATTCCAGGCTGGTATCGGCTGCCAGAAGCCTTCCAGTTCAATACCTGATCTGTAACTGTGTTTAACATTTTGCCGTGTATATTCACCTACATCATTCACTGCACCTGTCAGTATCAATTGGTCGGTATAATCCATGTAATATAAGTTAAGATCTGCCTTCCATTTGTTTTCCTGATGACGAAATCCTGTTTCAAGATCGGTTAGTTCTTCGGGGTTGGGTCTGCTGGTTGGGGAAGAATTAACGTAATCATCCCTGACAGGCTCTTTTCCACCCCTTCCCACTGAGAAATATACGGATGAATGGTTGCTTAAAGACCAGTTAATACCGGCTTTAGGATTAAAGAAAGTATGCGTTACCTGTTGGGGCACCTGCTCTCCCGGAAGGTCAAAACCGGTAAAATGATACCCGATGGTCCTTACCTGAAGATCTGCAAATACCGCAAAATAATCTGATAGCGAGAACTGAATCTTTGTAAAAATACTTGCATCATATTTTTTAGCCTGATCTGAATTATATCGGAATGGCGGAAGGGGAACTGGCAGATCTCTTGCCCAGAGTAGATCATTGTAATGTTCACCGTCATAACGGTTCAGCAATCCGCCCGAATGAATTGAAAATCCTGATCGTTCATAATTGAATGACCAGGTAAAACCGTAAAAATAATTATCCAGCCAGCGTTGCCTGATCAAGTCGGTGATACGGATAGTGTCAGTTCCACTGATAAAATCCATTAACCCGTAATCCTTTACATCATCGTTTTCGCGGTACTCCTCATAATACCCCTTGCCTCTGGTAAGAAATAGCCCCAGGTTCAGGTTGCAATAATGGCTGAAGGCATGCGAATAAAACAACTGGTAATAATCCTGACTGTAATTGTCCGTCTGGTTTTCATAATAACGCAGATTCCCCAGGCTGTCCCGGTACATGCCGGCAGGATTAAAGGTTCTGTTGCTTTCCAGGGAATCCTGAGGAACCCCGTACCAGGCCTGGTATGTTTTCTCATGCCCTTTGAGCAGAATGGCACGAAGGATGTCTTTCTTTCCGGCATATCCTCCCGAAAGTGAAATTGATTGCAGGCTGGAAGTTGCCCGGTCAATATAACCGTCGGAATGAATGGAAGAAATCCTGCCTTCCATACTGAATTTTTTATTGAGTAAGCCTGTGCTGAATCGCACCGTATTTTTCCTGGTATTAAATGAGCCGAACGAGGAACTGATTTCTCCGGATGGTTCCTGCCTGAAAGAACCCGTAAGAATGTTGATGCTTCCGCCGAGAGCACCTGCTCCGTTGGTACTGGTTCCAAGCCCCCGCTGAATCTGAATGTTATCAACCGAAGAGGCCAGATCGGGGATGTCCACCCAATACACCTGATGTGATTCGGCATCATTGACGGGGATACCGTTTAGTGTGACATTAATCCGGGTAGCGTCGCTGCCCCGGATACGAAGCGCCGAATAGCCGACTCCGTTCCCTGCATCTGAGGTGGTGACAACAGAGGGCTGGTTATTCAGTAATTCCGGTATATCCTGACCGAGGTTGAGATTATTGAGTTCTTCCGGCCGGATGGTGGTGTATGCAAAAGGCGATCTTTCAGGTGTTCTTAGTGCAGTTACAGTGATTTCTTCCGACAGGTAAACGCGGGGTGTAAGACGGATCTTAAGGGTGGTGTCTGGAACTGAGATGGTGAGTTCAACATCCTCAAATCCAATATGAGAGATTTCAAGTGTTGCTGAATTGTTGTGTAGTCCGTGGATCCGGAAAATTCCATCAGGACCGGTAACGGCAAAAAGAAAAGAATTCCTGATCCTGATGACTGCGCCCGGAACAGGCGCTGACGTAAGGGATTCTCTGACGGTTCCACAGATTTCACCCTGTGCAAAAGACAGGCAGGGTAACAAGCAGAGCAGCAGAAATGCAGTCCATGTCCTGCAGACTGATAAATTATCGGATTTCATTTTTTGAAACATTAGGTTCCACAGACGCCGG
>JADZBN010000204.1 GCA_020852075.1 Bacteroidia bacterium
AAAAACCAATTTGTGAGGTTGTGCCAGTGCATTGAAATTTTTCAAAGCCGCTTCCATACTGGTTGGATTGGCATTGTATGCATCAAGCAGAATCATATTACCGGACATGTGAATAACCTGTGACCTGCTGTTGTCGGGTACATACGATGCGATCGCCCGTTCAATTCCGGCAGGATCAACGCCGAAGAATGTCCCGACACAAATGGCAGCCAGGATATTTTCAAAATTATATTCACCGGAAAGTTGTGTCTGAAGAACCTTTCTGGTGTTTCCCATCCGCCACTCAATATCCAGGAAGGGCTGACTGTTTAGCAACTCTCCTTTAATTCCCGCGTCGGCAATTGTTCCATAGGAAAAAGATTTAACCTGCCGGTCCGATGCCATGGATACCAGATGGGGATTGTCCGCATTGAGAAAAATAAGTTTCCCGTTTTTTGCAATCCAGTCGTACAACTCTCCTTTCCCTTTTTTTACTCCTTCAAAACCTCCGAACCCTTCCAGATGGGCTTTGCCAACATTGGTAATTAAACCGTAATCCGGAAGCGCAATACTGCAGTACTGTTTGATTTCGTTCAGGTGATTGGCTCCCATCTCGATTACGGCCATTTCGGTGTCAGGACCGAGGGAGAGAATCGTCAGCGGAACTCCGATGTGGTTATTCAGATTCCCTTTCGTAGCACGGGTCCGGAATTTGGCTGACAAAACACGTTGCACCAGTTCCTTGGTAGTGGTCTTGCCATTCGAACCGGTAATGGCCAGCACCGGAATATTCAGACTCCTGCGGTGCATTCGGGCCAGGTCCTGCAGGGATGTCAGTACGTCTTCCACGAGAAGGTGGCGTTCGTCTTTCACGTATTCCTCCTCGTCCACGATGACATACGCCGCACCGGTTTCAATGGCGCGGGTGGCAAAATGATTGCCGTTAAAGGAAGGCCCTTTAAGTGCAAAAAATATATCACCCGGTTTCAGGAGCCTGGTATCCGTACAAACGGAAGGATTGGAAAGATACCGCCGGTAGAGTTCATCAACAGATGTCATCCTGCAAAAATATCCTGTAGCGGCAATCAATTCCTGACTCTTTTATTCAAAATACCAAGAACCCGCCGTGAATCGCTGAAGATACGGGGCTTTGCATGTGTGAAGAAAACGGATTAAGATAATATACTTATTTGATTTTCAATATATTAATAAATGGTATGTAGGGTACTGATTCTGAAATTTCATATTACCAACATCCTTCTTTTAAAGCAGAAAATATAGTACTTTCGCGCACTGAAAATCAACCCAAGCTACCGCCTTATTATGGTAAATACAGGAAAAGTAACCCAGATCATTGGTCCCGTAGTGGACGTCAGTTTTTCTGACGAAGCATCCCTTCCCAACATTCTTGACGCCCTCGAAATTGACCGTCCCGGCGGTCATACCCTCGTGCTGGAATGCCAGCAACATATCGGCGAAGATACCGTCCGTGCCATTGCCATGGATTCTACAGACGGCCTGACCCGTGGTACTCCGGTGCGTGCCATGGGCGGTCCTATCCAGATGCCTGCCAGCGATGCCATAAAAGGACGTTTGTTCAATGTAGTGGGGGATGCTATTGACGGCATCGGCAAGGTTTCACGTCAGCAGAGCGTACCCATTCACCGTCAGGCTCCGAAATTTGAAGACCTTTCCACCGAATCAGAAGTACTGTTCACCGGAATCAAGGTAATTGACCTGATTGAACCCTATTCAAAAGGGGGTAAGATTGGTTTGTTTGGCGGTGCTGGTGTGGGAAAGACAGTCCTCATCATGGAACTCATCAACAATATCGCCAAAAGTTACGAAGGTCTTTCCGTTTTTGCCGGTGTTGGCGAACGTACCCGTGAAGGAAATGACCTGCTGAGGGAAATGATTGAATCAGGAGTTATCCGCTATGGTGAGAATTTCAAACACAGTATGGAAAAAGGCGGTTGGGATCTCAGTTCGGTGGACATGAACGAACTGGCAAAATCCCAGGCTACACTGGTATTCGGACAGATGAACGAGCCCCCCGGTGCACGTGCAAGGGTGGCACTTTCAGGTCTGACCGTGGCCGAATATTTCCGGGACGGGGATGAAAAATCCGGAGGACGGGATATATTATTCTTTATTGATAATATTTTCAGATTTACCCAGGCCGGATCGGAAGTATCCGCATTGCTTGGACGAATGCCATCAGCGGTAGGGTACCAGCCGACGCTGGCAACAGAAATGGGTCTGATGCAGGAAAGAATTACATCTACCAAAAGGGGTTCCATTACCTCGGTACAGGCTGTGTATGTACCCGCTGATGACCTTACAGATCCCGCACCTGCCACAACATTTGCTCACCTTGACGCCACTACCGTATTGAACCGTAAGATTGCCGAACTGGGAATTTACCCGGCGGTCGATCCACTGGATTCTACGTCGAGAATTCTTTCTCCTGCAGTTGTCGGGGAGGCACATTATAATACGGCACAACGCGTAAAGAATATCCTGCAGCGATACAAAGAACTTCAGGATATCATCGCTATCCTTGGTATGGATGAACTCAGCGACGAAGACAAACTTGTTGTTCACCGGGCACGCAGGGTGCAGCGTTTCCTTTCCCAGCCGTTTAACGTTGCCGAACAGTTTACGGGTCTTAAAGGCGTTATCGTTCCCATTGAAGAAACCATCAAAGGATTTAATATGATCATGGACGGTGAAGTGGACGAATATCCCGAGGCAGCCTTCAACCTGGTGGGAACCATGGATGATGCTATTGCAAAAGGGAAGAAACTGCTCGCGGAAGCAAAATAATACCTGCCACCGGCACCTTCTGTTTAACACCACCATCTGATGGAACTTGAAATAATAACCCCGGAAAGAAAAGTATATAGCGGAACGGTTACCTCAGTTACCGTACCCGGTAAAACCGGCAGGTTTGAAATGCTTTCAAACCACGCCGCGATGATTTCAACCCTTCTGAACGGAAAAGTAAAAATAACCGATAAGGATGGTGTTAAAACCTTTGAAGTGAAAGGCGGAGTCGTGGAAAACCTGAAGAACAAGGTAATAATACTTGCGGAATCCGCATAAGCATCAACCGCCCGGGCTATCCGTTCATTCCCCCGTCTTTCAGGACAGATTAACGGGAATTACAGCGAGACCGCAGCGGATTTTCACCAACGATAAACATCATGAATCCGCCTTACACAGCGGATTTTTTGTTTTTATTCCGTACTTTCATTGTTGATTTATTTTCCTGAAAGGTTCTATCCTGTCCACACACAAACCTTACTTTTAAGGATGAACCGTATCCTCCTTTTTCAGGTATCTCTATTGTTGCTTCCGGGAATCTCCTCTGCTCAGGAAATGTGGGGTATCAGTAATTCCAATTATGCCGGTAATATGGGAATATACCTGAATCCCTCCAGTCCGGTGGGGGCACCTTACCGTTATGAATTCAACCTTATCGCCGGGGATTTTTTTGCCGAAAACACATACCTCTATTTTCCTGCAAAGGAACATATCATTCCACGGGCCCTCTTTGGAACCGTTCCGGATGGTAAGAGGTACGTGGATGATTACCGGGAAAGGGGGCAGTCTGCATTTGGCCATGTTTTATTGCTCGGGCCATCCTGGCTTGACAATGCGGGTGACCACGCCTGGGGCATTCATTTGGCTTTCCGTTCTGAAAATTCCGTACTCAATCTTCCCTATCCATTAAGCAAACTTCTGTATAAAAATTTTGCATACCCTCCTTTTTTCGGCAAGAGGTTTACTACGGAAAATTTTTCTGCAGCTTCACTAACATTCGGAGAACTGGGTGGAACCTATGGAAAGGTACTGCGTGAATCCGAACATGAATATCTTAAATGGGGTCTTAATGGAAACCTGCTCATTGGTTTTGATGGTATGTACCTGGATGGCAGGCAACTTGATTTTACACTGTCGGATACCTCCCTGGCACTGATTCATGCCATGGACGCTACGCTGGCGTATGCAGTGAATGCGAACGGAAACAGTTCATTTTTTGGTATTCGCGGATTGGGACTGGGGTCGTCTATTGGTGCTACTTTTATCCGAAAGAGAAATTCGGGAGGCTTTGAATGCAACCGCAGCAACGACAACATAAAAAAATATAAATACCGGATTGGCTTGTCTTTGATGGACGCAGGCATGGTACGCTTTTTCAGGCAATCATCGGTTGCCACCCTGACAACTTCCACCATAAAACCCTGGAATGACATTGACTCCATCAGGGTTGAAAATATGGATCAACTGGACAACCTGCTTCACAGAAACATAGGCGGAGCAACAGAAGACAAGGGGATTACTATGTTCCTGCCGATGGCTATAGGCCTTCAGATGGATTATTCCATTACTTCAAAATTTTATGCAAACCTGAGTTGGGTCAACCGGGTTCATGTTGCACCCAACGAAGTAGCCAGAGGAAATCAGGCTGTGACGGCACTCAGGTACGAAACAAGACGTTTTGAAGCTGCACTGAGTTATCACCTGTTCGAATACAGACAACAATCCCTTGGCCTGGGACTTCGCTGGTGGTTTTTTGTAATTGGTTCGGACCGGCTGCTTCAACTCATTGGTGTCAGTGATGTAAAAGGGGCCGATTTATTTTTCGGATTCAAGTGGCAGTTTTGCAAAAAACCATTCAGCCCCGGCCCCGACTGCCCTGCCTTTCAATAAAAAACTCCTGCAAAGGGTACAGGAGTTTCTTTGAATCGGTTATTTTTAATTCTCAATACCGGTAATGATCAGGTTTGAAGGGGCCTGTTTTACTGACACCGATATACCTGGCCTGTTCATCCGTAAGTTCGTCCAATTCCACACCGATTTTTCTCAGGTGAAGCCTTGCCACTTTTTCATCCAGGTGTTTCGGAAGTGTGTACACTTTGTTTTCATACGCCTGGTGGTTGTTCCAGAGTTCGATTTGTGCCATAGTTTGATTCGTAAATGAATTTGACATTACAAATGATGGATGGCCCATAGCACAACCAAGGTTCACCAACCTGCCCTCAGCAAGGATGATAATATCTTTTCCGTCAATAGTATATTTATCAACTTGCGGTTTGATGGTATCACGTGTTTTTCCATGGTGTTTATTCAGCCAGGCCATGTCAATTTCATTATCAAAATGTCCGATATTACAGACAATGGCATTGTGTTTCATCGAATGAAAATGTCGTTCCTGGACAATATTCAGATTTCCGGTCGCGGTAACAATGATGTCTGCTTCCTTTACCGCCTGATCCATTTTTTTTACCTCATATCCTTCCATTGCCGCCTGTAGTGCACAAATCGGGTCAATCTCTGTTACGATTACACGAACATTGGCATTGCGGAGTGATTCAGCAGAACCCTTGCCGACATCGCCGAAGCCCGCAACTACTGCCACCTTGCCGGCAAGCATAAGATCGGTAGCACGACGGATGGCATCAACAAGAGATTCACGGCAACCATATTTATTATCAAATTTGGATTTTGTCACCGAGTCATTGACGTTGATGGCGGGTAATGGGAGAGTACCGTTCGTCATTCTCTCATACAGCCGGTGAACTCCGGTAGTGGTTTCTTCAGAAAGTCCTTTAATCCCGGATACCAGTTCAGGATATTTGTCCAACACCATATTGGTCAGGTCCCCGCCGTCATCAAGGATCATATTGAGCGGCTTCCGCTCAGATCCGAAGAACAGGGTTTGTTCAATACACCAGTCAAACTCCTCCGCATTCATTCCTTTCCATGCATACACGGAAATTCCCGCAGCGGCAATGGCTGCTGCAGCATGATCCTGGGTGGAAAAAATGTTACAGGACGACCAGGTTACCTCTGCCCCCAGTTCCACAAGGGTTTCTATCAGCACTGCCGTCTGAATGGTCATGTGCAGGCAGCCGGCAATCCGGGCACCTTTCAGGGGTTTTTGTTTTCCAAATTCTTCACGGAGAGCCATCAGGCCGGGCATTTCAGCCTCAGCGAGCCTGATTTCCTTCCTGCCCCACTCTGCGAGGGAAATGTCTTTTACCTTGTATTTCACGAATTTTTCTACGGTTGTATGGTGTGTCATAAATCTGTTGGAATGATTTGAATTTCAGGCGGCAAAGATAAAAAAACAGTCGTTGTCCTGCAAGCCGGACACAGGTTATATTCCCTCTTTTCAGGCAGATTTTTAGCATCTTGCAGTATCAACAAGATTCCATGCCGGTTGTATTTCAAAGGAAACATAGCAATTACCATCTGGCCATTTGGCATACCACGGAAGAGACTCCCGAATTGCTTCATTCAGCGGATTTGAACGATAAAGAGTTCCTGGTCTGGAATGGTTTTAAAAGCCTTTCAAGACAGCGGGAATGGCTTACGGTTCGGATTCTCCTCCGGTTTCTAACCGGAAAGAAATCTTCGGTAGGAATATTTTATGATATGTACGGAAAGCCCAATATCCAGGATGGCAGAAGCGTGTCGGTATCTCATACACGGGATTACGTGGCGGTGATCGTTACAGAAGCACAAAACGCAGGAATAGACCTGGAAACCATCCGGGAAAACATTAGCCTCATCGCCCATAAGTTCACCGGTACCGAGGAAAGCAGGTTTCTTGAAAAAATAAATTCTCCGGATGCGCTCCATGTCCTTTGGGGTATCAAGGAGGTTATGTATAAGATTTATGGCAAAAAGGAACTTGACTTCAGGAAACATATATTTTCAGGGCCTTTTATGAACTATGCTATAGGAGAAGCAGAAGGCAGAATCCGAAAGGAGAACACTGATATCCGGGCAACCGTACAGTACCTGAAATGGAATGGAATGATGCTGGCATGGGCAGTTTGCTGAAAAACAATTCCATCCGACTTCAGAAAAAACATACAACCTTTAGTAATATCTCACGATAACAGTACTTTCGCAATCAAATGAACACGATTTCAGAAAAAATCACCTCAGGCAAACAAAAGATGTTTGCTGTACTCATTGATCCGGATAAATCAGATTCGCGCTCCTGCGAGAAACTGGCGCTATCAGCCGGGGAGAATAAAGTGGATTTTATTTTTGCCGGAAGCAGTATCCTTACCGGGAATCGCCTTGATGCCTGTATCGGAATTATCAAAAAGAATTGCAGTATTCCGGTAGTGCTTTTTCCTGGAAATGCTCTTCAGATTTCCAGGATAGCTGATGCCATTCTTTTTCTTTCACTGATCAGTGGCCGTAATGCAGAGTTGTTAATAGGAAGCCATGTTACCGCCGCCCCTTACCTGCGTGAAACTCAACTTGAGATCCTACCGACCGGCTACATGGTCATTGACAGCGGCACACCTACCTCGGTTTCGTATATGAGCCAGACCATGCCCATTCCTCACGGTAAAAATGATATTGCCGCATGTACTGCCATGGCGGGTGAAATGCTTGGGTTGAAATTTATTTTTATGGATGCCGGAAGTGGAGCAAAATATCCGGTGAGCAGCTCGATGATTGCAAAAGTCAGGGAATCGGTTAAAATCCCCATAATAGTTGGCGGTGGCATCCGAACAGGTGAAAAGGCCTTTGAACTATGCCGAGCAGGCGCAGACGTGATTGTGGTTGGGAATGCACTGGAAAAGGAACCAATGCTCCTTCCTGAAATATCATCAGCGGTGAACATGACCATTTAACGGTCAGGGGACCAAAAACGCCTGTCGCATGATCAAACGCAAAGCGGTTGAATACTACTACCCCCGCCCAATGCCCAACCGCGTAGCGGTTAAATACGACTACCCCCGCCCAATGCCCAACCGCGTAGCGGTTGAATACGACTAACCCTGCCCCATACCCAACCGCGAAGCGGTTAAATACGACTAACCCTGCCCCATACCCAACCGCAAAGCGGTTAAATACGACTAACCCTACCCCATACCCAACCGCGAAGCGGTTGAATACTACTAACCTTGCCCAATGCCCAACCGCGAAGCGGTTGAATACTACTAACCCCACCCAATGCCCAACCGCGTAGCGGTTGAATACGACTAACCCTGCCCCATACCCAACCGCGAAGCGGTTGAATACGACTAACCCTGCCCCATACCCAACCGCGAAGCGGTTGAATACGACTAACCCCACCCAATG
>JADZBN010000205.1 GCA_020852075.1 Bacteroidia bacterium
GCGGTGCCGTCCCCCTGCTCAAAGTAATTAAAATTCAGTACTATGTTGGATTGACCCGTGCAGTTGATCTGGGGGGATTCCGCCCTGCGGTTGGTTGCAACGACATTTTGAAAACCTCCCGGATCATACACCGCGCCGCAGTCACCGGTAGGGCATAATGTAATTGCATTTGGAGAAGTGGGGACATTGCCAACGTGAAGCGTCCGGTCTGTTTGAGACGGATCATTCTCGCAACCATTTACAGAACAACTGCCTGCGGGTTTTCCGGGTTCTGTTGCACTTATATACCATTGATTTGCGGCCGAATCCTGAACCCCGATATCGGATACGATCCAGGTTCCGTTGGCCGTGACAAAATTATTTGCAAGCGTTCCCTGGTCGCAGCTGCCCGACGTAGTGCCGAAGCTTTCTGTCCAGAATGCCTGCCCTGAACATTTTTCCTGATTAAGAACAACGATTAATCCAATTGCGGTTAATAGCAAGGCCGGGCAATGCAAAAATTTTCCTGCAACGTAATGGTAGGCCATACGCGGTGTAAAAGCGAACAATTTACAACTATTTTGGAAAAACCAAATCATTCACCTTACATATTGATCTGCAAAGCGATAGAGGTTGAAACCTGGAGTTTGAAATACCCTGGTGAGGGCTTCGTGGAGCTCTTTTTTGTGGACGTTCTTCATCCGGATTTGCCGGATTCTCCGGTATGCTTTCTCTGTCAGCAGGAACACTTTTTTCTCCTCCGAAGTCCCCGTCCGCCTGTGTTCGCTGATAGCCCTGAGTACCTGATCCACGCCCGCTCCTGTTGTTGCCGAGGTTTTAATGACAGGAACAGTCCATTCTTTCGAACTGTTCCGTGTTACCATTTGTGTAAGATGGTTGAAAAGCCGGTCTGCACCTTCCCGCTCGGATTTATTAATCACAATAATGTCTGCAATTTCCATCACACCGGATTTCATTGTTTGAACTTCATCGCCGGATTCGGGCACCAGTACAAGCACGGTGGTGTCAGCCAGCCCGGCTATTTCAACTTCTGACTGACCCACACCCACGGTTTCCACAAAAACATAATCAAACGGAGCCTCCCGGATCAGGTCTGTTATTTCAAGAATCTTATCCGATAAACCTCCCAATGAACCACGGGTAGCAACAGACCGGATAAAAACAGAGGGATTGATAAAATGGTCATTCATACGCAACCGGTCTCCGAGAAGCGAACCGTAATTGAATGGAGATGTCGGATCAATAGCAACTACTGCAATTTTCTTTCCTTCAGCGGTTAAATCCCGGAGGATCAAATTCATCAACGTACTTTTTCCTGCCCCCGGTGGACCGGTAATTCCGATCAGTGGAATTGTGTTTTCGGCATGGAGGCCATGCAACAGGTCTTCCGATCCTTCAAGGGTATTTTCCACTATGGTGATGGCCCTTGCAAGAGCTTTTACATCGCCTTCCCGTATTTGTTGTAATATTCCCAAAAGATCTTTTTATAATACGTTCAGTACAAAGAAACAAGAAAGGTTCAGCGCTTCAAAACCGGGTAAGGAATTATCTCTAACTTGTGGCAGTGAATAACCTATGATCCGCCTCTCCGTTGTAATTATCACTTTTAATGAGGAGCGCAACATCCTTCGTTGCCTTGAATCCGTTAAATCCATTGCTGATGAAATTCTTGTCGTGGACTCCTTCTCAACCGATGCCACAAAAAATATTTGCGAATCAGCAGGTGTAAGGTTTGTTGAACATAGATTCGAAGGGTATATTGAACAAAAAAATTATGCGCTGGATTGTGCCTCTCATCCGTATATACTTTCTCTGGATGCCGACGAAGCACTTTCTTCCGGACTCCGGCAAAGCATTCTCGACATCAAATCAAATTGGACCTGCGGGTGCTATTCAATGAACCGGATGTCCAATTATTGCGGCAAATGGATACGTTTTGGAGGATGGTATCCTGATACCAAGATACGTCTCTTTACAAAAGACAGTGGACGTTGGGCGGGGGAAAATCCCCACGACCGTTTCACACCGGAGGCCGGCCAAAATTGCCGGCACATCAAAGGCGATATTCTGCATTATTCATATTATTCAATAGCCGGGCATATCCGTCAGGTTAATAAATTTACAGACATCGCTTCAAAGAGTGCTGTTTCCGCCGGTAAAAAATCCGGCCTGTTTTCACTGCTGGTAAGGCCTGCCTTTAAATTTATCAGAGATTATTTTCTCCGTGCCGGCTTCCTGGATGGTTATTACGGCTTTGTGATTGCCACTATTACCGCCCATTCAACTTTTCTGAAATATGTAAAGATGCGCGAACTGTTAAAGGGAAAATAAGGATGGTAGATTTTAAATAATGGTATTGTGCCAACTCTGATAATCACATTTTATTTTTTCCTTCAGGCATAGACCAGAAAAAGAAGGAAGTAAACATCGCCACAAAAGTTGCACCCGCCTGGGTTTCCAGGGTATCCTCCGTTAACATGCTGAAGATGGCCGTCAGCCAGAATGAAAGTGCCAGCAGGTTTTGGTACCGTTTCCTGTATAAAGGCAGGAACAACAGGGCAAATATAAAATACAGCAGACCCGGAATACCAAATGCAACTGCAATGGCGAGGAACTGATTGTGTGCCCTAAGCCGGTGGTTAGCATCCAGCGGACTGTTAGTCCGGTCGTATTCCTGTTTGTAAGCCTGTGGCATGTCGCCTGTGCCTACTCCATACAGAGGATGTGCTTTGATGATATTACCCGCTGCCTTCCAGAACTCAAACCGTTGAACCACCGAATGGCCGCTTGGATTTCTACCCTTCCTGTATTGATCAATTTCCCAGATTATTTCGAGGAATCGTTTATACATACCAAAAGTTGACAGATAGGTAACATCCGGGGTGCCGTTCTCAATAGCACGAATTTCATCATCAGTAAGTGAATTTACTCCTTCGGCATCCTTTTTTAACCCTTTGGAGGCAAGGAACCTCACCAGCGTGTACCTGACAAGCTGCCGGGTTTTATCCAATGAATCATAGGGAATGGTACTCCTTTTGTTCCAGGCGTCCTTCAATTCGGGTTCACAGACATATACCCATACCGGATAACCATTTTCATATAAGGGTTGATCCAGATTGTTGTAATAGGGATTACCCAGCGCAGTTGTTAATTGTGTATTAATCTCAATTTTACTGTGCGTGCTGTATTCAGAAATAAATTGTTTTATGGAAACCCCCAGTCCAATTGCAATCAAAAGCATTCCCGCCCCAAATATCCATCGCCCCCTGGACTTACTGTGCGTAAAAATATAATAGGTCGCGGTAATAACGCCTGTCAGACACAGGATAAAAATGCCTGTAACCAGTTCCGTAATGATACAGAATGCAATGAGCCAGACTGCCAATGCTGCCGGCAATACGGTATTTGAAAAATTACGGACGGTCAAAGGATGTTTGATCAGCCAGAATATCCCGTAAATGGCTACACAGGTCAACAGCGCAAAACGGATATGGGAAATATTGAAGATAAATACTTCACGCATATCATGAATCTCCTTCCCGGTAATTCCGGCAAGAACGGATATACTGACAATGGTTCCTGCAAACACGGAGAAAATAAACATTTTTAGTATGATCCTGAACCATTTTTCTTCCAGCGGCTTGCTTCCTGCAAGGATCAGTGGTAATATCAGCATCGGAAGTTTTATCCGTATATCCTTAATCCCCTCCTGAATATCACTTGTCCAAAAGAGCCCGATACTATGCAACAACCAGATTCCGGAAAAAAGCAGTGCGGATGGAGAGTGGAAAAACCGATTGAATTTTTCTTTGGGTCTTCCTTCAAGCAGGAATGATCCGGCAAGAAAAAACTGGGACAAGCTTGTAAGGAACAGGGAAAGGGGCATACCGGTTACCAGCATGAGCAGTCCGCTGTGAAACAAAATCCGGGTGGAACGAATTTTTTGAAACATATTTCCGGTCAAACGATATGCAGTTTTTCGTGCCGGGGTCACTTCCCCCGGAATTTTAAATGTTCGCCGCTGGTGCCGTTCAGGATGGATGAATAGGATGCCGGATCAAGCAGGATGCTACCTGCTTTTAATATTCCCGGATCCTGTTCCATTGATTGTTGGTATCTACCCGACTGATAACTGTAACGTGATATAATTTCTTCCTCCAGCAGCCGGCAGATTTCCGGTTTGTTCCTTTCGGGATCCTCCGATTTTTCCTTTGCCAGTTTCCGTTGGATGGCATCTAATTCAGGTTGAATGGATATCGCATATTTTTCGGAAGTTACTGCTCCTTCAAGATCACGGAATGCTTTTTCGCTGTTTGTATAATAGTGATAATCTTTCTGATTCAACCATCGAGTAAAATCGTTCCAGCCTGAGGAGGGAAACCGGAAACTCGCCGAATCATTCAGTACCGGATGCTTAACCCTGTAATAGGTGGCATAATCAAAAATAAGCCCCTCAGCACTCAGGCTCATGGCAATTTTACTGAGGGGCGCGGTTACAAGTACCAGATCCGGCTTAATTCCACCTCCATCATATACCAATCGCCGGTTTTTTGTAAGGAATTCTGAAATAAGAGAATCGGGGATTTTCCCGACACTTCCATCCTCATTTCTGTGTGCGTAATCCAGTGCCTGAATGCAACGCCCGCTTGGAATATAGTATTTGGCAACAGTAATTTTTACGTGTGTATTATAGGAAAGAGGCAGGGTGGTCTGGACAAGACCTTTTCCAAAGGTTCGCTGGCCAATAATCACTCCCCTGTCAAGATCCTGGAGTGAACCGGCTACAATTTCCGAGGCGGATGCAGAACTGCTGCTCACCAGTACCGCCAGTGGAATGTCCGGATCCACTGGCTGGTTGAGCGCGAGGTAGGTTTTGTTCTGGGAGCTGACTTTGCCTTTTGTGGAAACAATTTCCTGACCCCGGTTTACGAAAACATTGGTGACATTCACAGCCTCATTTAATAATCCTCCAGGATTTCCGCGAAGGTCCAGTATCACACCATGGAGCGTATATTTTTCTTCCAGCACCCTCAGTGCATTCGCCACTTCCTTTCCCGCACCTTCGGTGAAATTTCCAAGGCGGATATATCCCACCGTATCAGGAGTAATACCATAAAATGGTACATTTTTAATTTTGATTTCCTCCCGTGTTATGGATTTTTCCAATACACTATCCACCCCTTCCCTGTGTATCCGTAATTTTACAACGGTTCCCGGAGACCCCTTGAGCGTACGACTCACTTCCTCCGTTTTTTTTCCCCTTGCAGACTGCCCGTTTATTTCGAGAATCTGATCCCCGGCCCATAGCCCTGCCTTTTGGGCAGGATAGCCTTCATAAGGATCTGAAATGATCACGTAATCTCCTTTTTGTTTTATGACTGCTCCGATTCCTCCATACTCTCCCGTCGTCATGAACCGGAATTCTTCATTTTCTGATTCCGGAATGAAATTCGTATAGGGATCAAGAGAGGCAAGCATGGCATCAATTCCGGTCTTCATCAGTTTACCCGGATCCACGGTATCCACATAATTCAGGTTCACTTCCCGAAAAAGACCGGAAAATATATCCAGGTCTTTGGATACCTCAAAAAAATCATCTGAAAATCCCAGGATACCTGTAGCTAACAGGGATAGGGCAATAACAACAGACAATCTGTTTTTTCTGGCTTTCCACTTTTTCATGGTCCGGGCTATTAAGTATTCCCTGAAATCATGGTACCGGATCATATCCATGGCCTCCCCATGGGTGGCATCTGGAAAGGCGTTTGAGTGTCAGCCAGCCTCCTCTGAAGGGACCGTACTTCCGGATGGCCTCCATTCCATATTCCGAACAGGTAGGATGAAACCTGCAGGACTGGCGCAACAGGGGGGAAAGGGTGACCTGATAAAACCGGATAAGCAGAATAAAGATCTTACCGAGAATTCTTTTGAATATCTTCCACAAAGCGATGTAAAATTATTTTTATTTTTTTTTCAGTTTCAGAATATGCGGGCAGGATCTTTCCGGAATATATCCAAAGGAATATGCACTGAATATGCTGCTGTTCCAATAACGCATACATGGAGTGTTTATTTTTTCTGTATGCTTCGCGCATAAGCCGTTTTACCCGGTTGCGGTCAACAGCAAGTTTGAAATTTTTTTTGGGAACAGAAAATGCTGCCTGTACCGGTGTCCTGACAGAAATGTGTTGTTTTTTCCAAACCAGGCGGAAGGGTTCTTCATTCAATGTTTTTCCTCCTGAAATCAGGAGTTCAAAAAGGCACCGGCTTACCAGTCGCTCCTGTTTCCTAAAGGTATGCCTGCGTCCCGGAAGGTTGCTGGTCGGCATGTGGAGGAAAATTATTTATTGGCTTTCTTAATGTACTGCTCAAGAGCCATCGTCATGGATGGCGCAGAAGGCACAGGCGCCTGAATGTCCAGTTTGAGGCCGGCATCCAGTACTGCTTGTGAAGTAGTCGGACCAAAAGCAGCGATCCTTGTATTGTTTTGCTTAAATTTTGGAAAGTTCTTAAACAGGGAGGCTATTCCCGATGGACTGAAAAAGACAAGTATATCATAATTTACATCGGCAAGATCGGATAAGTCACTGCCAACTGTTTTGTACAACACAGCCTTTGTAAAATCAATATTACCCGTTTCAAGGGTTTCAAATATTTCCTGTTTATGTATATCCGTACAGGGGACGAGAAATTTTTCTTTTTTGTGCTTTCTGATCACATCCATAAGATCCAGGATGGTTTGCTTTCCAAAAAATATTTTTCGTTTTCTGAAAACGACAAACTTCTGAAGATAATACGCTGTGGACTCGGAAATGCAAAAATATTTCATGGTCTCCGGTACAGTGATCCTCATCTCATTGCAGATCCTGAAAAAATTATCAGCAGCATTGCGGCTTGTGAGAATCACCGCGGTATGTTCGTTGATATTGACCCGGTCCTTTCTGAAATCCATGGCGGAAATTGGCTCCACGTGGATGAATGGCCGGAAATCAATTTTTACGTTGAATTTCCTGGCTAAATCGAAGTAAGGTGATTTTTCGGCTTCAGGTCTGGGTTGAGTAACCAGAATAGTCTTAACTTTCAAACTCATGCAAGCGGTTCCGTTTCGTGTATGGGAGGAGACTATTAATTGACCAGTTTAATAAGGATCAATAATGGCGCAATTTCGAGGGTGCAAAGATATAAAAATAAATAGAGGGGAGAGTACCCCGGTACTCCCGTTCCTACCTGAATTCCTTTAACCAGCCTGTACAAAAATGCCAAAGATGCCAGAACCAGGCCGGCAGGGATCAGGAATGTGGCGGGAATAATCTGATTGTAGGCAATGAGGATGACAACCGGGATGAGCGCAAGCCCAAGAAGGTTGTTCACCAGAAAAATAATAAATGTGTAAACAGCCATTTCCCTGTCCAGGTCAAATAGCCATCCACATAGCTTCAATACCAGGAATTTCATGGCATATATCAGGGTAACCAGAACCAGCAGATAGAAGAAACGCATGAATCCTGTTCCGGTACCACCCAGTGACCAGCCCTGATGTATGCTGATCTGATACAGCAACAAAGCAATCACAACATGGAAGGTAAAACTCAGGAAAACGGATGCGCGCTGAATGAGAATGTTTTCATCCCTGACAATCTGGTTTGCCAGATTGAAATTTACAAATGCCCTGATCAATTGACCGAAATACCTGGAATAATATATCCTGAGCCAGGTGTATATGCCAATAACAAGCAGAACTACAATAAAAATCCAGTCTGGTACAATATGATTTCTTGGAACAGGGTCTTTATGAATCACCTTCAGTTCATGACCCTGAAACAGGTTGACATATTCAGGTGCCCGGGGCACTGAAGTTCCGGGATGTAAGGACCGTTCGCCGGTAAACTTTTCTGCGTCAGCAAATGGAGAAAGAATCCCTTTGTCCGGCTCAAACGGGTGTTTCGTTTGTATCAGGGAAACGGCGGTGCGATTTCCTTCAGCCACAGTACTGTCCGTATGGATAGAGTCAGGCAGAAACATAGTGTCCTTTAAGCAAAAGTACTGTTGAGATGATTGCCTGCCTTGTGGGATGCTTTGATCTTTCCAACACGAGGTGTTATTTATTGCCGGTACTGATGCCTGAACCGATGCAATGATTCATTTGATCCGGCGGTTCGGTGAACCTGGTATCCTATCAGGCAATGACGTGTAATCTGAAAACAACCTATTATTTGTTACACGGAATTATTATGAATGAAGCATCAGGTGTTCCATAGTCGGAACCTGACTTCCACCCGTTGGCTCCAGTGTTACAGCCCAGGCAGATGGTTGCTGTACATTTTTTACACGTTGCATCCCCATTTCAGGAACCGGTGTGAATACCCCTGCATCCGTCATGGTGCCGTCCGTAACGGCCCATAATTGGTATTGCAATCCCTGATCCGGCTCGGGAAGGTCAAGAATATCAATATAGGTTTCTCCGGTATTTCTGTTCCAATACACCCTGGCCTGGTAATGATGTGTAGTGTCGGTGGAATTTAATTGCGTGATAATGACATTTTCATCCCGCATCAGCATCATGTCAGCATAGGTCTTGTCAAATGAGTTTTTTACAAGATTATAATTCTGTGCGAGCTGGTTTTTCTCATTAAACAGTGTCACATAACGGTCTTCCGCCTCATCCCATCGCGAATAAAAAAACCAGGAAGCGAATGTACTTATTACCAGTGCTGCAAGGCTGGCTGCGATCAGGTATTTATAGGTAAGAGTATGCGACCGTTCCACTTGCAGAAGCTTTCCCGGATCATCTCCCTTCCCACCGGCAGTGTTACTTTTTCCCAGTATCATTTCGCGCAGGGCCGGCCTCGGATTCTTCGAATAGGCACCTGTAAATACCTCCAATCCTTCACGAACCTTTTCAAGTTCTTCTGCCAATTCAGGATACAACAGCAGGCGCTGTTCAAACTCCCTTTTTTCGGACGGTTGTAACCCGCCCATTGCATAAAGTTCCACCACCCCTGAGGATATGTATTCTTTAAGATCCATTATCCGGTCTTGATCTGGCTAAACGATTGACGTAATTTCATGATGGCAGTCCGTGCCCGGGTCTTAACCGTCCCCAGTGGGATGTTGAGCTTCAGAGCAGTTTCGGATTGCGTAAATCCCCGGAAATACAGGCATTCTATTATCTGTTTGTATTCAGGATCAAGGTTGTCCACGACATCCCGGATCCCAATCAGGTCTGGATTGAATGAGGTGGTAAGGCTCGGATTTTCGGTAGATACGAGACGTTCTGAGTTTTGGTTTTGGGCAGAAGTCAAAAATTCCCTGGATCGAACCTTGTCAAGAGCATTATTTCTGCAAATACTTAGCATCCAGGTAAACAAACGGCCTTTGGCAGGATCATATTGAGAAATATTGCTCCAGATTTTTACAAATGATTCCTGAAGAATATCCTCGGATATTGCTTCAATTTTAATTATCTGAAATATAATTCCGTAAAAAACCGCCGAATAATTATCATATAAAATCTCCATGCCACGGCGGTTTCGATCCCTCAGCAACTGAATAAGTTCCACTTCCTGTATCCTGTCTGATTTTGTCAAGAAAAATGATTCTGAAATTCACTATTAAAAAGTGCCATAAAGGAACAAAATTAAGCCCTACCATTTTCTACAGAGGCAACATCTTTCAAACATAGGTACACAGTATCGTATTGACAGGTTGTACATTTTTGACCCCGGCCCCCCGAAGCGGTTGAGGTCCTGATAAAACAGCATTGACCAGGTTCTGACTGGGTAACCGGCAGGTTCCCGGGAACATGGATCTTTGTACTGGCAGATGGAACCCGGGAGACACAAGAATAAGAAGGAAATGCTGGAAAGAAATAATTTCTGATTGAATGGCTCACTCAGACCTGATGGATGTACATTACATGGAGAATGCAATGTTGAACCACGGATAGGAAGCCCCGGAAGGAGGAGTAACGTGAACCGAAATCCTCAGGCTGGATGTTGAAATACGTTCCCGTAATCCGGACATTCCTGGAACCACAGGGAAGAGGCTTGGATTCGTCAACGATGGTTGTAAAATACCGGCCTTCATAACTGTCAGTCACTACTTTTTTATCTATTTTTGACACCGTCAAATTCAAATGGTACCGGAATATTCCCCGGTTAAGGTGAGTTTTTATACAGAAAATATATTTCTTTCATGTCAAACGACAGGTATCAGTATCATGATTATTACCAGGTAGACGATCTCCTTACCGAAGAACATAAATTGATCCGGAATTCCGTCCGGGAATGGGTGAAAAAGGAGGTTTCGCCTGTTGTTGAATCAGCCTGCCAGAAAGCAGAATTTCCCAGGCAATGGATTAAGGGCCTGGCAGAAATTGGAGCCTTCGGCCCTTACATTCCCCAGGAGTATGGTGGCGGAGGACTGGATCAGATTGCGTATGGTCTGATCATGATGGAACTGGAACGTGGAGATTCGGGATTGCGTTCCACTGCATCGGTTCAAAGTTCTCTTGTCATGTATCCGATATATACATACGGCAATGAAACACAAAGAAAAAAATACCTTCCAAAGCTGGCAAGCGGAGAATGGATGGGCTGTTTTGGCCTCACCGAACCTGACTTCGGCTCAAATCCGGCCGGCATGCTCTCTTCTTTTAAAGATATGGGGGATCATTATGTATTAAATGGTTCCAAGATGTGGATATCCAATGCACCGTTTGCAGATGTTGCAGTGGTCTGGGCAAAGGACGAAACCGGCCTTGTCCGGGGGCTGATCCTGGAAAGAGGAATGAAAGGGTTCAGCACTCCCGAAACACACGGAAAATGGTCGCTTCGGGCGAGCGCAACAGGCGAACTCGTATTTGACAATGTAAAGGTTCCCAAGGAAAATCTCCTCCCTAATGTAAAAGGGCTCAAGGGCCCGCTCGGATGCCTGAATTCTGCGCGTTACGGAATCAGTTGGGGAGCGATTGGTGCTGCCCTCGACTGCTATGATTCGGCACTGAGGTATGCTAAAGAACGGGTACAATTCGGTAAACCGATTGCTGCATTCCAGCTTACCCAGAAGAAACTTGCAGAAATGATTACCGAAATTACCAAGGCGCAGGTATTAACATGGAGGCTGGGTGTTCTAAAGAATGAAAACCGTGCAACGCCTGCACAGATATCCATGGCGAAAAGAAATAATGTGAATATGGCTCTGCAGATAGCCCGTGAAGCCAGGCAGATCCATGGCGGAATGGGAATTACAGGAGAATATCCCATCATGAGGCATATCATGAACCTGGAATCTGTCATCACCTATGAAGGGACTCATGATATTCACCTGTTGATTACAGGTATGGATATTACCGGGATCAATGCCTTCGAATGACAAATCACGAAACGGCAGGGAGATTTTGCCTGATATGACATAATCTGTTTCGCTTTTTTCGGTTTTTTATTCCCTGATACATGTGGGCATACCGCATTATTTTGATTCATGACTTTTTCTCAATAACCCGTCATTTTAACCGGATGGAGATTTCCGGAAAGATCATTAGTATGTGATTAGAAAATTTACATGGGATTTTGGTCAGAAATCCATACCTCCCGCCACCCCAGGGGAATCTGTAAAAGAATTCAGGGGATGGTTTTTAATTCCTGTCAAAAAAATGTAGCTTTCGTAATAATTCACGCAAAACCTTCACCCCATGAAAAAAGTATTTACTCTGTTGTTGTTGCTGACCGGTTCGGCTTCAACGGCATTTTCGTCATGCCCGGGAGGGATGACAGAAATTATTATTCAGATCATCCCCGACGCGTATCCCCTTGAAACATCATGGGATCTTACGGATTCCTCAGGTACCATGATCGCCAATGGCACTACTTCCGGAGACACCATTTGTATTCCCCAGAACAGTTGTGCGTTTTTTACCATTCATGATGCATACGGAGATGGAATATTTGCCCCGGGGGGATACTGGCTCTATGCCGACGGATTACTGGTGGCACAAGGCAGTAATTTCGGATCCATGGCCCAACACGCCGTCGGCTGTCCGCCAGGATCGTATTGCTCTCAGGGCATTCCCCTGGCCTTCGGTACCTATTCGGCTGTGTATGACAATACCTGGTACACTTATACCGCTTCCCTTACCGGCATGTACCGCTTTACCACCTGCGGTATGAACACCTGTGACACCAAAATCTGGATTTATGAATCCTGTAACGGAATACTCAATGACGAATCCCCTGCCGGCACCTATTCCTTCAATGATAATTACAACTGCGGGTTACAGGCCGAACTCAATGTAATGCTGGTTGACAGCCAAACCTATTATATCAGGATCGGAGACAACCTGGATGATTGCAGCGGGCCGGTGAATTTTGAATTTTCATACACCGGGCCGGTAACCGGATGCATGGATATCAATGCCTGCAATTACAATCCCCTGGCACAGGTGGATGACGGGAGTTGTGCTTACTACCCCAGCCCCCTTTGTTCAGGACCCGATCTGGAGTTCGATTCAATAGCATTCGTCAGTTCGTTGAGTCTTAATACACACACCGCTGCCCAGTGTGATGTGGATGAAGGGTGTGTTACCGGATACGGCTTACGGTATGTTCTCAGCTTTACCTCCAAGATCAACAACATTGGTACTACCGATTATTACATCGGCAACCCGACATCCAATCCGACCATGTTTAACAGCAACAACTGTCATGGCCATACCCATTATGAAGGCTACGGTGATTACAGGATGTATGATACAAACGGAGTGGCCATTCCCGCCGGCCATAAAAACGGATTTTGTGTAATGGATCTCTGCGGGTTCGGTCATTTTACATGCAGTATCATGGGGATTTCTTCGGGTTGTTATGATCAGTACGGCGCGGGAACCCAGTGCCAGTGGCTGGACATTACCGATGTACCTGAAGGAGATTATCGTGTTGCGATTATCGTGAACTCCAACCACCTGCCTGATGCCCTGGGTCACAGTGAAATCAATTATGCCAACAATGCCCTCCAGGTCTGCGTTCATATTTCCAGGGATACCGCCGGAGTTCCCTCCTATACCATTCTTCCCAATTGTACACCCTATGTGGATTGTGCAGGAATACCAGGGGGACTGGCCATGGAAGACTGTAATCACGTGTGCAACGGGTCTTCCGTTTTTGGTGATGTCCTGACCGATGCCGTCCTGGACTCACTCGACCTTCAGGAATATATGAATCTCTTCACAGGTTTTTCCGGCTCCCAATGGACCTCCTGCAATGATTTGAACGGAGACAGTGCCCTTAGCGTATATGATGCCGCACTCGCTTCCTGGTGCCTGTACAACGGAAATGCAAGCCATCCCGGAGGAAGCCCGCATAATCATTGCAGCTTCCCCAGAAATATCACCAACCCCAATGACCTGACCCGCCTTTCCATATCCGGTTATGACCTGAGTGCAGGGTATATTGATATCTCGTTGCTTAATCCGAGTAAGGATATACAGGCGTATCAGTTTTCTGTTGCAGGCATCACTATCCAGAGTGTGGTCAGCATGACCACACCGTCCGGGATCCCTTTTTATCTTGGATTTAATCCCTATTCGAATACGATTTTTGGACTGGCGGAAAGAGATACATTTATTGCAAGATCATCTGTCCCTCAACAGATCTGCAGGATTTATTTCAGTGCAGTGACCGATACGCAGATTTGTATCAGCCAGGTGGAGGAAATCATCAACCGCGATGGGGAGCGTACCAACTCAGGTTTTAATGGACCCTGCGTTCAGACGTTTTCTACCGGACTGCCGATGGTGCCTTCACCTATGCATCTTTCCCTGTATCCCAATCCTGCTGAAAGCACCCTGTATCTGTTTGCAGATGCAAAACCAGGAATGGATGCGGAGTGGTTAATTACCGATGCCGCCGGCCGTTTGGTAATACCTCCCGGAAAGATCAAAGTCAATACCTGGACGGCTGTGGATGTATCCGGCCTCTCGGGTGGTGTGTACATAGTATTTGTCAGGGATAATGCGGGAAATACCGTTCATGCCAGATTTACCAGATTCTGATGATTCAGGATATGGCATCCCCCGGGTTGCGTGAATCCCGGGGTGATGCCATTTTTTCGGATGAGGGGTAACCCGCTGATCTCCGGCATCATTATTACTTTTTTGTCGCCAGATATTCATCATTCACCACTATTTTTTAGAAAAATCCATGCAGTAATGAACAGGTTACTTTTCAATTTTCATACCTTACCACGCATTTTTCATCATGATTGATATTGATACACGGGAAAAACGGTGGGCGGTTAAAAAAGCCGGAGACCCCGTCAGGGTTTCTGCTCTTGCAAAAGAATTGAATATCAGCCCTACGCTGGCAAACCTGCTGGTTCAACGGGGTATCACTACCTATGATGCCGCGAAGAATTTTTTTCGTCCCTCTGTTAAGGACCTCCATGATCCGTTTCTGATGAAGGACATGGATAAAGCCGTGTCCAGGATTGAAACAGCCATTTCACGTGGTGAAAAAATAATGGTGTACGGTGATTACGATGTGGATGGAACTACGGCGGTTGCCCTGGTATATTCTTTTATCAGTTCCATATATGATAAAGTGGATTATTATCTGCCCGACAGGTATAAGGAAGGATATGGAATTTCCATTAAAGGAATTGATACCGCGGATAGTAATGGAGTTTCACTGATTATTGCTCTGGATTGCGGAATCAAGTCAAATGAAACCATCGCCTACGCTGCCGGAAAAAAAATTGATTTTATTATCTGCGACCATCACCGGCCCGGTGACGCGCTTCCTGCCGCAGTGGCGGTTCTGGATCCTAAGCGGGAAGACGACAGGTATCCATTCGATGAACTGTCCGGTTGCGGAATCGGATTTAAACTGGTTCAGGCTTATGCACAAAAGAAGGGTATCCCTTTCGAAAAACTTGAACAGTACCTGGATCTTGTAGCTGTTTCTACCGCTGCTGACATCGTTCCGATTGTCGGGGAAAACAGGGTGTTGGTGTACCATGGATTGCAATGGCTGAATAAAAATCCCCGGGCAGGAATAAAAGCCATACTCGATCTTGCAAACGTATCAAAGGAACTTACCGTAAATGATATTGTTTTCATTATTGGTCCCCGGATCAACGCTGCGGGCAGGATTCAGGATGCCCGTCAGGCAGTGGACTTACTCATTGCTGCAAATAAAACACAGGCCGACATGGAAGGCACCATGCTGAATGTGAAGAATACAGAACGGAGGGAATTGGATATGAATATTACCGAACAGGCTTTGCGCCTTATTCAGGAAGACTCTGGATTTTCAAAACGCAAGTCCACGGTTCTTTTCCACCCTGAATGGCATAAAGGAGTCATCGGTATCGTGGCCTCCCGGCTGACCGAAAAATATTATAAGCCTACCATCATCCTGACCGAATCGAACGGAATGGCTACCGGCTCCGCCAGGTCCGTAAAAGATTTTGATATCTACAATGCCATTGAATCCTGCAGCGATCTGCTGGAACAGTTTGGGGGTCACATGTATGCTGCCGGCTTAACCCTCCGCCTGGAAAACCTGGAAAAATTCAAAACCCGTTTCGAAGAAATTGTTGCAACTACTATTGAAGACCGAATGCTCGTGCAGGAAATTGAGATTGACAGTATGCTTCGCCTGTCTGAAATAACTGAACCCTTTTTTGCCATACTTAAACAATTTGCTCCGTTTGGCCCCGGAAATATGAACCCTGTTTTCCGCACCGACCATGTCCGGGATACCGGAAAATCTAAAGTGGTGGGTAACAACCACCTGAAACTCAATATAGCAGAAGATGAAACAACCCGGCTGCTTGGCCGTGATGGTATCGCATTTCAGATGGGTCAGCACTGGGAACTGATCACCCGGAAAATTCCATTTGATATCTGCTATTCCCTGGTCGAAAACAGTTATAACGGAACTACATCCATTCAACTGAATGTGAAGGATATCAAACTGAAGTAATCCGGATTTTTTAAATTATTCTTTCCTGGGTGAATTTGACCCGATGAATAGACTTTGAATCAGGGCAAGAACAATTCCGAAAAAAAATGCCTGCCAGAAACCGTCAATTTTGAAACCGGGCACGATCCGGCTGGTGAACAAAACCAACAGCGCATTGATAATCAATAAGAAAAATCCAAAAGTGAGGAATGTAACGGGTAACGTCAGCAATACCAGGATGGGTTTTATAACGGCATTCAGAATGGCCAGTACCCCTGCAACCAGCAGGGCGGTAAGGACATTGTCCACATGCACTCCCGGTAACAGCAGGCAGGTTATCAGCACGGCGAGTGTGCTAAGAATCAATCTTGAAAGAAATTCCATGAGTTATGCCGTAAGGGAAATAGTTGGATGTTAACAGGATAAAAATCATTATTGCAGTGTTGCCAGCCGGCTGAAAACTTAGTTAAATTTACACCAACTTTAAATCAAATCCTATGCAAAACGACCTGGAAAATGGCCGGAAGTTTTATAACTATGTATTAACATATTTTGATAAGGCGGCAGCATTTACCGATTTCGAGCCGGGACTACTTAATCAGATAAAAATCTGTAACAGTATTTATAAGTTTTATTTTCCTCTTGAGGTGGATGGCAACATCCAGGTAATTGAGGGTATCCGCGTACAACACAGTCATCATAAAACACCCACCAAGGGTGGTATCCGGTATTCAGAGTTTGTGAACGAAGATGAGGTAAAGGCACTTGCCACACTCATGACATTCAAATGTGCCGTGGTAGATGTACCATTTGGCGGTGCAAAAGGGGGTATCAAGGTAAATCCCACCAAATATA
>JADZBN010000206.1 GCA_020852075.1 Bacteroidia bacterium
CGCTGCATATCAGGAATGGATACATAATTGAGCCCCAGGTCGGTTACAATAAAATCAGAACTGGCCTCTGTCTTTTGCTTTTGTCCTGCAACGAGCAGGGTTTCAAAATCCTCCCCAATGTATTTTGTCAGTAATGCAGCATTAAAAGTGGGACCACCGAGATTTAATCGGTTTATGATCCGGAGTATCCTGGGCACAAATCTGTTTTTTCAGTGACAAATATAATTTTTGACACAAAAACAGGGACTTGTTTTTTTGCCTTTGACACCTTGCACAGGGTGAAAGGATGATTTTCAGGGAAGAATGCAGCCGGAAAGTGTAGAAATCATGAAAGATTCCTAAGGAAAGCATAGGATACAGCGGAATCATTATCTTCGCGGCGCTAAAAATATTTCTATGAAGAAAAAAGTAATCTGCCTTGCTGCCTGCTTCAGTGTGGCAACCTTGTTTTCCTGCAATGGACAAAAAGGAAATTCAACTCCTGAACTGAAAAGTTCATCGGATTCAGTTGCCTATGGCATAGGTGTATCAATTGCCACCAATATGAAAAAGGACGGACTGGATTCACTGAATCTGAATATCCTGAAAGCGGCGATGGAACATGTGTTCCACGGGGACAGTCTCATGATCGGTGCAGCGGAATGCCAGGGCGTCATTCAATCCTATCTAGCGGCCAAACAACAGGAGAAAAGTGCGGCGAATCTTGCTATTGGCCAGAAATTTCTTGAAGAAAACAAAAAGAAAGCGGGTGTGATAACACTTCCCGACGGTCTTCAGTACATTGTTATTAAGGAAGGTACCGGCCCCATGCCCACAGTCAATGATACAGTTGTTACCAATTATCAGGGAACTTTCATTGACGGAACTATATTTGATTCATCCATCGAAAGAGGCCAGCCTGCTACATTTCCACTTAACAGGGTCATAGAAGGGTGGACCGAAGCCTTGCAAAAAATGAAAGTCGGGTCAAAATGGAAACTCTTTATTCCCCCGAATCTTGCCTATGGTGAAAGGGGTTATGGTCAGAACATTCCCGGAAACTCTACCCTGATTTTTGAACTGGAATTACTTTCTATTAAAGGAAAATAACAGTTTAACTAAAAACCTTAATCCTTGGGGACGGTAATTTGGACCGTCCCTTTTTTTTTATTATTGGTAAAACAAGGCCTCAATTTCTGGTTTTTCGTCAAATACTCAGGATTTAGATAAATTTTATTATATTGATAATCAATAATATACATTGATATTCATAATAAATTTAGTACTATGTATTGCAAAGTATCATCCTATAACTATATCTTTGTATCGCAATTAGCAATGTATTACATAGAACTATAAAAACATTTCTCTCAAAATTCAATCAACCCAACATCATGAAAACAAAACTTCTCTCTGCCTTCCTTACCCTCAGCATTTCTGCAAGCACCCTGGCACATGCGGAAACTGCAGAGATGCTAAACGACGACCGGACCATGGGCAATTTTTATGGGCTAATTGTCAACACCCCGGCTAATGTAATTTTAAACCAGGGAAGCGACAATCAGGTGAGCGTGGAGGGTGACCGCAATCTCATCAGCCATGTTTCCACCAGTATCCGCAATGGAGCCCTGGTCATTGATGGAAATAACAACCGTCCGGTTACAATATATGTAACTATGGAAGATATCAACCTTATTGAAATCAACGGCGATGCAAAAGTATATTCATCTCAGCTGATCAATTCGGATTTTCTCCTGTTAAAAGTCAACGGCAGCGGCAGCATCAAATTGGATGTCCGTTCACTTTCCCTGGGCATGATTGTTAAAGGTGATGGGAAAATCATTGCCTCCGGTTCAACGGATAATAGTTTTGTACGCGTCTTCGGCAAAGGCCGGGTATTCGCTCAAAACCTTGACAGTTTCAGGTATTCAGAGCAGGTGAATAGCACTAAAGCGGCCTACCGGAAAGACGATGTATCCGGCGCACGCCGCCTGACACTGAAGTTGCACGAATAAACCCTGTTGCAGGAAAACAGTAAATCAAAATAACTCATTAATAAGACAGACTATGGGCAGTAACTTGGAAAATACGCAGGCACAGATGCGCAAAGGCGTGCTGGAGTTTTGTATCCTGTCCATCTTGTCGCAGGAAGAAGTTTATCCCTCGGATATTATTGCGAGAATGAAAGATTCCAAAATGATCGTGGTAGAGGGGACTTTGTATCCGCTTTTGACAAGATTAAAGAATGCAGGACTTCTGACCTATCGCTGGGAAGAAAGCAAATCGGGACCGCCGCGTAAATATTATTCATTAACTCCTCTCGGTGAAAAATTCCTGGAAGAACTCCGCATCACATGGAATGAACTGGTTGAGGCCGTTCGATTAACAACACAAAAACCTGACTATCATGAATAAAACAGTCACCGTCAATATCGGGGGCATAGTATTTCACATTGATGAAAATGCCTACGATAAATTCAAGTTCTACCTTGAATCCATTCGCGGACATTTTACTTCCGAAGAAGGCCGCGATGAAATTATGCAGGACATCGAAGCACGGATAGCCGAAATGTTCCAGGAACGAATCAGGGACGCAAAGCAGGTAATAACCCTGGAGGATGTGGATGTGGTTACCCGGCAGATGGGGAAACCCGAGGATTTTGCCGGAGAGGAAGAAAAGGAATCGCCCCGCACAATGCCTCCCATGGAAGGCCAGCTCAAACGCAGGCTCTACAGAAACCCGGATGACAAACTTCTGGGTGGAGTCTGTTCGGGAATTTCTTCCTATTTCGACCTGGATCCCGTGTGGATCAGGCTGGCATTCGTATTCATCTTTTTTGCCTTCGGATCAGGCTTCCTCCTGTACATCATTCTCTGGATTGTAATTCCCGAAGCAAAAACCACCACAGAAAAACTTCAGATGAAAGGCGAACCAGTTACCGTCTCCAATATTGAGAAAAATATCAAAGAAGAAATGGGGCAGGTAAGGTCGAGGATAAACGATTTCGGTAAAGGAACAGGTAAAAAAGCCGGAACGGCTATTGGCCGGATATTCGAAGCGATCGGGGAGGTAATCCGTTTTATTTTCATTGCCATCGGGAAATTAATAGCCATTTTATTCCTTTTTATCGGCCTGCTCGTGGCGTTTTGTATGGTCGTTTCATTGCTGGCCCTGATCGGTATCCCCGGCACCACCTATCCTGATCTATGGAGACACACCTTTCAGACCGGATTTCAGTTTGCCCTGGCTTTTGTTAGCGTGGTTATTGTGGTTGGAATTCCTTTCCTGATGCTGGCCTATGCAGGTGCAAGGATGTTATTCAATATCCGCAAGAGTTCCCGTGTTGTAAGTTTTACTGCATTGGGTTTGTGGCTCGTGGCTGCAGGCATTCTACTGGTACTTGGATTGAAGGTGGCCTCTCAGTTCCACGATGATGCCACTGTCAGAAAAGAGGTCGTCCTGAGTCCACCATCCAGCAAAGTCATTAAACTTCAGACTGGTTCCGGAACCAAAAAGGAAAAGGATTATTTCGGATGGGGTTCTCCGGAGGCGATATTTGACCATGAACTGAGTATTCAGGACAGTATGTTATTCAGTAATGAGATAAAGCTGGATATTGTAAAAAGTCCAGACAGTCTCTTTAGTCTTACGGAAATGCTGTATTCACGGGGTTCTTCAGGCTTAGCTGCCAAGGAAAATGCAGTCCGGATCCGGTACGGCTTTTCACAGGAGGACAGCCTGATTTCCTTCAATAACTATTTTACTCTCGACCGGGCAGAAACCTACCGTGGTCAGAAAGTCCAGTTGGTACTTAAAGTTCCCGTAGGAGGGAGGATATTTCTTGACAGCAGCCTCGATCATTTTATCTATGATATTGATAATATAAACGATATTCTGGATCATTCCATGCTGGGCAGAACCTGGGAAATGACCGGCAAAGGATTAAAATGCCTGGATTGCGACGGAACAGAAGATGTCCTGGGATCCGGTAATGATGATGTTGAAAATTCTTCCATTCATATTGATAAAAACGGAGTCCACATCTCTCAACCCGATGGCGATAAGGTGGTGATAGACAGCAATGGGGTGTATATCCGCGAAGATGGCAAAGATGTTATCCGGATTGATGGTTCAGGGGTGCACAGAAAGAAGAATACCGGCACCTCAAATCAGGAACCTTCACCACCGGCAGCACCTGCAAATCCCATCTGATTATTTTTAGCTGTTTTTTCAGATTACCTGGTTTGGACCCGCCAACTGATTGGCGGGTTTTTTTATAATTCCCGTTGAGCTGGAAACAGGTTGCTGATTAAAATCATGTTATATACATGAAAATTCAACTTACATTCGCGATATGCTTTTATAAACATATTGAAAAATGGAGAAGAATTTTTCAGTGAAATACAGGATTTGGATCTTTTCGGGAAAAGAAAAAGTGTTTGGAATAGGCCGGATTGAACTCTTGGAAAAAATTAAAAAAACCGGATCCATTTCTACGGCTGCTGCACAGATGAAAATGTCCTACCGGCAGGCATGGCAAATGGTAAACGAAATGAATGATCGTGCCGGAAAACCCTTAGTGGAAAAGCAACTGGGCGGAAAGAGCGGAGGTGGATCCGTGGTGACTCCGGCAGGTATCAATGCCATCAGGCAGTTTAACCTGTTGGAGCAGGAGGTAGGTGAATTTATCCGGAGCAAAATAAAAAAAATGAATTTTTAATCCTTTACACACCATACACACATTCTGATAATATGAAAATGTATTTACCAAAAATTGCTTTTGCTGCTGCAGTACTCCTGATTCTGAATGGAATGTCAGGAGGCAGTCTTTTCGCACAGTCACCGTCCGCTATTACGGATTTACTGGTTCAGAAATCAGTATTGACAAGACGTGAAGCCGACTCCCTCAGGGTAATGGCAGAATTCAATGATAAATTGCAACCTTCTGATAAAGTATTTAAAATTGGCCTGGAGTTCAGACCCAGAGCGGAATTCAGGAATGGATACCGGCAATTGCGTAACGATACCACTGAGCCTGCATATTTTGTATCGCAGCGGAGCAGGGTGAATTTTACCTATACACAATCCCGGGTTACATTCCATACGTCCTTACAGGACGTCAGAGTATGGGGTCAGTATGGGCAAACCTCTGTATCGGGATCATTTAATGTTTTCGAAGCCTATGTTGAACCCGGTCTGACAGAAAACTGGTCCCTGAGGGTTGGCAGGCAGAAGATTGAACTGGATAACGGACGTTTATTCTCTGCAGGGAACTGGAGCCAGACAGCTAAAGCACACGATGGTCTGGATTTGATTTATAACGGAGACCGTATTCATTCCGAACTTATTCTTTGCTTCAATCAATCCTCTGAAAGGGTTTATGAAACGGATTATTCTCCTTCTTCCTTCAATAATTACAAACTGTTAAATGTCTATTTTCTAAAAATTAAATTGAACGAATATTTTTCTCTGACCGCCCTGAACGCTGCAGACGGAAATCAGAGTAAAACCAGCGTACGGACCCTGTACGAAAGAGGAACTTCAGGAGGCAGGCTGGATATAAAAAAAGGCGTGTTTTACCTTACCCTGTGCGGGTATTACCAATATGGCAGGCTCCAATACGGAAAACAAATTTCCGCATCATACTTCCAACCCGAACTGCAGGTAAACATCCAAAAACTAACCACCCGGCTGGGTGCAGAATTTATGAGTGGAGACGATGCGACATCAGCATCCTCAATTTCTAAATCCTTTGTCCCGCTTTACGGAGTCGCCTGGAAATTTATGGGGAACATGGATTACTTTACCAATTTCCCGGGTGATATGAAAAACGGCGGAATAATCAACCCCTATCTTTTTCTGATGTATGAAATAAATCCTGGAATATCTGTCCGTTCGGACCTACACCTATTTTACCTTCAGAACAAGGTGCTGGATCCTGAATTGAATGTTCTGAATGCTTATCTGGGGTTTGAAAATGACCTGTCGGTCAGGATCAAGTGCAATGATTTTACAACTCTTGACGCTGGGTTCTCTTATATGGCCTCAGCAAAAAGTATGGAATATATCAAAGGTGGCAACAACAACCTTACACCTGTATGGTCGTATCTGATGGTAACTTTTAAACCCGGATTACTGACCCGTGTTAAATGAATGATAATTAAATGAAAATAACAATGAGAGAAATACTAAAGCAGATGTTTCTATCCTGGTTTCTGCTAACCCTAAATTTTTGTTTTGCTTCCGGTGATAAGGTTACGATTGTGGCAGCAGCCAATTTTAAACCCGCACTTGATTCCATCCTGGCAGTTTATAAATTGCAAAATCCAGATGAAAATATTCAGGTAACATATGGGTCATCCGGAAAATTCTATGAACAGATTACGAATGGCGCACCTTTCGATCTGTTTTTTTCTGCGGATATGAATTATCCCATGAAACTCAGAGAAAAAAAAATTGCCATCTCTCCGGTTAAACTTTATGCAATCGGGAGACTTGTGATTTGGAGCAGAAAAATAAATCCGGAGATAGACGGTATGAAGTCACTTTCGGGACCGGATGTTAAAAAAATTGCCATTGCCAATCGTGCTACTGCACCCTATGGTGCGAGGGCGATGGAGGCAATGAAATTTTACCATATTTATGATGAAGTGAAATCACGTCTGGTATTTGGCGAAAATATTGCCCAGACTGCACAATTTGTTGTATTTGGTGCGGCTGACATTGGAATCATCGCTTTGTCCGATGCGTTGTCACAACCTATGAAAATAGAAAATGGAAAGTACTTTGTTATTCCCGGGGAAAGCTATAAACCGCTGGAGCAAGGATGTGTTATTTTAAAACACGCAAAAAATAATCCTTCTGCAGCTAAATTTTTTGATTTTATTTCTTCAGGAATTGCTGCAGGTATTATTTCAAACTTCGGTTATTTGCTTCCAAACGGAAAATGAATATCCTTGAAGGTATAATACAAGAAATCAAAACAGAAGGCACATTGTCAGTTGTGCGGGTGGAATCGCGGGGTGTTTTGATTACGGCGCTGATCATTGAGGCACCGGAAAACATGAAATATCTGAGAACCGGAAACATTGTGAATACCATGTTTAAAGAAACAGAAGTGATTCTGGCCAGAGATTTTAAGAGCCTTATCAGTATAAGAAACAGGCTGCATTGTACAGTTGAGGGATTTGAGTGCGGCGGAATCCTTTGTAAGGTAAAATTGAATTTTTCCGGACGTACCATACAATCCGTTATTACCCGGGAGGCATTTGACGAATTAAAAATTCAGCGAATGGATAAAATTATCGCAATGATCAAGACCACAGAAGTAAGCCTTGCACCCCATGATTGATTTTTCGCCCTTTTATCTGACGCTGAAGCTTGCCCTGGCGACCACCATTATTTTATTTTTGGTATGTATTCCTCTTGCACAATGGCTGGCCCGTGGCGGTAGCAGGATCAAGGCAATCATTGAAGCGATCGTATCATTACCGCTGGTATTACCGCCTTCAGTGCTTGGATTTTATTTGTTATTGGCATTCAGCCCTGAGAATACGTTTGGGAAATTCCTTGAACAGTATTTCGATATCAGGCTCGTATTTACTTTCCCCGGATTACTTGTGGCATCTGTTTTATACAGTCTGCCGTTCATGGTTCATCCGCTTCAATCCGGCTTCCGTACTGTCCCTGAATCTTTCATTGAAGCATCACACATTCTTGGGAAAAGCAGGTATAAGACACTATTCAGGGTATTGCTTCCCAATATGAAACCATCGCTTGTTACGGGATTGGTACTGACCTTTGCCCATACAATAGGAGAATTTGGAGTAGTATTAATGGTCGGAGGGAATATACCCGGAGAGACAAAAGTAGTTTCTGTTGCAATTTATGATGAAGTGCAGGCTATGAATTATCACAGCGCGAATGTTTATTCAGGAATTTTATTTGCCTTTTCATTCATGGTATTATTGGCCGTGTATATGAGGAATCATCGTTTCAATAAAGCCAGTCCCTTACAATGATTGAAATACATATCGAAAAAAAACTCCGGTCATCTTCAGGGGAAATGCAGCTGAATCCGGATATCCGCATTCGTGAGGGCGAGTTCATTACCTTATTTGGTCCTTCAGGATCCGGGAAAACCACAACTCTCAGGATTCGTGCCGGCCTGACATCCCCCGACAGAGGTTTTATTAAAACCTTCGGAGAGATCTGGCTGGACACAACCCGAAAAATAGAAAAGCCGGTTCAGGAAAGGAAACTGGGTTTTGTTTTTCAGGATCCGGCTCTTTTCTCAAATATGGATGTAAAGGAGAACCTGAAGTTTGCATTGGATAAAAAACAGAAAAAGGATATCATTTATGAAATAATGGAAGTCATGGATCTTACCGGGGTACAGCATCTGAAGCCCGGTAAATTATCAGGGGGGCAGAAACAACGGGTGGCTTTGGCAAGAGCGCTGGTGCGTCAGCCCCGGATTCTGCTTCTGGATGAACCCTTGTCCTCCCTTGACCATGATATGAGATGGAAGCTTCAGGATTATATTATTAAGATACATCATTCCTATAACCTGACCACCATTCTCGTCAGTCATGATGTTGCTGAAGTTTACAAGATGTCGGACAGGGTAATAATGCTGAATAACGGGGCAGTAACTGCCCAGGGTAGTCCGGAAGAAATCTTCTCAAACCGGCCAACAAGTATGAAATTTCAATTTATCGGCGAGGTATTAAAGGTGGAAGCAGAAAACTTTGTAAGGATTGTCTCCGTTCTGATTGGAAATCAAATTGTAAAAGTTATTGCCATGGAAGAGGATTTGCATGGAATCAGGACAGGGGAGAAGGTCTTTGTTTCTTCAAAGGCATTTAATCCGGTTATCCGGAAAATTCAATAATCTATCGTGCATCCGGAAAATTGCGAATCCCGGATGGATCTGAGAAAACCTACTGCCTTGTCTGATAAATTCTTTTCAAGAAAGCCTTCTTTTACATTGGCATAGCCCTGATTCTTATGATATTTTACCCGATAGAAGCCCCCTTTTCATCCTCTTTGTTGGTACATGAAATAAAATAATTCTCAACAATCTCCTTGATTTTCAAAATATTTCACAACTTTGTTAATAACTATACGGATTGCCATACAATCAAATATTTTGATTGTCAGAAAATCAGTATCTTTGTTGGCTCAGGGGGTATTATCCTCCGCAACACCATCAATAAAACATAAAACTATGGCTACAGCAGAAGTGAAAGAATCGGTAAAAGAGAAATTAAAGGCATTACAACTTACCATTGACAAGATCGAAAAGACGTATGGTAAAGGGACCATCATGAAATTGGGAGATGATGCAGTCGAACAAATCGAATCCATATCAACAGGTTCCATTACCCTGGACAATGCCCTTGGGATCGGCGGGCTTCCTAAAGGCCGGGTTATTGAAATTTACGGACCGGAATCTTCCGGTAAAACCACCCTCGCCATTCATGCCATTGCCAATGTACAGAAGAATGGTGGCATTGCAGCTTTCATTGACGCCGAACATGCATTTGACAGATTCTATGCACAGAAACTGGGCGTGGATCTGGAAAACCTGCTGATCTCCCAGCCCGACAACGGAGAACAGGCTCTTGAAATTGCCGACAATCTGATTCGTTCAGGTGCTATTGATATCCTTGTTATTGATTCTGTCGCCGCCCTGACGCCCAGAAGTGAAATAGAAGGGGAGATGGGCGACAGCAAAGTAGGCCTCCAGGCCCGCCTGATGTCTCAGGCCCTGCGGAAGCTGACGGCTACCATCAGCCGTACCGGTTGTTGTTGTATTTTCATAAACCAACTCCGCGAAAAGATTGGTGTAATGTTCGGTAACCCCGAAACAACCACTGGGGGTAACGCTCTCAAGTTCTATGCTTCTGTACGTCTTGATATTCGCCGCATTGGACAAATCAAGGACGGTGAAAATATCGTGGGTAACCGGACAAAGGTGAAAATTGTAAAAAATAAAGTAGCTCCTCCTTTCAGAATTGCCGAATTCGATATCATGTACGGTGAGGGGATTTCCAGAATGGGTGAGATCGTGGATCTGGGTGTGGACAAGGGGATAATAAAAAAATCCGGTTCATGGTTCAGCTACGGAGACACCAAACTGGCACAGGGACGGGATGCGGTGAAGCAACTGCTCAATGATAATCCTGAACTGGCTGATGAACTGGAAACCAAAATCCGTGAGGCTTTTCATGAGCAACATGTACAATCCTGATTATTTGCTGTAGTATTTTTTATGTTAAATGCCGGTTTTTCTAACCGGCATTTTTCTTCTTGAAAGTGGCGGAGTGCTGCCGGTTTTAGTATTCTTAATACATGGAAAGCCCCGCTCCATTCGTAAATCCCGGGATACAGGAGCATGCAATGCCAGGCCGGCTGTCTTTCTTTTCGCAGTTCACTGTGAAACCATTGCCTGTAAAAATGTACCTTCGTAACTGATTCCCCGGTATCCTACGAATGAAAAAGGTAATTTCCGCCAGTTCCGGTAATCTATGGATTCTGATCCTGGTGCTATTATGCGGTTTCATATACGCCTGCAGGCAGGATGTACCATCAGACCAAGGGAGTGAATCAGAAAAGGGAAGGCCACTGGTTGTGGATTCATTTAAAATCCTGAATGACCGGATTGCTGCTCATCCCGACGATGCCCATTCGTATTTTGAAAGGGCAAAAATTTTTCTTCAGAAAAAAAATATTCAGCAGGCATGGAATGATGCCAGCCGAAGCGTTCAACTGGATTCAAACAAGGTGGAATACCTTTTGTTGTTCGCGGATATCAGTTTCAGGGGCCTTCAGATCCGGAAATCCCTGGAAGCCTATAACCGGTGCCTGAATCTGGACCCTTCCAACCTGGAAGCAAATCTTAAACTCGCTGAATTGTACCTGTACATAAAAGGGTATGAGAAATCCATTGAACACGCCAACAACGCACTCAGGATTGACAGAAAACTCGTGAAACCCTATTTTCTGAAAGGTTTTGTGTACAAGGAAACCGGTGATACTGCAAAGGCCATATCAAGTTTCGAAACAGTAATCGCTCTTGATCCATCCAATTATGATGCATATATTCAACTGGGGAATATCCATGCGGCCCGGATGAATGATCTTGCACTGCAGTATTACAACAGTGCATTACGTTTGGTGCCCTCCAGCACCGAGGCGCTCTATGACAGAGGCTTGTATTATCAGAAAAGAGGGATGCTGGATAAGGCTATTAACGACTACCGGGATATTCTTCGTCTGGAACCCCGGTATGAGGATGCGCATTACAATCTCGGGTACATAGATCTTGTTTTCAAAAAGAACTATAAGGATGCCATCATCCATTTTTCGGATGCTATAAACATCAACAAAAATTACCTGGAGGCCTATTACAACCGTGGTCTTTGCTATGAATTTACCGGGGATAAAATGGCTGCAGAAAAGGATTACAGGGAAGCCCTGAATATATTTCCAACCTATAAACTGGCAAAAGAAAGGCTTAAAAAACTTACCGGGAAATAAAATCTGTTACAATTTTTCAACACGGAAATGATAAACCTGTGATAGATCCTGCGAACCAAATGCCCATAAAAGAAAAGGAGCCCGAAGGCTCCTTTCTTGTCATTGATTCACTAAAAACTATGGCATAGTTTTTCTCTTTATTTGACGGAATCAATCACGGCCTTAAATGCCTGCGGATGATTCATTGCAAGATCTGCCAGTGACTTACGGTTCAGACCGATATTCTTTTCATGAATTTTTCCCATCAGTTCTGAAGAGCTCATTCCGTGCTCGCGGGCTCCGGCATTGATACGCTGGATCCAGAGTGAACGAAAATTACGTTTTTTGGCTTTACGGTCACGGTATGCATAACCGAGACCCTTTTCAACTGTGTTTTTTGCAACAGTAAGTACATTACCCCGTGAGCCCCAGTACCCCTTGGCGAGCTTCAGCATTTTTTTTCTCCGTGCACGGGAAGCAACGGAATTGACGGAACGTGGCATCTTAAATTGTTTTTGACGAAAGCGTCCTGATGGATCTTAAGCTTTTTGTCGGGTTTATAATGAATGAACAGGTAATAATATCTGGTTAACTCAACACAAGCATGTGCTTCACACGATGATGGTCTGCGGATGAGACCAGGGTCGCGTGCGTCAGATTACGCTTGCGCTTGGTTTCCTTCTTGGTAAGGATATGGCTTTTGTAAGCATGCTTCCTCTTAATCTTTCCGGTACCGGTAACCTTGAATCTTTTCTTGGCACTGGAATTGGTTTTCATCTTAGGCATTTTCGTACGTCTTATCAGGTTATTTTCTGTAATTCCTTTTCAGGTTTATTTTTTCTTTTTAGGCAGCGGTGCAAGAAACAGAAACATCCTGTTTCCTTCCAGTTTTGGCAACAATTCCACCTTACCATATTCTTCCAAAGCCTGTGCAAATTTCAACAGGATGAGTTCCCCCTTTTCCTTATAGGCAATTGACCTGCCTTTGAAATGAACATAAGCCTTCACCTTATTTCCGTCTTCCAGAAAACTGATCGCATGCTTTACCTTGAAGTTA
>JADZBN010000207.1 GCA_020852075.1 Bacteroidia bacterium
AGCCCATCTTGCCGTGACGGTTTCCCGTAAGCCATTGTTCAAGCCGGGGTGCTTCTTCTTCAAGAAATTCAGCCTTGGATATCCCACAGGCATCGAATCCCAACCGCTGGGCTTCCTCCTTCACTATCCGGCTATGTTGACTTCTCTGAGAACCGGTCATGCACAAAAATAGGGATATAGACATGGATTATACCTTATTTTTGCACTTCCATTTCTATTCCAATGGGTAAGACATCTTCACAATTTGAAATACTGGCTCCAGCCGGATCATGGGAAGCCCTTATGGCTGCCATTAAGGCCGGCGCTGACGCAGTATATTTTGGTGTGGAGCAACTCAATATGCGCGCGCGGTCAACCAATAATTTCGGCATTAAAGACTTAAAAAAAATAACAGAAATATGTTCGGGGCATGGGATAAAATCCTATCTCACATTAAATACCATTCTGTATGACCACGACCTTGCCCTGATGCGTAACATTGTGGATGAGGCGAAGTGCTCGGGGGTGGATGCAATCATTGCCAGTGATCAGGCGGTAATGAATTATGCCAGGAAACAACAGGTTCCGGTTCATATCTCCACCCAATCCAATATCACCAATATAGAATCTGTGGAGTTTTATTCAGCTTTTGCAGATGCAATGGTACTGTCGCGGGAACTCACGCTGCAGCAGGTCGAAGCCATCACGCGTGAAATCCGGCGCAGGACTATTACAGGACCTTCGGGTGAGCCGGTGCGGATTGAAATTTTTGCGCATGGAGCATTGTGTATGGCTGTTTCGGGAAAGTGTTATCTGAGCCTGCACACACATAATGCCTCTGCAAACCGGGGTGCCTGCATCCAGAACTGCCGCAGAAGTTATCTGGTAACCGACAAGGAGGAAGGGTATGAACTTGAAATTGACAATGAATACATCATGTCGGCAAAAGATTTATGTACCATAGATTTTCTGGACAAGATTGCCAACGCCGGTGTCAGCATTCTGAAAATTGAAGGAAGGGGAAGGTCTGCGGATTATGTATTTACCGTTACCACCTGCTACCGCGAAGCAGTCGTTGCCATTGCCGACGGCACCTATTCTCCTGAAAAAATTATCCGTTGGAAACAGTCATTACAAACGGTTTTTAACCGTGGTTTCTGGGATGGATATTATTTGGGAAGGAGAATCGGGGAATGGAGTAATGTGGACGGATCTGCAGCCACCACACGTAAAATTTATCTTGGGCGTGGGCATAAATATTACGGTAAATCCGGAGTAGCCGAATTCCTGATTGAGGCACATACGCTGAAAGTTGGGGATGAGGTAATGATTACAGGTATAACAACCGGTTATGTGGAAACCGTTATACAGGAAATAAGGGTTGATGATATTCCGGTTGAATCTGCTTCCAGGGGAAGTCTGGTATCTTTCAAATTACCGGACAAAATCAGGCCTTCTGATAAATTATATAAAAAGGTGGCAAATCAGCCGTCGTAATGATCCAGATATCACAACACCGGAAAAAATGTATCGGCTGCAATGCCTGTGTGGAAGCTGCACCGGGACGCTGGGTCATTTCACAAAAAGACGGTAAATCTACCCTGGTGGGTGGGAGCGTAAAAAAAGACATGTATGTAGTTAATGTGCATGATGATGAATGGGAAGAAAACAGCAAGGCCGCCGAAGTGTGCCCCGTACGTATCATCCGTCTTAAAACACTATGATTCCCGAATGGAATATGTTAATTAAATGCTACTATTGATTGTTATTCTTCATCCTGAGGCAGTTTAAATAACACATTCACAACTCCTTTAATATCCCGAAATTCCTGCTTAATGGCTCAAATTAATTTTTTCATTTTTTAATTACCGGGCGGGTATTTCAATATTTTTCTATATTTGATACACTATAATGAGTTATCTTTTTCACCTTGAATGGACATGAATCCATGAAATGCGTTATGATCAGGATGAAGGAAATACGGATTCTGTCCCTCGACTCTTCCTGACAGGGAATAATCCGTGAAGTCATATTCTCACTGTCATCCATCTTATTACTCCTTATAACTCAACCTAAACATCCATTATTATGACACAAGTTATTCCTCAGTTTAAAAATGATCCTATCATCGTGTTACTTCTTGGCATTATTACGTGTGGCCTCTATCTTATTTACTGGAATATAAAAGCGGCACAGGTAATAAATGCAGTAGCAGAAAAAGAGGTCATCTCGCAACCCATTGCTATTTTTGCGGGTTGTTGCCTGCCTGTAAACCTTTATTTTTATTATCTGGCAGGAAAAGAAGGATTGCCTAAAATTTATGAAAAGACCGGCGAACCGGGCAAGGATCAATCCACACTTTTGCTGATTCTTGGCTTCCTGGTTCCAATGGTTGCAGCAATGATCGTTCAGGGTGATATCAATAAGCTTTACAAATAAGAGAATTAAACGGAAAGTTTACGGAATTGCCGGAGCACTTCTGACTCTGGCAATTCCGTATTTCCTATTGCGGATCAGCCATGGACATCTTGACGGGGAGCAATCCCTGTGTCCGTTCAAAATGCTGACCGGATTTCCCTGTCCCGGTTGTGGAATTACCAAATCCCTGATTGCATTATACGAAGGAAATCTACTGACAAGCATAAATTACCATTTGTTCGGGCCCCTGGTTTTTGTGTTTTGCCTCGCAGCAATTATCATTCTTTCCATTGAAATTCTTAGTGACCGGGAACTCTTTCAAAATATTTTATTCAGCAAAAAATTAGCTTATACATTGGGGATTACTCTGGCAGCATATCATTTCATCCGGTTGGCTGTTTTTATTTCAACAACTAATTTTTCTGACATCCTGCAGCAATCCATCTGGAAATAAGCTTTTTTAATCCCGAATACCTGGCCCCGGACACATTCCGGTTTGTACCATTACCAGAATCACTGTACCCTGTGGAAGATTCCACCAGTCGGGAGTTGCTTTTTCTGCCTGATATTCTGATCAACAATATTTCCTTCTGCTCTGAAAATTTCTTACCATTACCGGCAAATATCCCTGATTCCAATGCATGATATAATCACATCCATGGTACCGCAGTCCATTCAGAATTTTTTAAAGAAGCGACAGCAGATAAAATATTTCAGGGAATGGAAGAGAAAAGGATCGCTGGAAGTGCCTCCTCCACATTGGGTAAAGCAGCAGATAATAAAAGATTACCAGCAAAAATATAAATGCCAGATACTTGTAGAAACCGGGACCTACCTGGGAGATA
>JADZBN010000208.1 GCA_020852075.1 Bacteroidia bacterium
AGTTCAGCAACAGAACAATATTTCCCGATGCCTGGCTGAAGGCCACTGAAAAATCCCTTCCAGATCCTTCATTATCTCCGATACCCGTCAGGCTGCTCTGGCAATCTCCCGTAATTCCGGTAATTGTACCACAGAGGTTGTTTACCTGAACCCATGTTCCTGTATTGAAGCAGGGCGGGTTGGGTGCAGAGGCAAATGAATTGGTATAAAGAAGAACCGGCGGGCTCGTAGAATAATCTGTCCACTGCCACTCATTTGTGCCGGCATCCCAAAACAGTGCATCGAAGACCCCTCCCAGAAAATTTCTTCCGGTACCGTCCAGAAAGGAAAAGGTGAAATCGTGGGAGCCACAAACAGAACTTGTAATTGTTACAGACTGAGAAAAGGCACCATTGCAAATCAAAGCAAATACGAAGGTTGTGTAAATTTTAGTTTTCATGGTTTTCGTGTTTAGAGGTTGAATTTTTGTGCGAAGTATGGGGAAGAAAAAATATTCGTATGAAAAGCATAATAAAGATACATTCTTTTTATAAAAGTTAATTGCTAAAATCGAACAATTCGCTGCTTTTTGTACCGGAATCTTGGAGATTTCAGTGAAATAAATGCTTTTTTTCATGATAATCAGTCATTCCTTTCTGAATCTTTTCATACAATGGTAACTTGCTATATCAGCAGGAATCCTTCACCCCGGGAGATCCTTCGTGGCGCCTTCCTCTCTGTCTGCCAGACCCGCGTTATACCTCATTTCATTGGCATCCTCAGCAGATCAGTGCGAGGTATCGAATGACCGAAAGGGGCATTGGATCTTGCAAATTCAGAAAGTATCCAACATGGTAACGGCTAAAAAGGTAAAAAAAGAAATCCTGAATATTGAGACCCTCGAGATGTTCGAACGGTTTATTAACCACGACCCGAAACACTACGACATTGACATGATGGTAATGCCGGGGACCCTTGAGGACAAGCACAGGAATTGTGAAACCATTCCGGCACTGAGAAGGCAGTTTAACCTGATTTATTTATTGCTCACAGGGGAACATGATGTAAAACTCGGAGCCGATCATTTACAACTGAGCCCTAACGACCTGGTGATTGTTCCGGAAAACACCCTCTATGCAAGCGATCACATAAAAAATTGCAAGGGATATTGTATTCATTTTAAATCTGAATTCCTGAAATCGCAACTTTCCAAGAGCCTTACTGAGGAATTTCCTTTTTTTCATTTTGATGCTCCGCATATCATTAACCTGAATCAAAGTGAGAGCCGGATGATACAGAGTGCCTTTAAAAACATTATTGATGAATACGGACGTAATTCACCGGAAAAAGATTCTCTGACCGGCAACCTGATTATGATCCTGCTGCTGAGAGTACGCGAAATATACCGTACGCGTGTGAAAGACCTGAAGAAGCATCTTAGCAGGCATGAACAACTGGCCAACGGTTTCAAATTGCTGGTGGAAAAATATTTTATTGAAATCAGAACCGTAAATCAATATGCGGATATGCTGTGCATTTCACCCAAACACCTTTCGGAGGTGGTGGTAAAAACCTTCGGGCGTTCACCGTTGCAGATTATTCATGATATTTTATTTCTTGAGGCCAAAGTTCAGTTGGCTTCTACGGATAAATCCGTTTCTGAGATTGCCTATTATCTCAAATTTGACGACCAGCCTCATTTTACAAATTTTATAAAAAAGCGAACCGGTTGTTCCCCGCTTGAGTTTCGCCGTAAACTCTGAAATTTTCATGGTATTCCGAAGAATTTGCAATCCTGTGGGGTGTAGATGAATTTTATTTGCAGAATAAAAACACTACCTACCTATGGAAAAAACAATGAATATCAACCACCTCGCCGAATGGAAAAACTTCCGTAAAGCTGACGAAGTCCGCGAATTCCCTAAAGGAAGACTCGAATTGATAAAAATCGCCGGAGCCACAATCGGACGTGGAGTTTTTGAACCTGGATGGCGCTGGGCAAATTCAGTAAAACCCATTGCAAAAACCCACAGTTGTGAAGCCCCACATTTTCAGTATCATGTTTCGGGTATTCTTCATGTGAAGATGGATGATGGTACGGAATTCGATTTAAAACCCGGTGACATTTCCATGTTGCCCCCGGGACATGATGCCTGGACGGTAGGCAACGAACCGGTTGTAGTTATTGATTTTCAGGGTATGGTGGAGTATGCAAAGCAAAAGTAAACGGGCGGCATAAGCTGTTGCCTTCTCCGGATCCGCAGCCCGGTGTTTCGGGCCGGTACAAAAATGAATACGGATGAATAGGTGCATGTGCCAAAACCAACTTCCCTCACACCGTCTGAATGGGTAAATTGTTTCAGGATCCCGTCAACGGGATCCTGAATTGCACCACTCACCGGATCCCGGCACATTGAACAAGAATCTGTTTCCGTTGCAAAAGTTTAATATCTTGCATCCGCCAGTCCAAAGTTTTTCAGGGGGATACGGATGATAATGACGCTTCAAAACAGCAGGTGGAAATACCTTTTTCTGTTTCTGATCCTCTGTGATATTGTTTATTCATTTCTGCAGAATACCAATACCATGTTTCTGGATGGAGACATGGCAGGAATCATTGTCCCGGCCGATGCATACAAACGGGTGATGTCAGATCCCTTTGGCATTGGGACACTGATTCATCACGATATGTATGCGGCACCCAACCGGTTCTTTATTCACTGGATCATGCAGAAGTACTTTCATACTGTTCCTTTTCTGCTCCAGCGATTTACGGATCCGGTCAACAGCGCGTTTCTGAGCATAGCCATTGCCAGGACGC
>JADZBN010000209.1 GCA_020852075.1 Bacteroidia bacterium
GGAATGCATGTTACCAGGCTCGAACGTGTATTCAGGGTAGCTGACTTTTTACAAAATCACCCGTTCTGGGAGGCACAGATAGAGCAGATTTATGTCAATGAAAAAGGAGAACTGGAACTTATACCAAGAGTAGGAAGCCATTCCGTATTGATTGGAGAAGGGAAGGATCTTGAGAAGAAATTTGAAAATTTATTTCTATTTTATAAGGAAGGGTTAAATAAAACGGGATGGAATCAGTATTCCATCATTAATCTCAAATACGAAAACCAGGTCGTTTGTACCAAAAAGTAATATGGCTAACCAGGAAATCATTGTTGGACTTGATATCGGCACCACTAAAATATGCACGATTGTCGGGATGAAAAATGAATTCGGGAAGATTGACATTCTCGGATATGGCAAGAGTGAGTCGCTGGGGGTTACCAGAGGCATTGTCACCAATATCATGAATACCGTTGAGTCCATTAGGGCCTCCACCAGGGAAGCATCTGAAAAGACAAATACAGATATCCGGGAAGTGTATGCCGGAATCGCCGGACAACACATTAAAAGTCATCAGCACCGTGGTATGTGCACGCGGAAAAACACGGATGAGGAGGTCAATCAGTCTGACATCAATCTGATTGTCGAGGATATGTACAAACTTGCAATGCCACCGGGTGAGGAAATCATTCATATAATTCCGCAGGAATACATTGTTGATAATGAGCTGGGGATTAAAAACCCGATCGGGATGTCGGGAGTCCGTCTTGAGGCGAATTGCCATATAATCTCGGGCCAGGTAACAGCTATCAAAAACATATATAAGTGCATAGAGCGTGCGGACCTTGAATGCAAAGACCTGATTCTGGAACCAATTGCATCGTCCGAAGCGGTACTAACTTCCGAGGAAAAAGAAGCCGGTGTGGTACTGGTTGACATTGGTGGCGGCACGACAGATATAGCAATTTTTCAGGATGGGGTGATCAGGCATACTGCTGTAATTCCCTTCGGAGGAAATGTAATTACCGATGATATTAAGGAAGGATGTACCATTATCCGCAATCAGGCGGAGCAGATTAAGATTAAGTTTGGTTCAGCACTTGCCAGTGAGAACCAGGAAAATGAAATTATTTCCATTCCGGGACTAAGGGGTCGTGATCCCAGGGAAATTTCGGTAAAGAACCTCGCCCACATCATCCAGGCAAGGATGGAAGAAATAATTGAACACGTCTATTATGAAATCAAAAATTCCGGCCTGGAGAAAAAACTAATTGCAGGAATTGTAATTACCGGAGGTGGCGCTCAATTGCGGCATACCGTTCAGCTTGTTGAATTCATAACCGGGATGGATACCAGAATCGGATATCCCAACGAACACCTTGCCAAAGGGGCCGAGAGCCTGAAGAGCCCGATGTTTGCCACCGCCGTCGGACTTGTGATTAAAGGATTTCAGGAGAAGGAAAGTGCAAAAGAAGCGGAACGCCGGAAGGCAGAGGATGTGAAAAGAGGTCGTGGAGGAGTTCTGGTGCCCGGTAATCCGAAAGGGTCTTTCCTTGAACGGATGATTGGCTGGCTCACAGAGGCCGATGATGACAAGAAATTGAATGATTAACAATCAACATACGCAACGTAATAAAAAAATTTAACATGGAATTTGATCTGCTGAGAGAAAAGACATCCATCATTAAGGTTATCGGAGTAGGTGGGGGTGGCAGTAATGCCGTAAATCACATGTACCGCCAGGGGATAAAAGGTGTGGAGTTCATTGTATGCAATACAGACGCGCAGGCACTGGAAACATCGCCGGTTCCCTCCAGGGTTCAACTGGGATCAAGCCTTACGGAAGGACGCGGCGCCGGTGCCATTCCAGAAGTGGGCCGCAATGCTGCCATCGAAAACATTGAGGATATCCGCAAAATTCTTCTTGATAACACCAAGATGGTTTTCATTACCGCCGGAATGGGCGGGGGTACCGGTACCGGCGCTGCTCCTATTATTGCCCAAACTGCAAGGGAAATGGGAATCCTTACTGTTGCCATTGTCACTTCCCCATTTGAGTTTGAAGGTAAGAAAAGACGGCAACAGGCAGAGCAGGGAATTGAATTGCTCAAACAAAATGTTGACACCATTTTAATTATCCGTAATCAGAAATTACGGGATATGTTTGGCAATCTCAATCTTTCCGATGCCTTTGCACACGCCGATAACATCCTGACAACCGCGGCCAAAGGAATTGCCGAAATCATTACCGTTACCGGCTATATCAATGTGGATTTCGAAGATGTAAAAACCGCCGTAGAAGGCAGCGGTGTGGCCATCATGGGTTCTGCTGTGGCAGAAGGTGAAAACAGGGCCATATCAGCTGTGGAACAGGCACTGTCATCCCCGTTGCTGAATGATAATAATATCAAGGGAGCCCGGTATATACTTATGAATGTTGCCAGCGGATCCCGCGAGGTTACCATGGATGAAATAGGCGATATCACCGATTATATCCAGGATCAGGCCGGATTGACGGCTGATATCATCTGGGGAAATTGTGTGGATGAAGAACTTGGAGAAAAGATCAGCGTGACCATCATCGCCACGGGATTCAAAACAAGGGAAGAGCAGGGAAAGGAAACAAAAAAGATGAAAGAAGAAACTCCGATTATACACATTCTTGGCCATGAAGACCCAAAGACCGGAACAACACCCGGCCCGGAACTGACCACTGAATCCACCAGACCTGCCTTGAGTGAGCCAGTGCTGATACGTAAACCGGAGACGGAAGTAAACCATCCGGACGAAGTGGAAAAGGAGGAGGCGACGGTAACTTTCGAATTTGACCTGACCGGGAAGAACACCCAGGATACACAGATGCCAGTGCCTGAACTGTCGAATGAACCTGTTTTGAAAGACAGAGAACGGACGGTGCATATTCTAAACCCGGAAGAAACGGAAGATCCCGCCGATGAGCAATTGAGAAAATCGCAGGAAAGAATTCAAAAGCTCAAAGCACTGTCCTACCGCCTGGGATCGGCAAATATTACCGATATGGAAAAGGAACCGGCATATATCCGGAGAAATGTCAAACTGGATTCGGTGAACCATTCAAGCGAAAGCAATGTTTCCAGATATACACTGAGTAACGAGGACGACAAGAAGCCTGAACTCAAACAAAATAATTCATTTCTCCACGATAACGTGGATTAATAAATCCGGCGGGATATCACAAAACTGTGTTCGTGTAGTTTTCATGTTAAGTTTGCTTTTTTAATTAAAAGACCCTCCCCGACCGGAGGGTTTTTTATTCACCGATGCCTGAACCACAGGCAGCAGGCAGGAAATAAATGTGAGTGATTCCTTGTACCTTTGTACAGACATACAGAACAATACCCATGAATCTTGAAGAAAAAATCAATTCAGAATTAAAGTCCGCCATGCTGGCAAAGGATGAAAAAGCGCTTCGGGGATTACGCGCTATAAAACAGGCAATTCTCCTCGCCAAAACTTCAGGATCTGCCACGACCCCGGAGGATGAAATCAGGATGTTGCAAAAGCTTGTAAAACAACGGAAGGAGTCCGTTGAGATTTATCAGCAACAGGGTCGGAATGACCTCGCGGATGCTGAGTTGGAGGAAATTTCTGTCATTGAAGGCTATCTTCCCGCCCAAATGAGTGAAGATCAGATCCGTGTGGAGTTGAAAAAAATTCTTGCCGATTCGGGGGCGCAATCAGCAAAAGATATGGGAAAAGTAATGGGTATTGCATCCCGTCATTTTGCCGGAAAGGCCGATAATAAGGTAGTTTCGCAACTTGTTAGGGAATTATTGGGCGCGTGAGGCCATTTTTTGGCAATTGGTTGGTTTATTGGTAATTAATAGTACCTTTGTAGCCTTATATCCCGCAACCCTGATCAAATTAATTACTCGCAAGGGCAGTCGGTAGCGGGATACGATTGTACCTTGTGATCAAATTAAATATTACCCAATGAAAACCGGTAAAGTAAAATTCTTCAATGAGTCCAAAGGATATGGATTTATTGTTGTTGATGAAACCAACTCCGAAGTGTTTGTCCATCATAGTGGACTCGCGGAAAAAGTGCGTGAAAATGACCGAGTAGAGTTTGAAGTTATTGATGGCAAAAAAGGCCAGAATGATGTGAATGTGAGAAAGATTGAATCATAACATCAAAGTAGCTACAAAAGAAAAGGGGAACCTCAGGTTCCCCTTTTTTTATGTATGTACGTGCTTTCGCATGAATTCATCCACTGAGTAGGAACCGGACCCAAATACCAGGAAAAAGAGCAGCAAGGCAAGTACTATAATGCTGAGTCCAAGTTCCGAATGGATGGAGTAAAATCCTTTATCGGCATTTACAAAAATAATGGCCCCCAGCAACACCGGAATCTGACACAGGACGGAAAGCCTGGTAAGAAGTCCGATTGCGATAAGAAGGCCACCCATGATGTGAACGAGCGTCACATAATGGGTAAGAAATACGGCATAAATGGAAACCGCACTTTTGGAAATCATGGTGTCAATCGCACCGGTATTACTGATGAAAAATAAACCCTTGAAAAAAATGACGGCTCCCAGAAGTATTCTGAAAAATGCCAGCCATTTTGTTTGATGCGTATCACCCCATGACTCAATTTTCTGAACGAGATTCATGGTTATTGATTTTTATAACATTCCGTACAAAGTTTACAAAAAAAATTAGAGAATCCCAAATATCCTGCATCACGGTGAAAAACATTTTCTACTTTTCGCGGGATGAATAATCTTCCACAGACCTCGCGGATGGGAAGCAAGGGACCCCTGGTCATCCTGACATTCCTGTTTTTTATGTGGGGTTTTATCACGTGTTTGAATGACATCCTGATACCGCATTTTAAAACAAATTTTCAACTGAGTTTTTTTCAGTCCTCACTGGTGCAATTTTCTTTTTTTGGTGCTTACTTTTTCGGGTCGCTGGTGTATTTCTTCATATCGTCTTCATCCGGTGATCCGATTAACCGGATTGGATACCGGAATGGAATTATTGCCGGGCTGTTACTTGCCTGTACAGGCACGCTGCTTTTTTATCCTGCAGCTTCCCTCGGATCGTATGCATGGTTCCTGACCGGTCTGTTTGTTCTGGGCCTGGGATTTACACTTCTGCAAATTGCAGCAAATCCTTATGTGACAATTATCGGCCCTGCACAGACCGCATCCCACCGCCTCAACTTTGCACAGGCTTTTAATTCATTGGGTACTACCATTGCTCCGATCATCGGAGGCGCTGTTATACTGGACGCTGCAGGTGCGGAACTGACCTCCGTAAGGGTTCCCTATCTGATCTTCAGTGCCATGTTTATCCTCCTTGTTGTAATTTTCAGGTTCGCCCACCTGCCAAAATTTACACGCGAAGAGGAAACCGTAAAAGGTATGCCCGCACTGAAATATCCCCAGTTAGTGTATGGCATCATTGCCATTTTCTTCTATGTAGGCGGAGAAGTAACTACGGGCAGTTATCTTACAAGTTATGCAGGATCTCCCGAAATGGGCGGATGGCCGGCAAGTGAGGCTACGGTATTTGTTGCATTGTACTGGGGCAGCCTGATGATCGGCAGGTTTACAGGGTCTGTGCAGTTGTTCGCAACCTCTCCGAAACGCCGGAATGTATTAACCATACTGGTTCCTTTCCTGACCTTTGGACTTATTTTACTGATGATCCGCGCAAAGGGTCAGGATATTTCACATCTGTATCCTTATACGGCCTGTCTTGTCCCCGGCATCATAGCATTCAGGCTGTCAAACTTCAGGCCTGAAAGAATGCTGATGTTGTTTTCGGGAATTTCTGTGTTACTGCTGATGCTTGCATTGAATACTACCGGAAGACTTTCCCTGTTTTCCATTGTGAGCCTGGGGCTTTACAATTCCGTAATGTGGCCTGTGATTTTTTCACTGGCAATAACAGGACTTGGTAAACACACCGGCCAGGGATCATCCCTCCTTGTCATGGCAATTTTGGGTGGAGCCCTGCTGCCTCCTGTACAAGGCTGGATTGCCGACCTTAAAGGAATTCATTTTTCCTATATTGTTCCTGTGTTTTGTTATTTCTATCTGTTTTTTTACGGATGGAAGGTGAAAAGAATATTGAAGCTCACAGACCATTGATGAAAACACCTCTTGTATTGGCAGTAGATGCGGGCGGTACAAACACGGTTTTTGGCCTGGTGGATCACATGGGGAGCGTATTGATAAAAACCAACGTGGCAACCCTGGATTTTGACCGGCCTGATGCACTGGTACAATATGTTTACAGGAAATTTTTAGAAGAATTTTCCGAATCTGTTCCGGCTTTCACCCTTGAAGGCATTGGAATCGGGGCACCCAACGGTAATTTTTTCAGAGGCACCATTGAACATGCACCCAATCTTCCGTGGAAAGGTATTGTGCCATTGGCATCCATGTTTACAGAGACCTTTGGTGTCCGGTCTCTGATTACGAATGATGCAAATGCTGCTGCATTGGGCGAAATGCAGTTTGGTGCAGCAAAGGGAATGAAAGATTTTATTTTCATTACCCTTGGTACCGGTCTTGGCAGCGGAATTATTGTTGACGGTAAACTGGTCTATGGCCATGACGGATTTGCCGGAGAACTGGGCCACACCATTATCATCCAGCATGGCAGGCCCTGCGGGTGCGGAAGAAGAGGATGCCTTGAGCAATATTGCAGCGCAAACGGACTGGTAAAAACATACAGGGAAATCATGATGGGTAGCGGACTGCCGGCTGGAAATCTCGGGGAGATGCAGGCAAAGACAGTTTTTGATCTTGCCATGGGTGGTGATGAGGCTGCATTTTATGCATTCAATTATACCGGCGAATTACTTGGTTATGCCCTTGCAAACGCGGTGGCCTTTACCTCACCGGAAGCAATATTCCTGTTTGGAGGACTCGCAGATGCCGGTGAATTGCTTTTCAACCCGACAATACTGAGTTTTGAAAAAAATCTTCTGGGTGTCTACAGAAATACGGTCAGCATCCTTCCAAGTGCCCTTCCTGAGAATGATGCAGCGCTTCTTGGCGCCGCTTCAATTATCTGGACTGCCAAAAACTGACAAATAAAATAATTATGAGAGTACCATGCTTTCTTGCCTTAGCGCTTATCATCATGCCGGTTTCAAATATCTTTGGACAGTACAGGGAAAATAATCTCCCTCTGGTCCCCCGGCCCAGGGCGTTGAAACTCCTCACCGGGACCTTCACAATATCGCCCGTAACCCAACTTGTTGTAAACACCGACGTGGCCGCTTCTGATGCGGGATATTTTTCAGAATATCTCAAAAAGCATTATGGCCTTGCCCTTTCCATTACAAGAAGCAAACATCCGAAAAAGAATGCGGTGAATGTATTTACCTCAGAGGATAAGAAGTATCGCGGAAAAGATGCGTACAGCCTCTCTGTTGAAAACGATAAAGTGATCCTTGAAGGAAATGTGAATGGGGGAACATTCAGCGGATTGCAAACGCTGGTACAGCTTCTCCCGCCTGCCAGGTTAAATGCCCTGAATATTCCGTGTCTTTTTATTTCTGACTCTGCCAGGTTTTCATGGAGAGGAATGCACCTGGATGTTTCCAGGCATTTTTTCAATAAAGAAGAAATCAAAAAATACCTGGATGACATGGCTTTATTCAAGTACAATACATTTCACTGGCACCTTACGGATGACCAGGGATGGAGGATTGAAATAAAAAAATATCCGCTGTTGACTCAGACCGGGGCCTGGAGAAACGGAACCCTGATCGGACATTACAGTGAAGCCAACGAATTGTATGATACCATCCGTTACGGTGGTTTTTATACCCGGGATGATGTCAGGGAGATTGTATCCTATGCAGCAAAACGCCATATTACCATAGTCCCGGAGATTGAAATGCCCGGGCATGCCCTGGCTGCCCTGGCTGCTTATCCATGGCTCGCCTGTTCGGGTGATTCCTTCCAGGTAGCAAGGTCCTGGGGTGTTTTCAAAGATGTGTTCTGTCCTTCCGAAAGAACCTTCGGATTTATTGATGATGTTCTGAAAGAAGTGAGTGAAATGTTCCCAGGTCAGTATATCCATATAGGAGGTGATGAATGCCCGAAAGACCGCTGGAAGTCAAGTCCGCTTTGCCGGGAAATTATGGCCACAAATCACCTTAAGAATGAGGAGGAACTTCAGGGTTATTTTACGGAAAGGGTGGAAAAAATTCTTCATAAATACGGGAAACGCCTCATTGGCTGGGATGAAATTCTGGAAGGCGGCCTTTCTCCGGATGCTACTGTAATGTCCTGGAGAGGCAATGTGGGAGGAATGGCTGCGGCCCGTCTGGGGCATGATGTTGTAATGACACCTACAAATTTTTGCTATTTTGATTATTACCAGAGTAACGATGAAAATGAACCGCTGGCAATAGGTGGGTATCTGCCATTGGAAAAAGTCTATCAGTTTGACCCGGTGCCGGTGGAACTGAATGAATCAGAAAGCAAACATATATTGGGCGGACAGGCGAACATCTGGACGGAATACATTCCTGATTTCAGGCAGGTGGAATACATGGCATTCCCCAGGATGTGTGCACTGTCTGAAGTGTTGTGGTCTGACCCCTCAGGAAAGGACTATGACGCTTTTATCACCCGATTGACCGGCCAGATGAAATGGTTTGATTTTCTTGGTATCAATTACAGCAAGGCATTGTATGATATACAGTCGTTTTCTTATCCCGGTGACAGGAATGAAGGCCTTTCCGTAGAACTTTCAACAACCTGCCCCGGAGCTACGGTCCATTATACACTGGATGGTTCTGATCCGGTTTTTAATTCTCCGGTATATTCTTCCAGAATTAATTTCACACAATCAACCGGAATCACGGCGGAGGTAGTTACCGGATCGAAACCTTCAGGAAGAATATTTAAAAAATTGTTCCGTATAAACAATGCGACAGGCAGGGAAGTCACCCTGGCTCATCCGCCCAATGAAGAGTATTGCAGGGGTGGCGGATTCAGTCTTGTAAATGGTGTTACCGGAAGCCTGCCCTGGAAGGGCAGCGAATGGCTGGGGTTTTTGAAAGATGACCTGGACATTACCATTGACCTTGGTGCAGAACGGCCATTCACCAAAATAGGAGTGGATGCTCTGAAGGATGAATCCAACAGGATTTATTTTCCTGTGGGCATTATGGTTTATACCAGTCCTGACGGAAAGAATTTTAGTGAAATTTCAGAACTGGATAGTAGTTCAGTACAGAAGTTTGACAGGCTGATTACCGTGCCGGTCGGCAACCAGCGTTCCAGATGGGTCCGGATTGTGGCCAAAAACAGAGGGATCTGCAAGAATGAAAATGGTCAGGAAGACCCGGTTTGGTTGTTTGTGGATGAAGTGTCTGTGGAATGATACTATGAGTTTAAAATAGTGTAAAGATAAGTTGCAACTGAAAATGAAAAACAGGAGAGAATTTCTGAAAATTGCCGGAATGAGCGCTGTTGCTGCAGGACTTTCAAAGCCGTTAGCAGCGAGGGTTCTGAATCCGGGTACAATCGTTATATCCACCTGGAATCACGGGCTTCCCGCCAATGCGGCAGCCTGGAATGTCCTGGACGCCGGTGGCAGTGCGCTGGATGCAGTTGAAGCAGGCGTAAAAATTCCCGAAGCAGATCCTGGGGTCACATCGGTCGGATATGGCGGCCTGCCAGACAGGGATGGCCGTGTTACACTGGATGCCTGCATCATGGATCATGATGGCCGCTGCGGAGCAGTAGCCTGCATTGAA
>JADZBN010000210.1 GCA_020852075.1 Bacteroidia bacterium
ATTCCTTGATTGGGAAATGGAATTCCGGATATGATGTTTAATCCTGCCCGCCTCTGCCATTCCGGAAGCAGAAAGGATAATCATTGGCTCATCCATATCATTAAGTTTCATGGAATCTTCTGCTTTGCGGATATAAATGAGCCGTTCAAAACCAAACGGATCCGGGTCATTCGCCAGTGATTTTTTCAGGGTATCATTAAAACATTCAGGATGAGACCGCATGATGTTGGTGGCGTTCACCGACAGAGGGCTGTCAACATATACTCTGATGTCCGGAAGTTTACCACTGTTCCTGAGGTTGTTAAGTGCATATACCACCTCCTGGGTTCTTCCGAGGCTGAATGCGGGTATTATCAATTTACCCTTTTGTTCAACACAGGTTCTTTTTACAATTTCAAGCAGACGTTGCTCAGTCTTTTCTGAATTCTCGTGAAGCCGGTTGCCATACGTTGATTCACAGATCAGATAATCACACTGAGGAAATGGCTCAGGCGGGTGAAGAATCTTATCCTGATATCTTCCAATATCCCCCGTAAAACAAAGTCGTTTTACCTGTCCCTTCTCCTTTATCGTCAGATGAATGGCGGCAGCTCCGAGAATATGCCCAGATCCGGTAAACTGAAGGGTGACATTTCCGGTCAGATCAAGGGGCCTGCCGATGCTCAGCGATTTGAACCTACCCAATGCATTTTCAGCATCCGCCGTAGTATAAATTGGTTCAAGGAGTTCTTTGCCCTTTTTGATACGCTTGGAATTAAGGTACTCAACATCATATTCCTGTATATGAGCAGCATCCGCAAGCATGATTTCCGCAAGATCTCTGGTGGGCGGAGTACAGATTATATCACCTTTAAACCCCTGTTTAACAAGGTTGGGTATGTTTCCGCTGTGATCAATATGCGCATGCGACAGAATGAGGGTGTCAATGGTTGCAGGGTCGAATCCAAAATGCCGGTTCAGTGGGTCAGTTTCAGATCCATGCCCCTGGAAAAATCCGCAATCAAGTAATATATTTGTACCATCATCCAGCGTAACAAGGTGTTTACTCCCTGTTACCGTTCTAGCAGCACCATGAAATGTTATCTTCATAAATTACGGCGGTATTCATCGCCTGTGCCTGCGAAAATAAGAAATATGGGTAAATGAACCGATGCTTTTGTACGCTTCCTTTGTTATCAAATAACCCGAAATACCACCCTTCGTGAAATTAGATATACTTGCTTTTGGCGCTCACCCTGACGATGTTGAACTTTCCTGTGCAGGAACTCTTCTTGTTCAGATTGAAAAAGGCTTTACTGCCGGAATTATTGACCTGACACGCGGTGAACTTGGAACGCGCGGGGATGCACCGACACGGCTGTCGGAGGCAGAAAGAGCCGCTGCCATCCTGGGAATTCATGTACGTGAAAACCTCGAAATGAAAGATGCATTTTTCACCAATGATCCTGGGCATCAGATTCAGGTGATCCAGGTGATCCGGAAATACAGACCACGCATTGTGCTGTGTAATGCGATACACGACCGTCATAAAGATCATGGAAGAGCAGCCGATCTGGTATCGCATGCATGCTTTCTGAGCGGATTAAGAAAAATTGAGACGAGGATGAATGGTGTCAACCAGGAAGCCTGGCGACCGGAGGCTGTTTACCATTATATTCAGGATTATTATATTAATCCTGATTTTGTGGTAGATGTTACCCGGGTATGGGAACAAAAAATGAAGGCAGTTATGGCGTTCTCATCACAGTTTTTCAACCCCAATTCAAATGAACCGGAAACCTCCATTTCAACAAAGGAGTTTCTGGAATTTCTCACTTCCCGTGCTATGGAATTGGGAAGGCATACAGGTTTCAATAAAGCAGAAGGCTTTACTACAGAACGAACCCCCGGTTTGTATTCCCTTTTTGACCTGAAATAACCGGCAAATTTCGTTTGATACAAATCTTATTTAACGCGACTTTCAGGACATTTTGAATTAAACAGAAAAAAAATCACCCATCCGAACAGGACGGGTGACCATTATCGAAATGACAATAGTATTAACGGACAATCATAGATTTTGAAATCACACCGTTAACGGTCTGAGCGGAATAGGAAAATATGCCACCGGCCCAGCCTTCTGTGTTGATATGAAGGGTGTGCGTACCTGCAGATGCGGATTCGATTGTTTTTGAATACACAATCCTCCCAAGTACATCAACAACATTGAATATAATATCTGTTGTGTTTTTCAATCGAACATCAACAGAGGTTATGCCATCTGCAGGATTGGGATAATTCTGCGAAAGTGAAACAAACTGAAAGGGCATCTGATTTGTTTTAACGGTTCCAGCTTCAACTTCGGTAAATACCATATCGCTCGGGTTACCCACGTTATTTGTATAATCACAAGAACCTACTGCAGCAAGTGCATTTCCGGGTGCAGGATCCCTCTGATACAGAACGTATGCAGTGGCATCCACTGTTCTTGCGATACATGCATAAACCGCCTCCTGGTTTTCACCGTCACCGCCTTGTGCTGCAGAAGGGACAATATCAAAGGGATAGGTCCAGGTAATTCCGTTATCGGAACTTGTAATCATAAAAATATGGCGGCGAAGCTGGTGATACTGGGTTGTATCAGCGCCGGGAGCCTCGACTACCGACTGGTAGGTCACATAAAGCGTACCTGCTGCATCAATTCCGGCACAAGGCATTTGGGTGAGACCACCGCCGTAATTCCCGAAGTGGAGAGAACAGGCAGGGTCCTGCGGAATGTCTAATATACCATTTCCATTGTAATCCTGGGCCCCTGCAATCAGTACATAGCCGTCTGCCGGCATGGTTTCATTCCAGTAAAACAAACCGTCCGAATCCAGGAAATAGAATACTCCGTGATCACCAATAATTCGAAGAGCGCTAAACCAGACATGGCATATTCCATTATTGTCAATCAGCACGTGGGTGTCTCGGCCATTGGAATCCACGACGTCAGCAATCCCGTCACCATTCAAATCGGTAATCATAGTATAGGGATTGAAGTTTGGAATCGGAAAAGTCTGGATGATGGTTTTGGTCCAGGTGTCGCCGCCATCTGTGGATTTCAAAAGTCCAACATCGGTTGTGAAATCACTGTACGCAATGGCTACGGTATTGCCTTTCACATCAATGGAATAAGCATCCGCACCAAATCCGTAATAGTTCGTAGAATCCACCAGGTCAATTATTCTCTTGAAAACAGAATAGGTTAGCCCCCCGTCAGTTGAACGTGAATAATATATGGGGCCATCCTGACCGTTGCTGAGTGTCCCTGGGGCTGGGCTTACACTCCAGATGGCATGTACGGTCTCTCCGTTAGCGCCTCCGGCAATGGCCTTGGCCGCGACCTCGTTATTGAATGTCCCGAAAATGGTTGCATCATACGTCCAGGCTCCGGTTCCCTTGGCTTGGCGGGTTGTCTGGGTCATGTTGGTGCTGCTGTGTGAAATGGAAATTTCACGACCGCTTTGCGTAACTGCAATGTTAGTAAATCCGGTACGTCCGGATTCAATCCGTACATTGGGATAATCTCCGCCAGGTCCGGTGGGTGTAAAGTACCATCCGCCATTGTTCGGATCATAGTAATTATATCCGGTACCGCGATCCGGGAAAATTGCGGTGGAATCCTGCGGACTGAAGGTCCAGCAAGCGGAAATTGTACCATCTGCATTTTTTACCAACCGGTTGCTGATGGTACCGCTGGTCTGAAGGTCGTAATAGGTATAGCCAATTACCTGCTCGTTTACCGTGGTTGATTGGATGGTATGAGGGGCTACCCATATACGGCTCTGTATCTTATTCACCGGAATACAGTTATCGGCGTAAGGTGAATGTTTTACCAGAGGAACACTATGGTCTTTGTAATACTCCGGAACCGCAGCGGTATGAAATCCCTGCGGAAGCCTCTGTGCCTGTTGTGCCAAAACACCGGTTCCGATTAATCCGGTAATCAGAGGTAGTAGCGCTTTTTTCATTTGATATTTTTTTGAATTAGACTTTTAAATTCAAAATGAGATAAAACGAAAAAACCCACCGTTAATCGGAGGGTTTTTTCGTTTTTGTTTCAAAATTATTGAACGAGCATTGATTTGCTTACAGATGCTCCTTCGGTACGAACGGTGTAGGAATACAAGCCATTGGACCAGTTGGAAGTATCAATATATAGGGTGTGCTTACCGGCAGATGCATTCGAAAGTACCTTGCTGTAAACCGTACGTCCAAGTACGTCCACAATTTCAATATTGATACCGGATCCTTTTTTGAGGTTGATATCAATGCTGGTGGTTCCATGGGCCGGATTGGGATAATTTTGTGAAACCGCGATGTTGTCGAATGGAACCGTATTGACTTTAACGGTTGCGGCTTCCACTTCGGCAAATACAATATCACTCGGATTACCCAGGTTATTTGCCAAATCACATGAACCTGCTGCAGCAAGCGCATGACCGGGTGCAAAATCCCTCTGGTACAGAACGTATGCATTGGCATCTACATTTCTTGCGATACAGGCAAATACAGCCTCCTGGTTTTCACCGTCACCGCCTTGTGCTGCCGAAGGAACAATATCAAAGGGATAGGTCCAGGTAAATCCGTTATCAGAACTTGTAATCATAAAAATGTGTCGGTGCATCTGATGGTACAGTGCTGTATCCGCACCCGGAGCTTCCACAACTGTCTGGTACGTTACATAAAGTGTACCTGCGCCATCAATTCCTGCACAAGGCATCTGGGTGAGGCCACCACGGTAATTCCCCCAGGGGAATGTACAGGTTGGATCCTGCGGGATGTCTAACACACCATTCCCGTTGTAATCCTGAGCTCCCGCAATCAGTACATAGCCATCTGTTGGCATGGTTTCATTCCAATAGAACAACCCGTCAGTCCCCGGAAAATAAAACACACCCGTTCCATCTCCGATAACACGGTTTGCACCAAACCAAACATGACATAAGCCGTTATTGTCAATCAACACATGAGCGTCTCCGCTGTTGGAGAGGAGTGTATCCGCAATACCATCCGAATTTGTGTCGGAGAGGGTAGTGGGGGTCATCAGAGGAATGGGGAAGGTCTGGATGATGGTTTTGGTCCAGTTATCGCCGCCATCCGTGGATTTCAGCAGGCCGACATCGGTGGTAAAATCACAATAAACAATAGCCACAGTATTCCCCTTCACGTCAATGGAATAGGCATCTGCACCAAAGCCATAATATTGAGTGGAATCCACCAGGTCAATGATTCGTTTCATAACCGGATAGGTAACTCCACCATCGGTTGATCGTGAATAGTACAAGGGTCCATCCTGACCATTCGTCAGCGTACCTGCTGTGCCGCTTCCCTGCCAGATGGCGTGGATCGTTTCTCCGTTAGCGCCTCCTGCAATGGCCTTGGGCCAGGTGTCGTTATTGGCTGTTCCGAAAATGGTGTCATTAAATGCCCAGGCACCGGTACCTTTTGAGGGACGGGTAGTTTGTGTCATATTGGTACCACTGTGTGATATAGAAATTTCACGGCCACTCTCGGTAACAGCAATATTGGTGAACCCTGTTCTGGCCGTTTCAATCCGTGCATTCGGATAATCACCACCCGGCCCGGTCGGCGTGAAAAACCATCCTCCATTGTTCGGATCATAGTAGTTGTATCCCGTGCCACGGTTTGGAAAAAGTCCGCTGGCATCCTGAGGACTGAAGGTCCAGCAGGCGGAAAATGTACCATCTGCATTTTTTACCAACCGATTGCTTATGGTACCATTGGTCTGAAGATCATAATAGGTATAGCCGATAATCTGTTCGTTTACCGTGGTTGACTGGATGGTGTGAGGTGTTGCCCACATACGGCTCTGTATGTTATTCACCGGGATGCCGTTATCGAGATACGGGGAATGTTTTACCAAAGGAACACCATGGTTTTTGTAATACTGCGGAACCACAGCAGTATGAAATCCCTGAGGAAGTCTTGGCGATTGTTGCGCTGAAACACCGGTTCCAATCCATCCTGCGATCAGAAGAAGTAGAGTTTTTTTCATTTGATGTTTTTTTAAGTTAGACGATTAAAATCAGCATGAGATGAAATGAAAAAACCCACCGGTTGCCGGCGGGTTTTTTCATTTTTATTTCAAAATTATTGGATAAGCATGGATTTGCTTACAGATACCCCTTCAGTACGAACGGTGTAGGAATACAGGCCATTTGACCAGTTGGATGTATTTATAAACAGTGTGTGTTTACCCGCAGATGCATTCGACAGCACCTTGCTGTAAACAGTACGGCCAAGCACATCCGTTATTTCAATATTGATACTGGTTCCTTTTTTAAGGTTGATATCAATGCTGGTGGTTCCATGTGCCGGATTGGGATAATTTTGTGAAACGGTGATATTGCCGGATGGAACCGTATTGACTTTAACGGTTGCGGCTTCCACCTCTGTAAATACCATATCGCTCGGATTACCGAGGTTGTTTGCCAGATCACATGTCCCTGCCTGGGCAAGGGCAGTGCCAGGTGCAAAATCCCTCTGATAAAGCACATAGGCATTTGCATCAACATTACGTGCTGTGCAGGCAAATACAGCCTCCTGATTTTCACCATCACCTCCTTGAGCGGCAGATGGAACAATATCGAAGGGATAGGTCCAGGTAAGTCCGTTATCTGGGCTTGTAATCATAAAAATGTGGCGGTGCATCTGATGGTACAGCGCTGTATCCGCACCGGGAGCTTCCACAACCGTCTGGTAGGTTACATAAAGCGTACCTGCCGCATCAATTCCTGCAGACGGCATTTGGGTGATACCGCCACGGTACAACCCCCAGGGGAATGAACAGGTAGGATCCTGCGGAATGTCCAATTCCCCGTTCCCGTTGTAATCCTGAGCTCCTGCAATCAGTACATAGCCGTCTGTTGGCATGGTTTCATTCCAATAGAACAAGCCGTCTGTACCCGGGAAATAGGACATTGCGTCCGCCGGAACGTCATCGAGAACCCTGTTGGCACTGAACCATACATGGCACAACCCGTTATTGTCAATCAATACATGTGGGTCACCACCGTTGGAATCCAGGGTATCAGCAATCCCGTCACCATTCACATCCGAAATCATTGAATCGGCAACGTAGTTGGGAATCGGGAAAGTCTGGATGATGGTTTTTACCCAGGTATCGCCGCCATCGGTGGACTTCAGGAGCAATACATCCGTATCGAAATCTCCCAGTGCAATAGCCACTGTGTTACCCTTCACATCAATGCTATAGGCATCGCCTCCAAATCCATGATAAAAGGTTGAGTCAATCTCATGAATCACCTGTTTCATTACAGGATAGGTAACGCCGCCATCTGTAGAGCGTGAATAAAATACAGGTCCTTCCTGTCCGTCCACAATCGTTCCGGCTGTGCCGCCGCTTCCCTGCCAGAGTGTATGAACGGTTTCACCATTGGCTCCGCCTGCAATTGCTTTAGGCCAGGTATCGGTATTATTTGTTCCGAAAATTGTGGCATCATAGGTCCAAGCTCCGGTACCTTTTGAGGGACGGGTAGTCTGCGTCATATTGGTACCGGAATGGGATACGGAAATTTCACGGCCACTCTCGGTAACAGCGATATTGGTGAATCCTGTCCTGGCTGATTCTATTCTTGTATTGGGATAATCACCACCGGGTCCCGTAGGTGTAAAATACCAGCCACCGTTGTTCGGATCATAGTAGTTGTATCCGGTACCGCGGTCCGGAAAAAGCCCACTGGCATCCTGAGGACTGAAGGTCCAGCATGCGGAAAAAGTTCCATCGGCATTTTTTACCAGGCGGTTGCTGATGGTTCCGTTGGTCTGCAAGTCATAATAGGTGTATCCGATTATCTCTTCATTGATTGTGGTGCTGTTCACAGTAACAGGTGCCACCCAATGACGGCTGACTGCATTGTTCAGCGGAATGCCATCATCCATATACACCGAGTGCTTGCTGATTGGAGCACGCAAATGCTGATAATAGGCCGGAATTGCTGCTTTCTTGAAACCCTGGGGCAATCGTTCGGCCGGTTGGGCCACCACACTGCATCCGAGAGCCAATGAAAGACCCAGAAGTACACTTTTTTTCATCTGATTTAATTAGGTTTTAGTTAGACAATATGATAATAAAACAATAAGGCAATAAACAGATTTGGAGGCGTCGCTTGGAATAGACAAATTTATTAATTTATGCGTCTATACCAAAATTTTTAACTACCATATTTTTATCAATATCAGGCAGTTCTGTCATAGTATCGTCAGTTTTCCTAACAAGGTGCAGAAGTAACAATTTTTTTGTCCCATATCCGCATTGGATTCTCATTTACAGATTGCACGAAACAGGGCTGTATAGGCAGTACCAACAGCTTCGGGAGAAAATTTTTTGACCACAAGTGCTCTTATTTTTTCGGGATTAAATTTAGAGTAATTATCCAGAATGTAACGGATAGCATGTATAAGCTCAGTTGTTGAATCAGGTTGAATCAGGATACCGCTTTCTTCGGTAACATATGCCTCGGGGCCGCCACACCGTGTGGCAACAACGGGCTTTCCACAACTCATTGCCTCCACACCGATTAATGAAAACGTCTCTACACGGCTGTTCACAATCAGCAAATCGTTCCGTTTCAGCAATTGAAGAATCTCAGGATTTGTCATTCTTCCCGTCCATATAATATTCCGGAGATCAATACCTGATTGAGCTGCTTTCTCCTTTAACATATTTTCATCCCTCCCTCCACCGGCGATGGTAAGATGCAAAGCGGGATCGTCATTCAAAAGTAAATTAAATGCCTCCAGCACTCCGCTGATATTCTTAATGTCATCCACAAGGTCTGCGACCACCAGAAGATTTACAGGTTTATATTTTTCATCAACAGAGGATATTGGCTGTGCCGAAACGGTATTTGGAATGACGGTTATGTGTTCCTGTATTCCTGCTTTTTTCATGCAGTTGCGCAGGTATTCGGATACTGCTACCCGTGCATCGGCAATCCGAAGAAAATATCTGTACATCCGTTTCTTCCAGAATGGCATTTTGAAAAATTTCCCCGATGCATACCCCGACCATTGCTCTGAAATAATGAATGGAATTTTGAACCGAACTCTCAGCAGGTACGCTATCACTGCAGGCCTTAGCAGAATGTAGGCAACTGTCACCAAAGGTTTTGAATTTTTCTTCTGATAATTTTCAGAATAAAATTTCCGGAACGTTTGCAAATACCTCCAGCCGTTAATCAAAAATGAAATGGCTGAGGTGTTTTGAGGGTAGTAATAAATACATTCTGAAGCATGGCCATTTTGCCTGAACACTACTTCACTTTCATTGACCGGCGCCGCTGCTGCATAAAATACGCGTACAGGAATTTGCTTCGATATACCCTCAACCTGTTTTTGAATAAATGTTCCTAATTGCACATCGTACCTGTTAGGATACCATTTGACAATAAATAAAACTTCTTCCTGTGCCACGGGACTGAATCAGCCGAAATATAAGGCAATTTTCCCTATCTGTTCCGGATATTCCGGATCTTCAGCCTCAGTGAATTCCCAATTACGACAACGTCAGAAAATGCCATTGAAAACGCCCCCACCATGGGACTAAGATACCCGAATGCTGCAACCGGAATTGCAATGACATTATAGAAAAATGCCCAGAACAGGTTTTGCCGGATTGTCGTATAGGTCATTCTGCCGATTTCCAGTGCCCGGAGTAGAATCATGAGATCCTGATGCTGGAGCAGGACCACCTGGGCGCTGCTGATGGCGGTATGAGTTGCATTTCCAAAGGAAATTCCAAGATTCGCCTTCGACAATGCCGGTGCATCATTGATACCATCACCGACCATCGCAGTGTTCCCGTTACGGCTCAGCCGGGATATGATTTCCAGTTTTTGCCCCGGTAACTGTTCGTAATACACCTCTTTGATGCCTGTGGCCCGTGCGACCTTTTCACAGTTCGCCTTCAGATCTCCGCTTAACAGCACAGGGGTAATTCCTTTTGACAATAATACAGACACCAGTTGTGAAGCACCTTCCCGGATTTCATCATCGATATCAACCGTTGCTATCAGTTCATTATTTCGCAGGAGATAAAGGTTGTGGGAATGATCGTCATGAAAATGTTTTACCATCTGAAAGGAACCCAGACTGAACAGATTATTGTCTGAATCGGTTGCGTTAATACCAAGACCTTTATCTTCCTCAATAGATTTCCAGGTAATGGCAAAGGCGGTGTCCCGGAAGGCTTCGAGTTCTTTTACCAGTGATTTGGCTATGGGGTGGGAGGAATATTGTTCCAGATTGTAAATTAAGCTACGGATATACTGGGGATCCTCGGAAGTGTTGATTCTGCTAATCCTGAAGCGGCCGGTGGTGAGGGTGCCTGTTTTATCAAATACGATGGTTTTAATGGATGAAAAG
>JADZBN010000211.1 GCA_020852075.1 Bacteroidia bacterium
GGATCCGGCTGCATGGTATAAACAGTGGTGAAGGTCTGGCTGCTGTCCTCTGCACTGACCAGCATTCCGCCGGTTCCCCACAATGCATACCCGTTTTCATCAAGACGCTGCATCCTCATATTATATCCGCCTCCGTTATATTCGCGGTAGCTGATAAAGGTGGCACCGTTGCTGTCGGACGCTGCAACCGGATTGATAAATTCAGTTCCGGTCGCTGCAACCGTATTCAGCAGGGGGTCGTTTACCCATTGTGCATACGAACCATGAAAGAAGAGTAATAGGGACGCGGGAAACAGTAGCTTTTTCATAATGGTTTTCCTGAATGATGCGTAAAATTACGGAATATTGATCGAACCGCTATCCCCGTGTGATTGCAGCGAAGAACCCTGCGTCCCAGGTAATTTCATGATGCCGTGAGTTCGATGATTCAACTACATTTACAGGTATGAAAGCGGGTATTTTCAGAAATACAAAAAAACAAAAAATCCTGTATGCTGTGCTGGACTGGGGTATAGGTCATGCCACACGCAGTGTTCCGCTGATCAAAAGGCTTCTGAAGGAAGGTCATGAAGTGATCCTGGCAGCCGGCAACAGGTCTGCTGCTTTTCTGAAACAGGAATTCCCGGATATCAGGATTATTCCATTGCCAGGCTATGGGATCCTGTATCACCGGCGGCTGCCTGTTACCGTGATGATGCTGATACAGGCACCAAAGATTCTTTACCGGATTTTCCAGGAACACCAATGGCTGAAAAGTACCTGCAGGGAATTACAGGTGGACACGGTGTATTCTGACAATTGTTACGGATTGTGGAACCGGAATGTTCATACGGTTTTCATCACCCATCAGGTAATGATTAAATGTCCGCGTGGATGGAAGTTTCTTGAGCCGTTGCTTCACCGGATGGTATTGTTTTTTATAAAAAGATTTGATGAATGTCTTGTGCCGGATCTTGAAGGAGAAGGCAATCTGAGCGGAGACTTATCCCATAAATATCCCCTTCCGGCAAATACAAAGTTTGCCGGTGTATTATCACGTTTCAGTCCGGAAAGCAGGGAAAGGAGCATAAAGAAACAATGGGATGTTTGTTTACTGATCAGCGGACCGGAACCACAGCGAACTGTTTTTGAAAACTCCCTGTCAGGCCAGATTGAAAACCGGAAAATCAGAACCGTACTTGTCAGAGGATTACCCGAAGAAAAAGCGGTTCCGGCAGGTACGGAATATCTCACGATTCATAACAATCCGGATTCTGCCATGTTGCGGGATATGCTGCTTGGCAGCAGGCTGATCATTTGCAGGCCCGGCTATTCCACGCTGATGGACCTGGCTACTCTCGGTCTCGGAGCAGTGCTGGTTCCTACTCCCGGACAGACCGAACAGGAATACCTGGCAGATTATCATTCAGGAAAAGGAAATTTTTCCGTGATCAGGGAAACTCCTCCCGACCTCACGAAATTATTGGATGCACTGGAAGCGGCGCCTGACTCAGCGGGTAGTCAGAACGATCCCGGAAGTAGTGACGACGTTACTCTTGTGAAGGGCACGGTCGTATAGAAAAATCTCATACCGTAAGGTGTCATTTACCAGTGCAAGAGGAACGGGAAATTCCCGTACAATTTCTCCTTTCAGGGATTTGTTGGGGCCGTCTGGTGTCAGGAAGGGAAGCCTGGCCCTGAGAAATGTATCCAGTACAGACCAGGTTCCATTATTGAGCTTATAGGTTGTTACAATATAATCGTTATAATAAGGACTGGCCGGATCATCAAAAATCGGATCATTGAGTCCGCTTTCCACCGTGTGATATCCGATATCTCCATCCCCATCGGTGAAACCAATGGTAACATATACATTTTCATCATATCCCTGATTGTCGCGGACGGAATAAATATTTTTAAAGTCTATGGCGGGAATGATGGGGTATTCATCCGGCTTCTTGCAGGAAACTGTCAGGATTACTACAGCCAGCAGGGGGAGAAAAAACCGGTGATATCTCATAATCAAAACGAATGCATAAATTTACAAAAAAACTGATTCTTACCGATTATTTTGTTCCATGGCTCTTATTTTACCGGTAAAGGATATTCACCCGAAATTCGGCGATGGCTGTTTCCTCGCAGAAAATGCAACCATTACAGGCGATGTAATTATGGGGAAAAATTGCAGTGTATGGTTTCACGCTGTGATCCGCGGGGATGTTCATTCCATACGTATTGGAGACCGGGTAAACATACAGGACGGAGCGGTGATTCATTGCACCTACCGGAAAGCTGCCACTGAAATCGGCCATAACTGTAATATCGGCCATCATGCCATTGTACACGGCTGCACGCTTCAAAATAACGTCCTGATTGGTATGGGTGCCATAGTGATGGACCATGCGATCGTGGAATCCTTCAGCATGGTTGCTGCGGGGGCAGTGGTTCTGGAAAATACAGTCGTAGAATCAGGTTTTATTTACGGCGGAACGCCCGCGCGGAAATTAAAACCCCTAAGCACTGAACAACGTACATTGCTGGAAGAACTGGCAGACAGGTATGTGATGTACGCCGGCTGGTATGAATAAGCCCGCAACTTTTCATCATCAAAAAAACTCAAATCCCGCTTACTTCCTCAGCATCTTTTGTCCTTCCGCATTCACGTCAGAGCCAGATATCCTTTTTCTCAAGTTTTATCCGGCTGTGAAAAAAGTATCTGGTACTCTGGGCAAAAGATTTTGTAAAGTCACTGACATAAAAATGATGGGTGGCTTTCTTTTTGCGGCTTAATAAATTCATTTTTTTCAGTTTGTCTTTTACCGCTTCCGCCACGATAC
>JADZBN010000212.1 GCA_020852075.1 Bacteroidia bacterium
AAAATCAAAATCGAAACCCAGGGTGAAGGCAAAAGCGAAAATTAAAACCAAAGCAGCCTCACGGCCCGTAAAAAAAGCCAGCTCTGCATCATCCCGGAAATCAAAGCATGTAGTAAAAACCAGCGGAAAAACCCGTTCCGCGAAAAGCATCAAGGCCAAGACCTCAGTAAAACCTGCTGCCAGGCCTAAAGCTGCGTCACCCTCAACGTCCAGGGCAAAACCGGCATCAGGACCTTCTGCAAAAAAACCAACGACTAAGGCCGTTACCAAAGCCGAGGTGAAGCGCAAAACTACTGTTGAGCAAAAACCGGTTGAGCAAAAACCGGAATCTGTTGCGACAAAATCCGCAGCCAATGTGTATAATCCCAAGCCTAAACCATTGCCTTTTCCGCCCAAGAATGAGCCGGCGCGTCAGATTGTGAGAACTCCGGAGGATCCGAATAAAACAAGATACTCGGATGCTGAACTGGACGAGTTCAGGGATATTATCATTAAGAAGCTGGATGAAGCAAGGAGGGAACTCGGCACACTGCAGGCACAACTTACCGCTTCCAACGATAATGGGACGGATGATACTGCCGGCACCTTCAAGATGCTGGAAGACGGTTCAGAGTCTCTTGCCAAAGAAGAGGCCGGTCAGCTTGCAGGCCGCCAGCAGAAATTTATTGAACAGTTGGAGAATGCACTGGTCCGGATTGAAAATAAAACGTATGGAATCTGCCGTGTTACCGGCAAGCTGATTCCCAAAGAAAGACTGCGCGCCGTACCGCATACCACCCAGAGTATTGAAGCCAAACTCAATCAGTACAGGGATTAATCTTCCCGGCAGTGTGCGGGTTGTCAACCGGCTGCTTTTCTTAATGGGTTACTGAATTCATGCCCCTGAATATATCACTCGCCAAACGGGCTGCACTGATTGTTATCCTCGTGCTGCTGATTGATCAGACCGTTAAGATCTGGATTAAAACGCACATGTACCTGGGCGAAGAGTTTCATGTTACACGGTGGTTTCTCATACATTTTACCGAAAACAACGGAATGGCCTTCGGGTTTGAGTTGGGAGGATCCTTTGGAAAAATATTCCTCAGTGTATTCAGAATCCTTGCCTCTGTCGGTATCGGCTGGTATCTGATTCATCTTATCAGGAGAAAGGCTAATGTATGGGTGGTTACCTGTTTCTCTTTTATTTTTGCCGGCGCAATCGGCAATATCATTGACAGTGCCTTTTACGGATTGCTGTTTTCCGATAGTATGAACGGAGTGAGTACCTTCCTGCCTGAGGGTGGGGGTTATGCTTCATTTCTGCATGGGCGCGTGGTGGATATGCTCTATTTTCCGCTGGTACAGGGCGTATTTCCCTCCTGGATGCCTGTCTGGGGAGGTGAGTCATTTCTCTTTTTCCGGCCGGTATTCAACATTGCGGATTCGTCCATTACCATCGGCGTTTTTATTTTTATTCTTTTTCAAAAAAAATTCACGCATACTGCCGGTATGCCTGAATCATCACAGGCAGCAATAACGGATGCATCAGGGGAAACCCTGAATCCGGAGAGTGGGAAATAATTTACCTGCCATTCTGTTGTACTGAAAATTCAAGATGTAAACCCTTTACATTCACGACACAACTTATTTATTCGGGATTTCCCGGTCCCTGAACTAATTCGGTATTTCAAAAAGTTTATTTTTGATGCATGAAATCATTTTTAATAGTATTGCTCCTCATTGTCCCTTCCCCCGATCTGTTTTCACAACAGAGTGACAGCACGGTTATCCGGAGCATTTATACTGAAGCCCTGGATAACGGCAAAGGCTACGAATGGCTGAGAGACCTGACCCAGCACATCGGACACCGGCTCAGCGGATCACCTGAAGCGGCAAAAGCCGTGGTGTGGGCAGAGAAACTGATGATTGAAGCAGGAGCCGATTCTGTCTGGCTGCAAAAAGTAATGGTTCCGCATTGGGTACGTGGTGCAAAAGAAAAGGGAGTGATTATTGACGGGAGCAATCACTCACAGCAGGTTACCATAACAGCACTTGGAAATTCCGTTGCTACGCCCGATTCGGGAATTACGGCACCCATAATCGAAGTACACGATTTCAGCGAGCTACCATTACTCGGAAAGGAAAACATTCAGGGAAAGATCGTCTTTTACAACCATCCTTTCGACCAGGCTTTTGTCAATACATTCCATGCTTACGGAGAGGCCGTTGAATACCGGTGGTCTGGTCCAAGTGAAGCAGCCCGATACGGTGCTGTTGCCACAGTTTGCCGTTCCATGACCAATTCAACGGATGATGTTCCGCATACGGGCGCGATGGACTACAATGATTCGTTGCCTGAAATTCCCTGCGTTGCCATCAGTACCACAGGGGCAGACCTGCTCAGCAGGATTATAAGGGCAGACAAGGGAGTAAAATTCTTCATGCAAATGAATTGCCGCATGCTGGACAGCGCCACGTCCTATAATGTAATTGGTGAAATAAAAGGCAGGAGTCATCCGGAGGAGATCATTGTGAACGGAGGACATCTTGATTCCTGGGATGTGGGTCAGGGGGCCCATGATGACGGAGCCGGAGTGGTTCAGGCAGTGGAGGTATTACGGCTTTTTAAAACACTGGGGATAAAACCCGAGCGGACCGTACGTGCGGTTGCGTTTATGAATGAAGAAAACGGATTGCGCGGCGGGGTTACTTATGCTGCCCGGATTGACACGGTAAAGGAAAAGCACATTGCTGCGATTGAAAGCGATGCGGGAGGATTCACGCCCATGGGCTTCGGTCTGGATATGAGCGAGGCAAAGAAATTGAAAATACAAAGCTGGAAACCATTGTTCATTCCATACAATGTATGGAGCTGGGATCAGGGTCATGGCGGCGCGGACATCGGACCGATGAAGCGCCGGCTTCAGGTACCTCAGATCGGTTTGGCGGTGGACTCGCAGCGGTATTTTGATTACCACCATTCTCCCGCCGACACATTTGATAAAGTCAACCGCAGGGAATTACTGCTGGGCACCGCAACGATGGCATCATTGACCTATCTGCTGGCGATGTACGGATTATAGCCGGGAAGAAAACAGAAATGCAATTATTCCCTTATTCCACCAACATCTTCAGGTATTTTACCGCTCCCTTTTCATCGCGAAGATTCAGTACATAGATACCGGATCTCCACGGGCTGTAATCAATTACCAGGCTGCCTTCGGGAGGGATGTGGTATTCAGAAATCCGGCTGCCGGCCAGACTGAAGATCGTCATCTGCAGTGAAGTTTCCGGTGATAATCCTTGAATTTTCAACAGGTATTTTTTTTGTAATGGTACCGGTGAAAGCGTGATGTTTTGCTGCCATAAAATTTCGGGAACGGAAATCATTCCGGCCTGAATACCCTGTGTTGCCGAATCACATCCGCAACTGTCACAGACAATATGCGTAACCGTATAATTTCCCGGGGCAGGAAAGGAATACGAAGGGTCGGGACTTGTCCCGCCAAAGCTCCAGCTATGGGTGAAACTGCTTCCGGCAATTGAGGAAAATTGTGCATTCAGACCATTCAGGGTATATGAAAATTCAGCACGTTTTCCAATAAACCAGTTTCCAAGACTGTCCAGAACTGTACTTGCGGCGATCTGCTGAAGAATGGCGGCGGTATTGGGGCTGAGTGAGGAGATATAGGGATTACCCACGGGGCTTCTCCGGTACAGGGTGGCATAAAACGTACAGGCTGCAAGGTAAGTACCGGCAACATTTGGGTGGCTGAAATCCCCCTGGTAAAGGTCCAGGGTACTGTCGGCAGAAATAGAATTGCTGAAAGAAACACCCACAGGTGCCACCACAGCACCCACGCTGTCAGCAATGTGCAGGTAACTGTAACGAAGCTGTTCCTGCATACCGGCATAGGTACATACAGGGGGCCAGGATGCACAGTTGGAAGCATCGCCATATTTCCGTCCCCAGGTCATAAAAAATACCGTACGGGTACAGGGGCCGGCAGCATGAACCAGGCTGTCGAGAAAAACAGCATAAGGGTACATATCCTGTTCAACCTGTGACTGCGGAAAGGATGGAATCTGACTTTGTTCCTGGAGGATCACAAAATCCCAGTCACCCGAAGCGATGCCGTTTAGAGTAGCAGGTAGTGTGGAATGCCCCTGCAGGGTGTATCCTCCCGGTGCGCTGGAAGCATAATACAGGCTGTCACCCGATGCGGAAACAAGCCGTGAAATCATATCCGGGAGGTTGTTTACATAGGTATAGCTGTTGCCGATGAAGAAGGCTTTTTTCATGGCAAAGACCTGGAATGTACCTGCCACCATGAGGCAAAGCAAAAAAAGATTTTTTCTCATCCCGACAAGGTAATAAATTATCCTGAGGTCATCCGGGGAAGAACCCGCCCAACATTTCCTGAATGATTTGCAAGTGCTTTTCATTTCAGAACCCTTAGCCGGTTGATCACAAAAACCCTGTGATATACAACGGACGCACAGATCAGGTAATAAGCGGGTACATCTTTTTTCAGACTCAACCACACCGGATGAATGAAAATCGCCGGTACGGGATTCGTTTCAGGCATTGAATCAACAGAAATGGTGCGGGCATGACACGGGTATCCGGGCGAAGCCGTACTTTTGTACTGCCTGAATGCAACATTCCTTCCGGCAGGAAGACATGTCAGAACACATCGAGCGCATCCTTTCCACACTTCCCGACCGTCCGGGAGTGTACCAGTTTTATGACCGGGAAGGTACATTGTTGTATGTCGGTAAGGCAAAGTCCCTCAGAAAAAGGGTAAGTTCCTATTTCCAGAAAGACCGTCATGAAAGCGGGAAAACCACGGTGCTTGTCCGGAAAACCGAAGACATCAAAACACTTCTGGTAGATACCGAGATGGATGCATTGTTGCTGGAGAACAGTCTTATCAAAAAACACCAGCCGCGGTACAATGTCAACCTGAAGGATGACAAGACCTATCCGTGGATTTGTATCAAGAAGGAACGATTTCCCCGTGTATTCATCACGCGCAAGCTGGTTCGCGACGGGTCGGAATATTTCGGGCCCTACACGCCGGTGAAGATGATTCATACCCTGCTGGATCTTATCGGGCAATTATACAAGTTACGAAACTGCACCCTGAACCTGTCAAGGGAGACCATTGAAAAGAAAAAATTCAGGGTTTGCCTGGAATACCATCTCGGAAATTGCAAAGGACCCTGTGAAGGGTTACAGACGGAGGAGGATTACAATCAGTCCATAAAAGAAATCAGGCAAATTCTGAAAGGCAACAGCAGCAACCTGATTCTTCACCTGAAAACGCTGATGCAGGAATATTCAGCCAGTCATGAATTTGAAATGGCCCAACAGGTGAAGGAGAAAATCGAACAGCTTGAAAAATTCAGGTCAAGGTCGGTGGTAGTGAATCCTGCCATACACAATACCGATGTGTTTTCGATTATCACCGAAGAGGATGCAGCGTATGTGAATTTCCTGCGTATCATGAACGGGGGCATCATTCAGGGGCACACCATTGAGCTGAAGAAAAAACTTGATGAAACTCCGGAAGAATTGCTGGAGATTGCCATTACCGATCTGCGCACCCGTTTTGAAAGTGATGCTACGGAAATCATAGTACCCTTTAAGCCGGACATGGAGCCTGCCGGGGTGACCTTCACTGTTCCGAAAATCGGTGACAAGAAGCACCTGCTGGAGCTTTCACTCACCAATGTCCGCAATTACATACGCGAGAAAAACCTCCAGTTGGAAAAGCAGCATCCTGAAAACCGGGTCAACCGGCTGATGGACAAAATGCAGAAGGATCTTCGGCTGAAAGAATTTCCACGACGCATAGAATGTTTTGACAACAGCAACATTCAGGGAGCCTATCCGGTAGCGGCCATGAGCGTATTCATTGACGGGAAGCCGGCAAAGAAGGAATACCGGCATTTTAATATTAAAACCGTAGAAGGGCCGGATGATTTTGCTTCCATGGAGGAGGTGATATACCGCAGGTACAAAAGGATTCAGGATGAAGCCCTGCCATTGCCGCAGTTGATCGTGATAGACGGAGGCAAGGGTCAGCTCAGCGCCGCCCTGGATAGTCTGAGTAAACTGGGACTGGAGGGAAAAGTTGCCGTAATCGGGATTGCAAAAAAACTGGAAGAGATATACTATCCGGGTGATTCATTACCGCTTTATATTGATAAGAAAAGTGAAACATTGCGGGTGATTCAGCACCTGCGGGATGAGGTACACCGTTTTGGTATAACCCATCACCGGAAGCGCCGTTCGAGGGGTGTGGTAAAAACCGAATTATCAGAAATTGAGGGCATAGGCCAGGGAACGGCGGACACCCTGTTAAAGCAATTCCGGTCGGTAAAGCAGATCCGTGAAGCAACGCAGGAACAACTGGCGGAGGTCATTGGAAAATCGAAGGCAGGAAAGGTATTTGAATACTTCCGAAAGGGAGCATGAAGGTTGCGTCATGAGAGAAGGGGCAGATGAACTTCCTGGCGCGATTTCTTTCACGATATCTTTTCAACCCGTCGTTGACTCCGCCATTCCTGCCGGCGTAATGAAAATTTTTGGGTAGAACTTTTCTATATTTGTGAGATAGCGGTCAGCCTAAAGAGGACGATTAAGCAGAAAACGGACAGACAATATGAACAGAATATAATATCAAACAATCAATCATTAATGCTTCCATTACTCAAACATGTTTCGGACAAATAAGTGCAATTTTTCTTGAGAAGACTTGGTCAGGTGATTGATAAATAAATTATTTACAGGCTCTTATTATTGAAAACAGATGTCGACAATAAAATGGCTGTGAGAAATGACGTTTACACAAAATTATTTACAGGCTCGCTCAAAATAAAAAAATATTACTCAATTTATTTATAATAATGAGATGACCTGGTTGAAACGGCTGATTATTCAAACATTACTTCTTGTTGCCTTTCATTCTATTGCAAGCGGAAATTGAGAAACGCTGTATGGTGTTTTGGAGACAGTGCGGGAATTGACTTTTCAGACTTGAGTAATGTGCATCCCATCACTTCCGCTATGGATGGGCGAGGTACCTGTGTTTTTATTGCAGACTCTACAGGTCAGCTCTTGTTATATGCATACTCATACGGAAATGGCGCTGTTGGTTCTTCAGGAAAAGTCAGAAACAAGTATCATAGGCTGATTCAGAAAGGTGATTCCATTGTTGGATGAAAGCGGAGAGAGTGGGATTCGAACCCACGAGACCCTTTTGGGGCCTACACACTTTCCAGGCGTGCCAGTTCAACCACTCCTGCATCTCTCCGGTTCCTTTTAATCAGCGGAAATCAATGCAATTTCTGCTGAAAGAGGCACAAAATTAGGGATTTATTCGCTGGGAAGCAACCGGGTTTTTGACGCTGTATGCCATACATACCAAAGCAAGACCACCGTCAGAAAGGCACTTGAAATCAGCAATAGCGTCTGGCCTTCTCCGATCCCAATGGTGTCTGCATTGAAGTTGCCCGTGCCGGGCTTGTAAAAATAGGTAAACAGTACCGCCAGTGCATTGTTGGAAAAATGAGCAATTACCGGAAGCCACAGACTTCCGCTCCATACCAACAGGTAGCCGAGCATGGCGCCCATCAGCATCCGCGGAATAAAACCGTAAAACTGCATGTGCATGGCACTGAATAAAAAGGCCGTCAACCAAACGGCGGTATGATTGTTCTTCAGCCAGCCGGTGAATATTTTTTGAATGACACCGCGAAACAGCAACTCCTCACCGACTGCAGGAATCAGCGCGATTATCAAAAGTGTGGATAACAGGTCAGCAGTGTTTTTCATATTCATAAACATACCGGTAATCCTTGCAGCATTCTCCTCGGATTGTTTCATCCAGGTTTCCAGTCCGTGCATAAAGGAGGGCAACTGCATACGGGTGTTCAGTTCACCCAGAAAATTGATGCAGGGCAGAGCACCTGCCATGAGTACAATGACAGCAAGGGCGCTGATTTTTCCCGGACTTTTCCGAAGGGAAAGGTAAGAGGAGGGTTGTCCGTCAAACAGCCAGGCCAGCACAAAGGGGGGAATAACAAAGGTTCCTATGGCGGTAACAAGTTGTATCAATTTATAGACGGAGATGCTTTGCGGATTCTGCAGGTCGTTTTGCATGGACTGAATGTCGGATGTGGTAATGCCAAAAATGGCTGTGGCGAGGACCGTACCAATAATGGTAAAAAAAACCGCAGAAATAAGAATGATCCCTACGCTTATCAAAAATTTTGAATAGGGACTGTTATTTGTCCAGATTGCCTTGAAACTCATCTTATTGTACCTTTGCATCCCTTCCGGAAACGCGAAGATAGACCATTCCTGATTCATAGAACGGAGAAGCGGGGTATAAACGGCAGGGACCAGAACGAAACAGGATCTCAACCTTATTTCCGGCGGGATTCAAAAACATTTCATAAGCACCTCGGGAATAACAAATTGGTAAAAATAGGAACGATAGAACTGCCGGAGTTTCCGCTCCTGCTTGCACCCATGGAAGATGTGAGCGATCCTCCCTTCCGGTATGTGTGCAAGCAGCAGGGAGCAGATCTGATGTATACCGAATTCATCAGCAGTGAAGGACTCATCCGTGATGCGTTGAAAAGCCGGAGAAAACTGGATGTGTTTGAATACGAAAGGCCCATCGGAGTCCAGATCTTCGGAGGAGATATGGAGGCAATGGTGGAAGCTGCAAAAATTGCCGAGGCCGTTCACCCCGATCTTATTGACATCAATTACGGTTGTCCTGTGAAAGCTGTTGCCTGCCGCGGTGCCGGCGCAGCCCTGTTGCAGGATATACCCAAAATGGTGAAGATGACCGAAGCTATTGTGAAGGCGGTGAGCCTTCCGGTGACGGTTAAAACCCGCCTTGGATGGGATGAGTTCAGCCTGAATATTGAGGATACCGCCGAACGTCTTCAGGATGCAGGGATACAGGCCCTTACCATTCACGGACGCACCCGTAAACAAATGTATAAAGGTTCGGCGGACTGGACACTTATCGGACGGGTGAAAGCAAATCCCCGGATGCACATTCCTGTATTCGGTAATGGAGATCTTGATTCTCCCGAAAAAGTCCGGCAAATGAGGGATCGTTACGGCGTGGATGGAGTGATGATTGGAAGAGCCAGCATCGGATATCCCTGGATATTCAGGGAAATACGGGAATACCTGTCCACAGGCCTGTCAGCTTCTGCGCCGGACATCAGCCACCGTGTGGAAGTATGCAAAATACACTTTCAAAAATCTCTTGAATGGAAGGGCGACAGAACAGGGATTTTTGAAATGCGCCGGCACTATGCCAACTATTTCAAAGGGATGGATCACTTTAAGGAGTTCAGGATGCGTTTGGTTACTGCGGATACTCCTGAATCCGTGTATGAAATTCTGGAAGAGGTTCTCAGGAAGTATCAGGAGGCTTTTGCCTGATGTTCAGACTCCGGCTGACAGACGTACCATTCATCCGCAGCATCTTCCCGGTTTAAAACATTCAGTTTTGAACCTTCATCAGCTTTTTAGTGCAGGTTTTACTGCCGGTATTCACCGAAATAAAGTACATGCCCGCGGGAATCCGGTTCAGGCTGATGACCGTGTGACTCAGTGCAGGAATTGTGTACGATTCAGAAAATAATTCTTTACCTGTGACATCACGTACCGTAATTTTATGAATCCTCTCTCTACCTGCATCCACCTGTACCATCGTCGAAACGGGATTCGGATACACTGATACGGGATTCAGGTTCAGATACGGCAAGGGGCCGGTCCACAGGTTTTCATCGAAGCGGACTACTCCCTGTGATTCCGTGCCTGCCCATACAAGGCCAGTCCTTTCCACGGCAACGGAAAATACGGCATCATCAGGTACTCCGCTGTTGGAGGTGTTCCAGAAATAGAAATCATTGTTCACTCTTTTCACAATGCCTTTGTCGTTTGATCCCATGTAATCATTCCAGAGTGAATCATGAGTGAGTGAGGTAAGGCTGTTGGTCGGAATAAGCGACCCCGATGTGTTATAGGAAAACCAGGAGCCCTGGTAGAAACGAACCAAGGCGCCGGTAGGGCATGCCATCCACAGGATGCCGGAAGTGTCGAGAAACATCTGAAGGATGGAATTATCCGGGAAGCCATTTACCGGAACATTCCAGTTGGTCATGGCGGTTCTGTTCATTTTTACCAGGCCACCATTGATGGTTCCCAGCCAGGTAACTGAATCATTTTCCTGTACGGCTGACGTTATATTATTCACCGGGAGGGACGAATTCAATATGTCATAATTTTCAAAAAGGGTATCATTGAAAATACTCAGGCCGCTGTCGGTGCAGATCCATTTTCTGCCCGAACGGTCAATCATCACACTGCGTACATAGTCCGACGGCATACCTGAATTTGAATGATTGTAAACGGTCCAGTTTGTTCCGTCGAATTTGCAGATTCCGCCGTTTTGTGTGGAGATCCAGGCATTGCCCAGGCGGTCAAAGGCAACATGCTTGACAGAGTTGTCGGGAATTCCCGAATTGGAAGTCTGATAGACCTCCCAGGTTGTATCGTTGTAAATGGCCAGGCCGTACTCGGTGCAGAACCACTTTCGCCCGAGGGAATCTATGGCGATATACCTGCACTGGTTATCGGGAAGAGGAGAATTAAAACGGTTAAATACCGTAAAGGTCTGCTGTCCCTGTGTTGCCAGAGACAGGAACAGAAAAATCATCCAAATACTGTTTTTCATAATACAAAGATACTGTTATCCCTGTTTCCTGAAATGATACCTGCAGTACATCTGTGTCACAGACTCAGAAGGGGAATAAAAAAAGCACCTGTTTCCGGCAGATGCTTTTTTTGTGTTTCACAGGGCTTACTGGATAATCAGTTTATGATAGAAATTTTTCCCTTCGGAAAGAATATGTATGCTGTAAACTCCTGCTGCCGTACCTGATACATCCAGCATTTCCTCGTAAGAGCCTTTCAGCTCACCGAGGTGGCGGGAAATGACCACATTTCCGATGGCATCTGTCAATTCGAGCAGGGGAACATCCGTGTCGTTCCATATAAAGGAAACGGTTACATTGTTATGGGCAGGATTCGGATAGGCCTTTAGTGAGTTCAGTTCATTTACCCCTGCAACCAGTGTCGGGGAAGAAACATAAGCGATGGCTTCGGTACGCGAACTGATGCAGGAATTGTCAGGAAGTCTTACATCCCAGTCATAAAAGAAATAATAGTATCCGGCACCGGCGGTGGTTCCGGTGATAGTACAAAAATTATCAATGGTGAAGGGAAAGCCGATACCGGATCCGGGATTGTTCCGGTACATATCCCCGCCGCTGCGTGTAAGCTGGTAACCCGTACCCGGTGCAACGGAGAAATCAAGGACAAGGGTGTTCAATCCGGCGGTAACGGTTACGTTTTGTGACTGAAGAAGGTTGTTCTGGTTGTCACGGAGTTCGATGGTTCGGGTTCCTGCAGTCTGAACATAAACATTCACCGCATGCAGTATAAACGGGTTGAAACAATCGAACACCAGCGACTGATCGCCTGTGTAATATCCCCCTCCCGCTATGGTATTGTCCGCCGGACCGACATGAAACATACTGCCTGCGTGGTTCTCCTGGCTTTCGGCCCAGAACGAAGTGGTGGTGCTGATGAGAGGTGTCGTGAATGTATTTCCGGTTCCGAGGAGATTTCCGCCCACGGGTGCGTCATACCAGTTGATGGCACCGCCGGCGGTAGCGCTCAGTGTTGCCTGGCCGGCAACCGGAATCGTATCATCAGTGGTAGCGGGTGCTGCGGGGTGAGCAAACACATTTACGGTTACGGGCAGGGAGGCGCCGGTGCCGCAGGCATTGGTAACCTGGACGGTATAGGTTCCACCCTGGCTAATGGTTGTAGTTGATGTGGTGTCTCCGTTGCTCCACAGGTAGGATTCTCCCGGATTTGTCTGGGCAGCACTTAACGTTACGGTTTCGCCCTGACATAAATTCAGTGCAGAATTGGCAATGGCGACATTCACCGGATTGGTAGCAGGATTGGGTTCCTGTTTGGTAAGAGTAAAAGGAACAGCAAAGATGTTGTTGTTCTCATTTTCCTCAACGAAATTATTGTTTGGATCTACCTCGCAGACAATCCAGTATTCTCCGTTGCAAATACCGGGAGGAATGTCAATCCACATTCCGTCAAGGCTGGTCCAGTAGATATCCACATACCCTGAGCTGATTCCCTGTACGGTGGGAGAACAGTTGTATCCTCCGCCACCCAGTCCGTAATTCGGGAAATTACTGTTGCTGTTGAGCGAATTTCCAAGGCTGTCAAGGCAGTGATCCGGATAGCCTGCACAAGTGCCGTAGTCTTCCACACAGAACGCCAGTTTGGTTCCTGTGCCGATGACCTGCCAGTGCAGAGGATTGGGATCAAGGGTATCACGAATGCGGAGGCTGTAATTGCCCCAGTTGTCAACGTGCATGTGGCCGTGGGTGGGATGGTAGGTCATGGTGCCTGCAGCCCTGTCGTACCAGGTCATGTTGTTTCCGCCCTTGTGATAGATGCGCTGGTTGATCAGAATTTTAGGATAGGAAATGCCATCAGGGCAAATGCTGGGGGCGGTTCCCACAAATGTATCGGTACCGCATACAAATATGTTCGTTGCCCGTAATTCAAGAGGTCCGAATCCGGTATTGGGTGTGGAAACCGTAATCTTTAATCTTCCGTCATCGGCACCGTTTCCGGTTTGGGAATATTCGATCACACCATAGGTTGCCCCCAGATCATAAAACGGAGGGTGACCAACCTCAATATCGGGCAGCAGGTCGCAGTCGGTCTGGCCTGGAATTTTGCATTGGCAAGAGGTGGCGTTGGTAGTAGTGCATTGGGAGAAGGAAATAACGGGTAATAGAAGAACCGTTACTACGCTGAGTAGAACTTTACACATGTTTTGTTGGGGTTTTGTGAAAACTTCTGAAAGCTAATAAAATCAATGGCTTAGGAAACAAGGTAAAATCCGTAATATTAGTAAAATACAATAATATAATGGTAAAACACAAATAATGGCTATCCTATTTTTGGGAAGCGCATGAAATTGACAGCCACACAGACGATAATCAGGCAGGAAAGGAAATGCATCCCCGGAGGTGCTGACTTTTCCACACAAACAGTTCTCTATTCTAAAAGTTTTGTGAATGGTTTGAGCCAACCTGTTGAAATCCATGATAAGAGGCCAGGAAAAAAAAATACAGAAAGACAATCTTACCGGCTACTGGATTCTAATTACTCTGAAGTAATTATACCATTCATCACAAATGAAATTCCGAAACCGGATGGTATAGACTTGGAAGGAGATCGGTTTTTCATTCTTTTGGATTCCAAAATCAAACAGGTATAAAAAGGCGGGTAACGACCTTGCCGGCAACAGGAACCCCGCCTCCTCAGCCGGGTGATGCACATGTAACAGGAGCCTGCCGCCGGATGTTTTTTGGTATTTTGAGATATGGATTTTGCTATTAACTTTGGAACAGAAACATATTAAAGTTACCGTATTAATTATAAACAGATCCAACATACCATAAAATTACTTCTATGAAAAAATTATTACCTGTCATTCTCATCCTCATTTCTTCCGGTGCCTTTACTCAACCCGTTATGCTCAATGGAAACAACCTTCCGGCTGCCGGTAATTCCTTTAATGTTACTGTAGCTTCACTAAGCCCTGCCGGAGTGGGAAGTGCAGGAGCCAATCAAATCTGGGATTTCAGCTCGCTGACATTCTCTCAGGCCGGAACCATTGATGTGATATCACCGGCTGCATCACCCATAGGAAGTTCATTTCCTACGGCAAACTACTGCATGGCATTTTCAGGCACATATAGTTTTTTTAAAACGAGTGCGACCGACATGGAAGTACAGGCCTGGAGAATTACCCAGCCGGGTTTTGGAAGTGATTATACTCCCGATCCCAGGACGCTGTTGATTTTTCCTTTTAATTTTAATGATTCCGTAACCGACAGCTACCAGAAGGTGGGAGGTGTACAGAATACCGTAACCATCACCTACGACGGATACGGTACCTTAATTACACCAACGGCCACATACAACGATGTAGTGCGTATCCGGGCCGATTACGGAAACGGATTGGTGGATTACCAATGGTGTACCTTAGCCCCTTTATTCTGGGTTGCTGTGTTTGACCATGACAGCAATACCCTTACCTATGTGGATATTATGTCATCAGGAGTATCTTCTCAGGAACTGAATGATTTTTCCTTTGATGTCAATACCGATCCATCAGGCAATGCACTGACGATCCCCAAAATTCCCACAGGATCCAACCTCCGGTTTACAGACATTAACGGAAAAATTCTATGCGACATGGTTACCAGCCATGAATCTGCCCGGCTCGACATTTCGGGATTTGCAAACGGACTCTATAGTATTCAGGTGGTGAATAAGGGACGGGTTGAAAACAGAAAAATAATCATAAACAGATAGCAGGAATCTGTTAAGCCATCAGGCGGGCAGGCAGCCTAAGCCTGTTACCGGCACCAGTCACTGGCCGGGTTTGTGGAATAACGATCTTCCGGATTAAGGATCGGGGCGGTATTACAACAGGAGAAATTCCCTGGATACAATCCATGAGGTAGCGGCAGGCTATCCCATCATCTCCTGCGTACGGTATCAGCGCTGCATCAGATGTATTTTCCTTATCTGAAATTCTGCAGGGAATCCTTTTTCAGAAAATCTGTACTAAGGGGTCTTCCCAACACCGGATATATACCATTCGGTTACGATGTTCAGTTGTGAATGATATAAACACGGGAAAACAGGATGATTTCAGCAGAAACTCAGGTGGTTCAATTCAAAACGCATCGTGCAACCTGTCTTCTGTTGCCGGCAATGGCCTCAATCAGATAAATACCTTTTGGAATTTCTCCGGTTTGGATAATTGCTGTGGAGTTTCCGGCAGGATAATTTTCACTATGTCGTTGAATGATTTTACCGTCCAGATCCATGATACACAGTTGTATTTGTTCGGGCGCTGATAAAACATAGTTCAGCATTATAGCCCCGGAAGGATTACTGTTACCTATTGTAAAAAAAACATCTGAAAATTTCATTGAAGGAATTCCTGTACTGCTTGTTGCAGTAATGGTTCCGATCATTCCCATGGAAACGTGCACAGTGCAGATATAGGAATAGATTCCTTCTTCTGTTACAATGTATGAAAAGGAAGGTGAAGCAGAAGTTATTGGATTATTCCATGAAAGGGCACCAGCAGGTACTGAATCAGAAGTGGTTGTATGGTTTCCGTTAACCCAGTTCCAGGTAATGGTATCGCCTACGTTTACAAAAAGATCCTGTGGATCGAATTCAAAGTTTTTCACCTGAACCACATGGGTGGCGGCTTGCAGCGTGGTGGACAGCAGAAATGCTGTAACCATTGTGAGTAGAGTTGTTTTCATTTGGGGTGCGTTTATTTTTAATTGAGGAGCTAATATTAATTATTTTTTAAAAATTCTTCTAATCTATTTTGGCGAACAGGAATGAAAATTTGTCGAACCGAAATTTTCCAAACGGCAAAGAATTGGCATTTCCGTAAAAAACCGTGTCACCGGTTGTGCTTAGTCAATATATTGCAGTCTTCTGCCAGCATAAATTCAATGAAGAATATTGATTTTTTTGAAGACCATCCCGGCTTCGCATGGCAAAATCAGAAAATACAAACCCGAATCCACACCGTGCAGGTCGAGTACTGTTTCGCCATTAAGAACCTGTGGCCGGCAAAACGTCCTGATTGTTTTTCCACAGGTATTTATAAGAATAATACAACCATGCTGAATCGCAGGAGAAAATGAAAGCCGAATCTCATTGTATGCAGGATTGGGATATGCTTTGATCCGTGTGCCGTTCATTTCCTGCTCTTCAATACCGTTGGTGCATGAACTCACTGAAACGTCGTCAACCTGGTAATATGCAGAAAGGCTGCTGCTGTTTGGATTGATGATTGTCAGGGAAGTATTTGCATCATTATAGAAATTCCCGATCACGATATGAGCCTCTCCACCGGTGGCTGTATAAATACCACTTATCTCAGTCCATACCGGGGGTGACAGGGAGACGGAGTCCGGGTTTTCGATTTGAGGCGTTGCGTTAATGGGTCCGGAAGTAGTCAGGTGGATATCACCGGAAACAAGGTATGCTCCCAGTTTGCCCACTGCATATTTGTAAGCGGCGCATTTTACCCAGAAGGAAACGCAGTAAGTGCGGCCGGTCACAAGAGGTGAGTCAAGTGCAGCGGCAACATACTCGCGGTAATTTGGTGCAAGGTTATAGGCATACAGGCCTGCACTGCCCCATCCCGTTCTTGGACTGATGTTTTGCGTGGGACACAATGCGTTGAAGAGATCCGGACTATTGGCATTTGGTGAATGCCAGGGAGGAGCGAGACTAAGTTGCCCGGAAGAAACCGGACAGGAATCCTGAATCTCAAATCCGGGGTTGGGTACGAGAGTCTGTGCAACTGCCGGTTGTGCAACTCCCGTTACAATGAATATCAGGAGTAACAGACAACCGGGAAAATTTTTCCTGCTGTGTTGTGTTTTCCGGAGACGCATTCTTAAAAATACAACATCGGCTCACGGGGTGGTGGATGATTTCCGGTAATTTGTTACATATACATTGTTAAAAACACTTTTGACTTGATACTTTACCTTACCGGCTGTAACCTGTCAATCAGGAAATCCCTTGTCCGGAAAGGTCAGTACGGGAGTAATAACCACATTCCTCCAAAAGCCCTATCTTTGAAAATCCCCATTTCAAACCGTTATGAAAAAGAGTTCCCTGTGGCTGCTGCTTTGCCTGTGTGTTTACCAAATCCAGGCACAACCTGTTGCTTACAATACATCAGACATCCTCCTCTCTCTTGAAAAACTGAATACACTGGGTTCGGTTCTTTATATAGCCGCGCACCCGGACGACGAAAACACAAGACTTCTCGGATATTATGCGAATGAAAAGCACCTGCAAACCACCTATCTTGCCATAACCCGTGGTGACGGAGGGCAAAACCTGATTGGAAACGAGCAGGGTGATTTACTTGGGGTAATACGTACCGAAGAGTTGCTTGCAGCAAGGCGGATAGACAGGGCGGGTCAGTTTTTCACCCGTGCTATTGATTTTGGATATACCAAAAGCCCTGAAGAAACATTTTCCATCTGGAACAAAGACAGTATTCTCAGTGATGTGGTTTGGGCTGTCCGGAAATTCCGCCCGGATATAATTATACTCCGTTTCCCGACAACCGGTGAAGGCGGGCACGGACATCACACAGCTTCTGCGATTCTCGGACTGGAGGCCTTTGACAGGGCCGCGGATAAGAGTGCGTTCCCCGAACAATTCCAATGGGTGGAACCCTGGCAGGCTACGAGGATTTTCTGGAATGTATTCCGGCCCAAGCCGGAAGATATCAGTAATCCACAGGAAGTATGTGCGGTAGATGTTGGCAGTTACAATCCGCTGTTGGGGAAATCGTATGGAGAGCTTGCCTCAGAAAGCAGGAGTATGCATAAAAGTCAGGGATTCGGTACTGCCCGGAGCAGGGGGAGTCAGAACGACTACCTGAAATTTTTAAAGGGTCAGGCATTCTCAGGCAATGAATTAAGCGGGATCAATACTTCGTGGACAAGGGTCCGGAACGGAGAAATCGTCGGTAAATTGATTGAGGGAATCATCCATGAATTTAAACCTGAAGATCCGGCGGCATCCGTAAAAGGCCTGCTTGAGGTACGAAGTGCCATTGAAGAAAACATCACCGATGAATACTGGAAGTCGAGAAAGTTGCTGGAAACGGATCAGTTGATAGCCGCCTGTTCCGGTTTATTTGCAGAGGCGGTTGCCGGCCAGTATTCTGTTGTTCCCGGTGATAGTATTTCGGTGTCGGTGAGCAGCATCATCCGATCAGATTTTCCACTCACAGTGAAATCCATCATGATACCCGGAAAGGAAACCCTTACTACGGATACGGTTTTACCCTTCAACCGGCTGGTATCTTTTGATGTAAAAGTCAAGGTGCCTCCTGATGCCAGGTACACAAATCCTTACTGGTTAGATCTTCCTGCATCCAAGGGTACATTTACCGTAAAAAGCCGTTTGTTGGAAGGCACTCCCGAAAGTCCACCGGCCATATCGGCAAAAATAACCCTGCTTGCCGGAAACCAAAGCATTACCATCGAACGTCCGGTGCTGTATAAATGGGTGGATCCTGTAAAAGGGGAACAGTACAGGCAACTGGAAATACTTCCTCCGGTATCGGTTAATCCCGTTGAGGATGTCAGCATTTTTGTCAGGAGCAGGGAAAGAAAGATCAGTGCCGTGGTACATGCCAATAAAGACGACCAGAAAGGGGAGGTCTTTCTCAGGGCACCGCAGGGATGGACTGTAAAACCCGCCTCCATACCTTTCGGCTTCACAAAAAAAGATGAGGAAAAACAGTTTACTTTCAGTGTTGTTCCTTCCCGTGGATACAATGACGGTCGTTTTCTGTTCTCTTCCATAATTTCTGGACGCGAATACGGTAAGAAGACGGTGATGATCGAACACGATCATATCCCTATCCAGACGCTGGTGCGCAATGCAGATACCCGGTGCGTTTCCATCAACCTGCAGACCGTACCGCTGAAGATCGGGTATATTACAGGCGCAGGAGATAAAATCCCCGAGTGCCTGGAACAGGCAGGATACAAGGTAACCACTCTGGGGGATGACACACTGACGGGTGGCAACTTATCGGTATATGATGTAATCATCACCGGTATTCGTGCATATAACACCAATGACCGGATTGCTGTATATCAGCAGCGGCTTATGGATTTTGTAAAAGCAGGAGGCACCCTGCTTACCCAGTATAATACCAGCAATTTTCTCAGTAGTGTGAAAACCCGGCTTGGCCCCTATCCCTTTGATATTACCCGCGACCGGGTGACGGATGAAAACGCGGAAGTCCGGTTTATTCATCCCTCGGATCCACTGCTGAAATCTCCTAATGCAATTACCGGAAAAGATTTTGATGGCTGGATTCAGGAGCGCGGGTTGTATTTTGCCGGAAATGCCGACTCAGCTTATACATCTGTATTTTCCATGAATGATACGGGAGATAAGCCACTTGACGGTTCACTGATTTATGCACGATATGGAAAAGGTATATTCATTTATACGGGGCTTTCCTTCTTCAGAGAATTGCCTGCCGGAGTACCCGGCGCCTACAGGTTGTTTGTGAATTTAATGGCTGCCGGCTATCCGGTTCATGACAAGGAATAAATGATTCAGCCGAACGAAGACAAGCCTCCGTTTTTTTCAACATGGAAGCGGATGTACCTGTTTTTACTGGCTTATCTGGCCGGATTGATTTTCTTATTCACTCTGTTTAAAGATTATTTTTCATGAGTCCTGCTGACTGGATTGTTCTTTGCGGGACCCTGGCATTTATTGCCTTGTACGGCATGTGGAAAAGCCGGGGGAATAAAACCATTGACAGTTATCTGCTGGCGGATAAAACCATGCCCTGGTATATGGTAGGAATATCCATCATGGCTACACAGGCCAGTGCGATTACCTTTCTGTCAGCACCCGGGCAGGCCTATGTGGACGGAATGCGTTTTGTTCAGTTTTACTTCGGGCTTCCACTTGCCATGATTGTTCTTTGCATCACATTTGTCCCGATTTTTCACCGGCTGAATGTTTTTACCGCCTACGAATTTCTTGAATCCCGTTTCGACCTGAAAACCCGTGCCCTGACGGCATTTCTTTTTCTGATACAAAGAGGTCTTGCGTGTGGCCTGACCATATATGCTCCTTCCATTATTCTGTCATCCATTTTGGGATGGAATATATACTGGACGATTCTTGCCACGGGAGGGATAGTGGTAGTTTATACCGTATCGGGCGGGTCCCGTGCGGTGAATATCACCCAGCTTCACCAGATGGCTGTCATATTCATAGGCATGTGTCTTGCCGGAATCATGGTGGTTAAACTCCTGCCCGACAACATGTCTTTTTGGGATTCGCTCAGGGTTGCCGGTTCGCTGGGGAAATTAAATGTAGTGGATTTCAAATTTGATCCGCAAAATCAATACAACATCTGGTCGGGGCTGATCGGAGGTTTCTTCCTGGCACTTTCGTATTTCGGTACCGATCAGTCACAGGTCGGGCGTTACCTTTCCGGTAAAAGTATCGGCCAGAGCAGGCTGGGGTTGTTGTTCAATGGATTTATTAAAATCCCCATGCAGTTTCTGATACTGATGATCGGAGCGCTGGTCTTTGTGTTTTACCAGTTTAACCGGCCACCGATGCATTTCAACAATGTTGAAGAACAAAAAATTCTGAGAAGTCCTTCGGGAGGTCAGTACACAGAACTGAACAATACCTACAATAAAATATTTAATGAGAAACAGGAATATTTATCGCAGTTGACTCAATCCATAAAAACCGGAGATGAGAAGGGTTTGCGGAGGAATGCTGAAATCGTTGACAGCAAGGAGAAAGGGATGAAGGAAATCCGTGCGAAAGCCCAGTCGCTGATGAAAGCCAATGATCCCATGTCTGAAACCAATGATACCAATTATATTTTCCTGTCATTTGTTACCCATTATCTTCCAGCCGGTTTGATTGGCTTACTGATTGCAGTAATCTTCAGTGCATCCATGTCATCTACTTCCTCCGAGTTGAGCGCATTGGCAGGTACCACGGTAGTGGATATTTATAAACGCCTGTTTGGCCGAGACAGGGGAGCGCTGCATTACGTTCATGCTTCGAGGTGGACAACGGTTTTCTGGGGTGCTTATGCCATCGGAGTCGCCATGTTTGCAAATCAGCTCGGAAGCCTCATCGAAGCGGTGAATAAACTTGGGTCCTTGTTTTACGGAACCATTCTTGGGGTATTTGTCATCGCCTTTTACATCAGGATGATCAGGGGTACCGCAGTATTTTATGCCGCACTTCTTGCGGAGGCGGTGGTATTTGCCGTCTATTTTGCCGGTGACATTGCTTTTCTCTGGCTCAATATGGTCGGATGTATTATGGTAATTGCATTTGCTTTTCTGATACAACCATTCCTACAAAATAAAAACGGGGACACGCCACCGGTATCCCCGTTACAAAATGACTAACAGGTAAGATTATTTTTTTGCTCCTGAAAGGTCGGCAATAGCCTTTTCCACCTGATCTTTAAAGAAGAAGCCTTCTGATTTATCACCCAGCATTTTGGCGGTTTGTGCATACTTTAATGCATCCGCTTTTTTGCCGAGTTCAGACAACACCTGAGATTTTGTCCAGTTGTTGAACCAGTCGCTGGTAAGGTTGATGGATTTGTCCACATATTCCAGGGCTTTGTCGTAGTTTTTCTTTTCCATCATGTAACGTGCGGCCGAATTATAGGCTCTCCAGCTTCCGCCGAGTACATTATTAATATTTTCTTCAGCAAATTTTTCTGTCGGTGTCTTAACAACGAAGGAGACCCGGGTTTTGTCCCATTCGAGGTTAATGGTTCCCTGATTATCGGTAAAATCCGAAAACAGAAACGCCATCCTTTCACGGAAGGGGGAAGCCTGGGGTTTTACCTTGATGCGCATCAAATCCTCAGCCTCCTTGTAATCTCCGGTAGATGCGGTTTTGTTTTTATTCAGGATAACAAGCCATCCGGCTTCTCCCGGGATGGTAAAAACCGAGTAGGTACCTTCGGGGACGTTGGTACCTTCAATTTCCACAGGGTTACTGAAGGTGATGGTTGTGGCAGAGTTAGCACCGGTTCTCCAAATCTTATCATAGGGAACCAGTCCTCCGAAAATGGTGCGACCCTTTACTCCCGGTGAGCTGTAATCAATGGTGATATCGGTTAGTCCGATGGTCTGGCTGACGGTTGCATGAGGACTGGGTTGGGGCAAACGCAATTGGGCGGTGGCGGAATGAGATCCGAACCATACAAATAGCAACAGAAATGCGAAGGTGGAGAGATGTTTCATGTGTATGTTAGTTAAGTATCCCGCGAAATTACTCAAATAAAATAATAAAACTGCAGATATATCGAGTCAGAACAAGGGGGGAAACGGGATTTTTTCAGATTTCAGAAATATGAAATTCAGGAAATTCATAACAGGAATCTGCTGGCAGGAAATGCAACAAATTCTTACTTTTAGCGTTATATTTAACCTTGTAAAACATCATTTGAACCTGAAAATCAACAGGTAATTATTACCCCTCATCTTTATGAATCTGATTCAAATTCGGTTGATTCAATGTATTGTACTGATAAACCTGTGTGCGGGTATTCCGTGCTATGCGTTTGCCACCGACGGGTTGGAGTCGCAGTATTCGGTGTATGCATCCGAGCCAACATTTCCGGCGAGTTTTCTCACTGTCGATCCCTCGGTTTGCAATCAGGCAGAACTGAACTGGATATCGGGTGATGGTGCGAGGAGGCTGGTGATTGCAAGAGCCAACGGCCCCGTGAGCCAGATGCCTGTGGATGGAACTACCTACAATGCTGCTACCAATTTCGGTGGAGGGAGCAACCTGGGTGACGGGAACTATGTTGTGTACAACAGCAACGGCACCAATGTCGTTGTAACGGGGCTGAACGGTGGCGTACATTATTATTTTGCCGTATTTGAGTTTAACGGAACCGGCTTCGGAATCAATTACCTTACCTCTGTTTATCCCTCGGTAGATACCATTGCTACGGGAATCGTACTGAGCGTGGTTGCTGCTGATACCGCATTATGTGTTGGGGAATCCACGACCATTGAAGCCAATGGAGCAAACAGTTATTTCTGGAATCCCTCCACGGGTTTATCTTCCACCACAGATTCAGTTGTAACAGCAACACCCGCGTCCACCACTACCTATACGGTCTATGGTTCAGACACCATGGGCTGTCAGGTTTCACAGAAAATCACCATTACGGTTTCTTCACTTCCGTCGGTCAGTCTTTCCCAGTTTCCTGACCATTGCCGGAACGATGCACCCTTTGCACTTTCGGGAGGGTTACCTTCGGGCGGTGTGTACAATGGCCCGGGAGTTACAGGAGGTATATTTGATCCTGCCGCGGCCGGCAGTGGTATTCTCACTTTATATTATACCTATACCAATTCCCAGGGCTGTTCGAATACAGCAAGCAATACCATTCGGATATTTTCACCACCTTCGGTTACCCTGGGAAGTTTCAGTGACCAGTGCAGTAATGGTTCTCCGCTGACATTGACAGGAGGCAGCCCTTCCGGTGGTATATACAGCGGCACCGGTGTCAGTGGCAACCAGTTTGATCCGTCGGCAGCGGGATCCGGTACACATGATATCATTTATACTTTTACCAATATCAACGGCTGTTCATCTTCAGATACCAGCAGTATTACCGTTCATTCGCCGCCGAATGTTTCGCTATCCTCATTCTCCGGCGTATGTGTTGATGCACCCGCATTTTCACTCAGCGGAGGCAGTCCTCCGGGAGGAACCTATTCAGGGATCGGAGTTTCGGGGGGCAGTTTCACCGCTTCGGTTGCGGGTACCGGCTCCACCACCATTACCTATTCTTATACAGACGGTGACGGCTGCACTTCTTCTGATTCCCGGACGATTCAGGTTTATGGCCTGCCCACAGTAACCGTAGCTCCTTTTGACCCGGTATGTGAAGGATCGGCTCCGGTAGCATTGAGTGGAGGGTCGCCGCCGGGAGGAACCTATTCCGGTCCGGGGGTAACCAATAATGAATTCAATGCCCAGGTTACGGATACAGGAATCTTTATCCTGACGTATACTTATGTGGATGGAAACAGTTGTGTGAACTCCGATTCTTCCGCAATCACAGTGAATGCATTACCCGTTGTCACACTTTCCCCATTTCAGGATGTATGTGTGAATACGGGGCCGGTAGCATTAATCGGAGGCAATCCTTCGCCGGGTATTTACTCCGGTACAGGCGTAGGCGGATCAACATTTTACACCGGTATAGCCGGCGCTGGCATACACACCATTCAATATTCTTATACGGATTCGAATGGTTGCAGCAACAGTACATCCGGTACAATTACGGTTCATGATATTCCGGCAGTCTCTCTGGGTCCTGATACCCTTACCTGTTCAGATGTACCCATAGTACTGACACCAGGCGCAGGGTATTCATCGTATTTCTGGAATACTGGTTCCAACGCATCTTTCATCACCGTAGATACGACCGGCCACGGGATCGGAACGTTTCCCTTCTGGGTTTTGGTGACCAACGCATTCGGGTGTGTAAACCGGGATACCATTGCGGTAACGTTTGATCCATGCTCCGGGATTTCCGGTCCGGACGCTGCCCTCATGCAGGTGTATCCAAATCCCTTTTCGGGAACATGCACCGTAGTACTCCATAAGGTTTCAGATGTCAGGGTGTACACCATGGAAGGCAGGCTGGCAGAGGAGAAATGCCAGGTAACCGGTGTGTTATCTATTGGAAATTCCCTGCCTTTCGGGCATTACCTGCTTGATATTTTACAGGGCGGAAAGCAATATACATTCCGGCTTTTGAAATCCCGGTAGCTGCATCGTGTGTAAAGATCCCGGATTTCAGAAAGTGAGACGGGCATTTGTACAGGTTCGTCCGGTCTGAATATTCAGTTTAATACCTTTGAACTAAAATTTACCGGTCCATTTCATGGCTGATAGCGCATCTGTTCAGGGCAGGATCGTTGATATTTTTCAACAGCGTATTTACCCGGGTACAATTACAATTCGCGACGGGAAAATAGAATCTATTCGCGAGGAACATCATTCCGATAACCTGTACATTTTACCGGGTTTTATTGACGCGCATATACACATCGAGAGTTCCCTTCTTACGCCCTATGAATTTTCCAGACTTTCACTGCCTCATGGGACGATTGCAACCGTAAGCGACCCTCATGAGATGGCAAATGTATTGGGAATGGAGGGTGTAATTTATATGCTGGAAAACGCCCGTAAAACGCCGATGAAGATTTATTTCGGAGCCCCTTCCTGTGTACCTGCAACGGCTTATGAGACCAGCGGTGCCACACTTACAGCATCGGAAATTGAAATTCTTTTCAGAGACTACCACCTGAAATACCTGGCGGAGATGGTGAATTATCCAGGAGTGCTTTCCGAGGATCCTGTTGTCATGGAAAAAATCCGGATAGCACAACAATACCGGAAAGTCATTGACGGCCACGCCCCGGGGCTGAGAGGGAGTGATGTGACCAAATATTCCGGGGCTGGTATTACAACCGATCATGAATGTTTCACGCTTCCCGAAGCATTGGATAAACTCAGACAAGGAATGCAGGTATTGATCCGGGAAGGATCCGCTGCCCGGAATTTCGACACGCTGATTCCCCTGATTGAGGAGTACCCGGGGCAACTGATGTTTTGCAGCGATGATAAACAACCCGACGATCTGGAAGAAGGTCACATCAACCAATTGGTAGTGCGGGCAATCAGGCGGGGCTACGACCTGTATAAGGTGCTGCAATGTGCCTGTCTGAATCCGGTGAAACATTATGGTCTTGATGTGGGACTACTGAGGCCGGGAGATCCTGCGGACTTTATTATTGTCGAAAATCTGCATTCATTCCAGGTTCACAGAACCGTAATAAACGGAAATGTCGTGGTAAAAAACGGCAGGTGCGCGCTCTCTTCCGATACACACCGCATTATGAACCGGTTTCATGCAAGTCCGAAAACTCCTGCTGATTTTGAAATTCCCATTCAGGAAGGTAAGGTTAATATTATTGAGGCACTTGACGGACAACTGATCACTCTTTGTGTTACAGGAGAACGAAAGCAGACAGGAAATGTTGTTGTTTCAGATACAGCTTCGGATATTCTCAAGATTACGGTGGTGAACCGTTATCACGATGCTCCACCTTCACTGGGGCTGATCAGGAATTTCGGGATAAAGAGAGGAGCCATTGCCTCATCCGTAGCGCATGATTCGCATAATATAATTGCCGTCGGTGCCAGTGATGAAGAACTCTGCAGGGCTGTAAACCTGCTGATCGGGAATAAGGGAGGTTTGTGTGTTGTTGACGGGAAAAAAGAGTGGACACTTTCCTTGCCCGTGGCAGGGCTGCTGTCGGATAAGGACGGGATAACCGTTTCACGCGAATATGCCAGGCTTACCGTGAAAGCCCGTGAACTTGGGTCGGAATTGACATCTCCGTTTATGACACTGTCATTTATGGCGCTATTGGTAATTCCTGAGTTGAAGATCAGCGACAGGGGCCTGTTTGATTCGGCCAAATTCAGGGCAACGAAATTGTTTTCCTGATTTGTAAGGTCATCAACGCCTTCCTGAAGGGTAGCCTGTATCATAAGTGTACTCAGTATTCACCCCCGACTTTTCTCAGGTTCAGGCTGTCGCCTTTTGGAAATTCCGGAAGTGAAACGGGAATGGCTGTGAGTCCGGCAGTATCGGTAAGTGCATCCATAAATGCAATCAGATCCGACTTCTCTTCCTCCGATAAAAGAAGAGGTTTGTCCTGCAGGGTTTGATTGGGAATAGGAATTCCGAGGCCTCTGCCGCCTCCTTTGTTATAAAAATCCACCACTTCCTTCAGCGTCTTGTAAACACCGTTGTGCATATAAGGAGCGGTGAGCGCAATATTCCGTACTGTGGTGGTCTTGAAAGCATGTCTGTACAGGTCGGTATTGTATACACCTCCCCTGCCCTGATCGGGATCAATTTGAGGGTGTATTGTATCGGTGGTTGCAGGAACGCCGATTACCTCCCAGTCAACACTCTGATAAAACGGAGGAACCAACCCGCTGAACAGGGGGAGGAAATGGCAGGTAGCACAATTTGCCTTGCCCGTAAAGAGATTGAAACCCCGGATTTCGTTTTCTTTCAGGGCCTGCCGGTTACCCCGGATGGCACGGTCGAAGGGAGAATTCAGTGAAACCAGTGAACGTTCATAGGTAGCAAGACTGGCAATTATATTTTCTTCGGTAATCTGGATATCATCATCATCCCCAAATGCACTGTTGAACAATTTTACATATTCTTCAGACCGGAGAAGCTTCTCTGCTGCTTCTCCGAAGTTTCCATGCATTTCAACCGGATTGTTTATTACTTCAGAAGCCTGCCGTTCCAGGGTAAAGGAACGTCCGTCACGAAACAATTTCCGGTCAAATCCCGAATTGAGCAATGATGGAGCATTCCGGGTTACGCTCTCCGAAGGATTCATGGCGGTACTCCGGGCCAAACCATCGGTAAATCCTGCTTCGGGCTTATGACAGGATGCACAGCTTCGCTTGTTGTTTGACGATAGTACCGGATCATAAAACAGGAGAAAGCCCAGGTGAATTTTTTTGTCCAGGTTTTTGTCGTTATAATATGTCATGAAGAATTCACTTCGGAATGCATCGCGACTGAAGATAGAAACCGCTTCCAGGTTTACGGCACTCATCCTGTAAACATCCGGGGCGACAACGTGCGTCCGGAGGGTGCGCAACTGATCACTCAATGGAATATACCAATTGGAATACAGCGTGAAATAATCAAAGTCAAGGTATGAATGTGTTCTCAGGAATTGGGTTGTACCGCCTATGGTTTCATGGAACACATCCATGACCTTCATCCGGTCATCATAGGGAGGAGGGAAACATTCATGAAGCAGGCTGTCCATGGATTCCAGTGAACAGGCGGTTTCCGACAAACCGGTTTTGCTGTCAGGTGTTTCAAACTGAACACATGTAAGTGTAAATAAACGTATCAGGTGAAACTGGCAGGCTTCCAGTACTGTTCGTGCGTTGATATCAGAAATTTTCAGACCTTCCGTTATCTCGTAAATGGATTTTAAAAGGTCTGCAATTTCCCGTTTCATTGCCTCGCGGTGAAGTTGTGGGATGGAATCGTACAACATGCGGGAAATCACCTGCAGTCCCCGCGGCGGGATGGGGATATTGGAATCATCTTCATCCTCAACTTCAGGTACATCAGCGCCGTTAATGTATTTATGATCTACCCTGAAGAAATAGGAAACAAAGGGTTCGAGGGTTTTGTAGGCTATCCGTGCGTCTTCAAGAATCTGCTGCATCGTATCAATATCCCATTCGGTATTCTCCTGGTACAAAATGGCATTGAGCTGGTCTATCCTGAACAACATCCGTTTTTCAGCACGATCCATAAAATCCAGTACTTTTTCCCTGACTCCATGATCCCCGTCCGGACGGGAAGTGTTTGCAGAAAAAAATACAACAGCAAGGAGAATAATCAGTACGGAAAGGGTTCGCATCAGCCAACAAGATACGAACAACCATTTTATTGTGACACCATTTCCAAAACAGGTGGGCATGAATGATTTATCTTCAGGAAACGGATGTTTGTGAATTATTATTACCTTAACACAACCTGTAGGACCGCTTGCAGATACTTTTGGGTTTGATGCTACCCAGCCTGCTGAGTCGAAACAAGGCGGGATCTTGCAGGGTAATGCTGCCATGGATGGAACCTGATACAGCGATAAACACTAATAACATGTAACGGCTGCAGGGGAAAATTCATACAGGATTTCTGAGTGATTAAGTAATACCATGTGTACAGTCACCTATTTACCGGGAAATGGGAAAATTTTCACCCTGACCTCCAACCGCGATGAACGGTTTGAGCGCAGCATTGCAGATCCTCCCGATTTTTATTTCCGGAACGGCCGTTCCCTGCTTTATCCGAGAGACAAGGATGCTTTGGGAACCTGGATTGCAACCGATGGCAGCAGGTTTACCCTTTGCCTGCTGAACGGGGCATTTCATCCGCATAAACACGAACCACCCTACAGGCGAAGCAGGGGGCTGGTATTGCTGGATTTCTTTGATACCGGCAAGCCGGAAGAATACTTTGCAAACTATGATTTCAAGGGTATAGAACCGTTCACATTATTATTAATAGACATTGGCAAGGAGCGGAAGGTACATGAAGCAAGGTGGGACGGAACCACACTGTTTCATTCCATGCCTGATCCGCGGGCTCCCCATATCTGGTCATCGGTTACTTTATATTCTCCTGAAACAATCGGGATGCGGGAAAACTGGTTTTCGGCATTTATCCATGGATCGGATAACTATAAGGGCTACTCTGCATTTGATTTTCACCGTATGGCAGGATCAGGTGATGCCGCAAACGGATTATTAATGAACAGAAACCATAAAGTATTTACCGTCAGTGTAACCAGTATTCAACGTGAGGAACATGATGTTACCATGCTTTACTATGATACGCTGAGTCAGAAGCTTTTTGAAAATATTTTTGCCATACATAATGCGGAATTCGCCGGTCAAAGCCGATAACCGCAATCATCCGTCCAATATATCCTGCCAGGACTTAGCTAATATTCGCGGTCGTATAATAAGAACAGGAGATCTTGCTTCGGGTTCGTCTCCCGGGGGCAGGATCTCTGAAATATTTTTTATTTCAATATCCGAAAACGAAAAATCTTATCTTCGATAATCCAATTGGAACTGGCCTGAAGAAAGGAAGAGTTTACCGGGGAGGGTACAAAAAATACAGCAACCGGGAATGATAAACTACCTGTCCGGTCAACAGATCAGGATGGGAAAAAATGTGTTGACAGAATGGCCTGGTAAAGCCGAGTATGCAGAGGCACATTTTCCACTTCGGCTAAGAGCCTGGAATCAACCGGCGGAGGGAGTTCCCGGAAAGCCGGGGTTGCATACAATTTTTCAAAACGGCGGATGAAACGCGAACCGGCATTTTCATTTGTACTCGAATTGTTGCATACCTGTGAACCGGTTATAAGGCCGTTGTTCGGCAGTCATGCCGTATACATTGGCGAAAAAATAATGCTGGTATTGAGGAATCGCCCCGGTTCAAATGAATCCAACGGAGTCTGGATAGCTACTCAATTTGAACACCATGATACACTGAAAACGCAACTTCCCTCTTTATGTTCAGTGGTGATTCTCAGTGAAGGTAAATCAGAAACAGCCTGGCGGATGATACCGTCAGAGAGCGAAACTTTTGAAGAAGAAGTAACGATCTTGTGTGAATTGATTTGTAAAGGAGATGCAAGAATCGGAAGAATCCCTTCAGGCAAAAAGAAAAAATCCCTGCAACATACAGATCATTCTGTAAGCAGACGGTCCAAAAAGCCCCGAAACCGGTCTGTATAGGCTTCATATTCTGCACCTGTTGCCGGGCCACTGAAGCCGGTATAGATTTCCCGTACCGTTCCTTTTTTATCCAGGATAATCGTCGTGGGGAGAGCCACAATGGCACTGAGCATAGGCAGTGATTTTTCACGTGCACTCCTGTCACTGTTTCCTGCGTACAGTACCGGATAATTTATACCCAATTGTTTTTTAAAACGGATCATATTTTTCCGGATCTCCATGGTATCGCTGATCCGTTCATAATCCAGGGCAACAATCTCCACACCCCGGTCATGATATTGTGCATTAATAGAGGTAAGAAACCGCGTTTCATCCAGGCAATTCGGACACCACGAGCCCATCAGTTGAATGATTACCACTTTATTGTTAAATTTTATATCAGGAAAGGAGATCCAATTGCCATTTTCATCACTAAACCGGAATTCCAGTTTGTTGAATGAAGGCTTGAAAAAGCTCAGGGATTCGGGATCCGGCAAAGTAGCAGAGTCATTTTTCCATCCGGTCCAGGTATCATGCCAGTGTGTCCCGGAAAAAAACTCACCCTGGAGCATACTGTCTCCGCGGATCACGGCGGTATGAAGGAATACATGAGAGCCGTCAAATGCCGACAACCACAGCCGGTCGCCATTGAGTTCACCATCCAGAAAACGGTGGTCACCGGTTGGAGTGAGGATTGTTCCGGTAATCCTGGCGCCTGCCTGTTTCAGGTCTGCAATACCCATGGATGTCTGAGGTTCTTCACCGTCAAAATGAATCTGCCACCTTCCGGTAATATTTTCGACAGGCTTTTCAGGTTTATCCGAAAAACGGTAGGTTATGCCGAATTCAAAAGTGGCGGGAATGACTGCATTTGATTTTCTTCCGTGGTTTATAAACACACCTTTTGCGCCAAAGTCGGTTTTCTCCATCCTGAATTCAGAATCAAAAAATGGCATTTTGATAAAAACCGAATCACCCAGGGTTTCTATTTCAGTAACGGTAATTTTTTCTGTATTGTTCGACAATACAAGGGTGTCGTTCGCAACCATAAATGTAAATGGAAGCATGGTTGTATCGTTCAGGGAAAGAAGCCCCCTCCATTGACCATCCCTGAGAATTGTTCCGGCAGACAGGTACGCAGGCATCGTCATCAGAAAAAGAAATATCCGGAGTCTCATAATCCATAAAAGTACAAACGCCTTATGAATTAGAACTGAATATTTGAAGGTATTCAACGGAATCAGGAAACCCTTCATTTTACGGAAAGTGTAACTTGAAACCCTGCGATTTATAAATTCCGGTTGAATAACGGGTTCTCAACAGGAAGACAAACAACAGGGTACCTAAGAGACCTTCAGCAAAATGGGGATATAAAAAACACTGCTGGGAGCAACATGCTGCTGAATTGGTCTTCCGTACAGGAATTTCAGGGAAAAGGAAATGCGTTTTCCGGATATTTTACTGAATTTCTGCCGTTGTAAAATTGCAGGATGAATAGTATTATTGTTAGGTAATTTCATTCACGCAACCATGTTCTCACGTATTCTTTGTGTCCTGTTTTCGGGAAGTATCCTGCTTCTGTCAGCCGCCGCACATTCACAGGTTGTCATCAACGAATATTCCTGCGCCAACCTTCAGCAAACTCCCGACAATTTTAATGAATACGAGGATTACATTGAATTGTACAATCCTTCAGCCAGCGCAGTGAATATTGGAGGATTTTTCCTGAGTGATAAAATCACCCAGCCGCTGAAATGGTCGTTTCCGGCAGGAACCATGATTTCAGCCAGTGGCTTTATCCGTGTATGGGCATCGGGAAGAAACCAGAATTCAGGAAATCATTATCATTCTAACTTCAGGCTTTCCCAGACCAAAAGCAATCCGGAATTCATTGTTTTGTCCGATAATACCGGTACTCTGATTGATTCACTTACCAGTCCGCGCACCCCACCGCACCAGTCACGTGGCAGGTATCCTGATGGAAGTGCAACCTGGAAAATTTTTACGGCACCAACTCCTAACACATCCAATAATGCCGCAGCTGTATTTACACGGTATGCAGCAATGCCTGTAGTAAGTTCCGGAGCCGGTTTTTACGGCGGCTCCATTTCGGTCAGCCTGAGTACGACCGAACCCGGAGGCAGCATACGATATACATTAAACGGAACGGAGCCGACTACCTCCTCTCTGCTTTATTCAGGTCCCATCCAGATTGATTCAACGAAAGTATTAAAAGCCGTTACCTTTCCTTCATCGCCCGGAGTATTGCGCAGCTTTACCGAATTCGACACCTATTTTATTAATGTGAATCATACGTTCGCCGTAGTTTCCATTGCCGGCGATAATCTGGCTGATCTTGCAAATGGAAATTCTTCCCTGACTCCACAGGGGTCTATTGAATACTTTGATCTGAACCGTGTACGAAAAACCAAAGGGTATGGTGAGTTCAACAGCCACGGACAGGACTCCTGGGCAAATGACCAGCGTAGTATTGATTATATCATGCGGGACGAACTAGGGTACAACTATGCCGTGCAGGAAAAACTGTTCCCGCTTTCCGACCGGGATGAATTCCAGCGGGTCATCCTGAGAGCAGCCGGAGATGATAATTACCCTGCGGCTCATCACAGTGCCAATGCAGGCAGTGCGCATATACGAGATGCGTATGTGCACAATCTTGCCAGGGCAGGGAATCTTGATCTGGATGTCAGGACAGCCGTGAAGGCCATCGTGTACCTTAACGGAATATATTGGGGAGTGTATGACCTCAGGGAAAAGCCCGATGATCATGATTTTACGGAATACTACTACAACCAGGGGAAATACGACATTCAGTACATAGAAACCTGGGGAAGTACCTGGGCTGAGTATGGGGGGAATCAGGCGTTATCAGACTGGAACACTCTGTACACATATATCATGTCGCACGATATGTCCGTACCGGCAAACTACCAGTATGTTACCTCACAATATGATGAAAAAAGCCTGGTTGATTACGTATTTGTCAATTCCATCACGGTGTGTTCTGACTGGCTGAATTACAATACGGGATGGTGGCGTGGCCTGAATCCCGATGGCACGCACAGAAAGTGGGGATACATTTTATGGGATAATGATGCCACCTTCGGGCACTATATAAACTATACCGGAATACCGGACACCGGACCCGGTGCGGATCCCTGTAATCCGGAAGGACTGGGCAGCGGTTCAGATCCTGAAGGCCATATTCAGGTACTAAACCAGTTGAGGATGAATCCTGATTTTGAACACTACTATATTTCACGTTTCATTGACCTGATGAATACCTCATTCAGTTGTGATGTCATGCTTCATACCCTGGACAGCATCATTACCCTGCTGACGCCTGAAATGAATATGCATGCTCAACGCTGGTATGGTACGTTTACAGAATGGCAATCCAACGCACAACAACTGAGGGATTTCATCAGTCAGCGGTGCAGCCTGCTGCCGGCAGGAATGAATTCCTGTTACAACCTAAACGGGCCCTATCCGGTTGCATTTGACGCCTTGCCATGGGGAGCAGGATCATTGAAAATCAATTCATTGGTTATTCAGGAATTTCCCTGGTCAGGAATGTACTACGGGGGTATAGACCTGTGGCTGGAAGCATTGCCTGATACCCTGAACGGATTTTATCTGGACCACTGGACGGCCGTGAATCATCCATTGCTTCCCTCGTCAACAGTTATTAATCCGGTAGTATCGCTCGGCCAGTCCGACACCATTACTGCCTATTTCTCCCAGGTTATGGTGAATACGCCTCTGCCGCTTACCGGTGATAAAGCGTTACTTAACGTTTATCCTTCTGTTTTTTCAGGGCATACGACCGTTGAGCTGAACTTTCCTGAAATAACCAATGCCACCCTTCAACTGTACACACTGGGTGGAAAGAAGGTCTTTGAATTCGGGGAACAACACTTGCATCAGGTTACAGGACATTACAAAATCGAACTGAACATTCCTGCCGGATTAATTTCGTCAGGAACATATATTCTCCGGTTGGCGTCAGAGAGTGGGGATTTAACGCAAAAACTCGTGTACCTTGAAGAGTGAAAATCCTTTTCGGACAAGACAATTCATCCCGAATCGTGGCCTGGTATTTTCACCAGGTTGAAACTACTGTGTATTATTGACGTATGATTCAGAATCATTGAAATGAAACAAAACAACACGAATTTTCTTTTAGCTGTTTGCCTTCTTACAGGGCTAATTTCGTTTTTATCAGCCGGCGCACAAACGACAGTTACTATTCAACCGAATGCAGTCACGGGTAAAGACGCTCAGCTTGCAAGTTGTGTTGCCTGCGGCTATTCGGTCAGGAATTTCGGAACCAAGCAGGATTTTTCTGCATTTTCCTGGACAAACGGTGGTCATTCTTCCGACTCGCGAAGTATTCTGGAATTCGACCTTAGCCAGATACCTTTCGGTGCAACCATACTGACGGCAAAATTATCCCTATACTATAACCCCAACAGTGCAGAAGGGGGTCATGTAAGTTTTCCCATCAGCACCAATGCCTGCTATTTGCAACGGGTAACCTCTGCCTGGAATGAAAGTACCGTTACCTGGAATACTCAACCCACGACTACCACACTTCACCAGGTTACGATTCCCGCTTCCACATCATCCACCCAGAATTATCCGAATATCAATGTCAGGCAGTTGGTTCAGGATATGGTCAATAATCCCGGTTCAAGTTTCGGGTTTATGCTCCGGCTCAAGCATGAAACCTGTTATAATAAAATGATTCTCACTTCCACGGATCACCCCAATGCCGCACTGCGACCAAAGCTCGTGGTTACCTATTCCGTGCCACAGCCAATGCCGGATCCATCTTTCCGTTTGAACGGCCAGGACGAAAACCAGGTTGGACCTTCCGTTACCATAGGAGTATTCCCCAATCCGGCCAATTCTGTACTCACGTTGAACATCAATACGCACCGACCATCCATGGCGGAAATTTCCATATACAGTTTATCCGACCGTGAAATTTTTACATGGAAGGGAATTCTGCATACAGGTCCCAATGAGATAAAAACAGAAGTCAGCAACTGGCCCAGGGGAATTTATATGTGTATCCTGAGAACAGATGAAGAAGTTAGAACAATGAAAATAATGATTGAATGACGAAATGCGTAACAGGCATGATCTATTCTGAAAATAAAAAACCGCAGGATGTTGCCTGCGGTTTTTTTTATGTACGCATTGTTATTTGTACGCCTTGTTAAATGTCAAAATGAATACCCTGTGCGAGCGGAAGATCCGTGGAGTAGTTGATGGTATTCGTTTGCCTGCGCATATAAGCTTTCCAGGCATCTGATCCGGATTCACGGCCACCGCCTGTTTCCTTTTCACCTCCGAATGCACCGCCGATTTCAGCCCCGCTGGTTCCGATATTGACATTGGCGATACCGCAGTCGCTTCCTTCACAGGAAAGGTATTGTTCGGCTTCAAGGAGGTTACGGGTGAATATAGCACTTGATAATCCCTGCGGCACATCATTCTGAAGACGGATGGCCTCATCTATGGATTTATATTTCATCAGGTAAAGCAAAGGAGCAAAGGTTTCGTCGCAAACAATCGGAAGATTTTTTTCAACTTCAGCAATGGCAGGGCGAACGTAACATCCGCTCTCAAATCCTTCGCCGGTCATGGTTTCACCACCATAAATAATTTTTCCGCCTTCTTTTTTCACGCGTTCCTGTGCATCTGCAAATCCCTGAACGGCAGCCTTGTCAATCAGCGGACCCACAAGGGTTTTGCTGTCAAGAGGATGCCCGATCCGGATATGCCGGTATGCATTTACCAGCTTGTCCCGGAACGTGTTGTAAACGTTTTCCTGAATAATTAGCCTCCGGGTTGAGGTACACCGCTGCCCGGCGGTTCCTACAGCACCAAAAAGAACGGCCCGGATCGCGAGATCCAAATCTGCATTTTCAGAAATAATGATTGCATTGTTCCCACCGAGTTCAAGAAGCGACCGGCCCAGCCGTTCGCCGACAATTTTACCAACCCGGCGACCTACTTTGGTTGATCCGGTTGCTGAGATCAGGGGAACACGGTGGTCGGCAAGGAAATTATCGCCGACATATTTCGATGATGCAGCCAGCAGGTTGAGAACCCCTTCGGGTACTTCATTTCGTTTCAGGACATCCGCTATAATGCGATGAACTGCAATGGCACAGAGCATCACCTTTGAACTGGGTTTCCAAACTACCACATCGCCACAAACCAGCGCAATCATGGCATTCCATGACCAGACCGCAACGGGAAAATTAAACGCTGATATTATCCCTACAATACCCAGCGGATGGTATTGCTCATACATACGGTGGCGTGAACGCTCGCTGTGCATGGAAAGTCCGTACAACTGCCGGGAGAGACCAACGGCGAAATCGCAGATGTCAATCATTTCCTGAACTTCCCCGAGTCCTTCCTGATATATTTTCCCCATTTCATAGGATACCAGTTTGCCCAACGGTTCTTTGTATTTTCGAAGTTCTTCGCCGATCTGACGTACAATTTCACCCCGTTTTGGTGCAGGTACTGACCTCCATTTCAGAAAAGCCTTCTGTGCCTGGGTGATAACCTTTTCGTAATCGGAGGTGGTTGCCTGACGGATTTTGGCGATACATTGTCCGTCGCAGGATGACCAGGATTCAATAATTTCGCCTTTCGTGTCAAGCCATTCCAGTCCTGTGCAGGCACCGGGGTTTATGTCGTGTATTCCTAATACTTTCAGGGTTTCGGAAATTCCGAAATCTTTTGCTTCTAACGTTTCTGATTTCATCTTTATAGTAATTTTCAGAATGCAAAGGTACGAAAAAGGAGGAAACATCTTTTTGAACAGGAATGTGCAGTTGCATGCAGCCGTTTTATATTTTGCACGCTGACGGACACTGACCGACAACCGGATGAAGCGATATTCACAACTGATTGCTTTTACGCTGCTTTGGCTGGTCTGTATGTATTATTCGGCATGGTATGCTGAAAATCCGGATACCTTTCAATACCTCAGCATTGCGCAGAAGTACGCCTCGGGAAATATTTCACTGGCCATAAACGGTTACTGGAGTCCTCTTATCAGCTGGCTGATCGCACCTTTTTTGCTGACAGGTCTTCATCCCATTCTGTCTTTTAAACTGATTCAATTTCTGCTTGCGGTGTATGGCCTGCATTGCTGGAACAGGCTGGTGACCCTATGCATTTCTGAGAAGTTGTATGCCTCCTGGCTGAAATGGATGGCAGTGCCTTTCATGCTCTCCTTCTCCCTGTTAAACCTTACACCGGATTTGCTTTTTCTGGTATGTATGCTGCAACTGCTGAGGTTGGCCATGAAAGCAGATTGGCTGATGTCCTTTGACTCAGTGATAAAAACGGCCCTGACCGGAGCGCTTCTTTTCTTCTCAAAGGCATTTGGCTTTCCCTTTTTTATTGCCTTTGTACTTGTACTGGCTGTCAGGGGGAGACGGATGAAAAAATCTGCACACCTCTTCCGGAATTACTTTTTTTCAACCGGACTATTCCTGATGGTTTCGTTGATCTGGATTCTTCCCCTCAGTCTGAGATACGGACGACCCACAATCAGCCGTTCTGTTTCGTTTAACCTTTCCAGGGAGGTGGCGCCTTTACCCGGGCGAACGGTTCAACTGCCTGTACTGTCGGGCGGCCTCATTGCCCCATCCGGTGAGCAATCGGCTTCAGCGTGGGAATCTCCGGGTGATGCCATACCGGTACACACGATGCATCCGTTGCAATCCGCAGATGACGCAAAATATTACACCGGAGTTTTGAATAGAAATCTTCTGACGATATGGTATTATGATTTCAGAAATCAGGCAGGATTGTTTTTTCTATTATCAATTGCGGGCCTGTTGGTTTCGCGCAGGAGGAAAGAATTGATGTCTGATGAAAAGTTGTTTATTCCCCTGCTTGTGGTGGTTCTGGTGTATGGAGGGTATTCATTGATTCTTGTACATACCCGATATGTATGGATTTGTACCTTATTGATGTTATTACTCATCTTTCGGATTGCGGGTATTTTATTTCCCCACACGGTACATTCTGTATGGATGCGTATCCTGTTGGGTGTTGTACTCCTTCTTGCCGTGAAAAGACCGGTTAAAGAAATATTTTTTATTCAGGATAAAGATATACCGCTTCAATGGATATGGAAGGCTGTCAGAAACCCTTTGACTACACTGGATATAATGTACCGGCCCGACAGGCAGTTGCATGAGATTAGCCTTGAAATGAAGGCAAAGAATATCCGGGGAACGGCCATAGCTTCGGGGAGAGTGGATGAATTTCCCAGGGATTCCTATACCGCCGCACTGTATCTTTCGTATTGTTCAGGGAACCGTTACTTCGGACAAACAACATTTGATTCAGGTACAAGTACGGAGACGGACCCACTGGGCATTCAGTATTATATCAGCTTCAGTAAGGATAAAACACAGGCCGGGTGGATACCTGTGATTTGGGATGAAAAATACCCCTGTACTGTTTTTAAAAGGGATAATGAAAAAGGGGAATAAT
>JADZBN010000213.1 GCA_020852075.1 Bacteroidia bacterium
CCGGGGTTCGGAAAAGCATGAAACACTGTACCTGAGGAAAGACCGGAAATGCCTGTAATATCTGAGCAATCTATATAGTCCGTATAAGTGGCCGAATCCATACATCCGTTCAGGATGCTGGTGGTGTAAAGTGTGACGGAATACAATCCGTCATTCAGATAGGTATGAGGAACCAGAATCGAATCGGATGTTGAAGTATCACCGTCTCCAAATTCCCAAAGGAAGGTATTCATGGTAAGGGAAAGAGTCAGGTTGGTGAATTCCACATTGTAAGGATGGGAGGTAAACAGCGTCTGGTTTGCCTGGAAGAAAGGATGATCCACCTCATACTGTTCAACGTATTGTGCTCCGGATTCCGCACTGCATCCATTGGTGTCTGTAACCGTCACAGTATAATAGTCGGTTGTACTGACAGTAATATCCTGGGTGGTTTCCCCATTGGACCAGAGATAGGTATCATTTTCCGAAACAGACAGTGTTACCGAACCGCCCGGACAGAAACTGGTCGGACCGTCCGGAGTAATGATTGTCTCGGGAATGGGAAAAATAACCAGATCCGAATCGTTCCCGTTTCCCGTTACAAAAGGCGTATCACTGGTAACGCGCATCCGGTAAGCGGGTCCTGCCGGAATAAACAGAGGAATAACCACTGTAATGGTGCCGGTACTGTCTGTTGTAGAGAGGCTGCCGATGACCAGGGAGTTGCCAAAATCCCCCAACTCGTCCGACAACTGTACACTCATCATATTGCCGGAACCGAATGTTGTATCTGAAGAATAATGAATGAATCCGGTATCTCCGGGGCAGAAAAAATAAGACGAAAGCGAATCTATATCTATGCCTGCCCTTCCGGTAAAAGGAAGGACGAATAACAGAAAGGATAAGGACTGAAGTATCCGGGATACAATTATTTTCATACGAAGGAGGTTTTAGATCGGACCGTACTTATGGAACGAAGATAGTACATTCAGGTTACAATGTATCATGCTTCCGCCATGATCCTGACCTTCTCTTCCAGCCAGCGGTAATCGGCTATTTGTTTCACCGATCTGACTTCCTTCAGCAATGCACTGAGTTTACCGGGCTGGGTTCCGCAACGCACCAGCCGCGTGGTGAACCGGATCAGGTTCCGGTAGATTTTTCTCTGGTAATCAGAAACGAGTCGGTTTCGTGAAAGGAATGTCCTGAATGCAGAGCCGTGATAAAACAACGTTTCCTCATCCCCCAGTTCATAGTATGCTTTCAGTTGAAGTGCCCGCACGTCCAACTGGTAGTATAGATCCGTGAATTCCACCTCCATAAACATCTTCAGGGCCATTTTGAAATCACCCTTATGAAAATACCAGTTGGCCGTGTTGTATATCTCTGCATTTTTCCGGTGTTCGGGAGTAATATAGGTATTGTAATCTCTGATAAAATTTTTCACCCATACCGCTTCACCCAGCCTCAGTCCTATGGTAACGATATTTTTATATTCCCAGGGGGAAAGCCCCTCCAATCGCATCAATCTTTTGTTTTCCAGGTTGATTTTATAAATCCCAAATAACTCTTTCATAAAATCCTGCCGGCCTGTATTGATTTGCTTTACACAATAATTCTTCAGATACTGGAATAGTTCATTTTGTTCACTCAGGGGGAACAGGCTCCCTTTTTCAATCACCAGTTCTTTCAATTCCCGGAAATATGAGTGGTTTGAATCATCCGTCAGGGTGTTTAATACCGAAAGGTAAATCTGTATGGCCGGAATACCGGAAAACTCCTGACGCTGTGCCGCCTGTTTGGCTTCTTCCAGAAAGTGGATCACATAATTTTCCGCCTGGACATTTCTTGCATTCAGGATTTCGCATGCCACCTGAAGTTTTTTGGAGATATAAAACCTGTCCAGTTCATCCATCACCCCGGCGAAGGAAATCACCGACTTCCGGGTCTGGTGGACGGCATCATATTCCAGTTGCCTCAACTCCATCTCATGACGAAAAAAATGAACCATAGCATCCTGAGGACCCTCCCGGAGTGAGGCTTCAAGTTCACCCTTCTGGTATTCGTATGCCTTTCGCGTCTGCCGCTCCAGTAAGGCTTTTTGTTTATGCCGCAGCCATTCCCTTGGCTGATGGAAAAGATGTGTAAGCACCAGGTAATTTTCAATATGACGTGTGAGAAAGGATACCAGGTAACGGTAGTGTTTATCATCATACTTTTTATCCGGAAAAATTCCCGAATAGATTTCAGCATTTTCCGGCCATTCATTCTCCGTCCGCGACCGTTGGCTTATAAACTTGTACAGGGCCAGAACATCCTGATTTTCATTAAAAAAAGGAGATTCAAGGTATTTTTCAAGCCGGTTGATATCATGACCGTCCAGCTTTTCAAAAATTTGGCGAATCTTTGGTTTCATTTAATACATTGGCAAAATACAAATTTTTTTATATTATTTACTGTGAAATATAGTAAATATAATAAAATAAGGCATAAATATGTAAATAATATGCTTGGCAAATGCACTATTTTGTATTTGTATTGGCCATGGCTTCCCAATACATTTGTTGCGTGAAAGAGTGTCTGTTATGAAAACCGTCGTCACAGAACCCACACATTAATACCATACGCGATGAAAAGGAATCTATACGGCCTGTTGCTACTGCTTTCAGGACTATTTCCCGCAACCCGTCTGACGGCATCTCACATTATGGGTGGTGAACTCACCTATACATGGATCGGAGGCAATGATTACAATCTTCAACTCACGCTTTACAGGGATTGTTCGGGTGTACCTGCTCCCACTGCGCCAACCATCCAGATTACCGCCCCCAATTGCGGCGGTTCCATGGGTTCTGTCAACCTGACGGTGAGTCCCTTGTCGCCTCTTGATATAACTCCCGTGTGCACAGCAAGCCTGAGTACCTGTAATGGCGGCCCTCTTACCGGAGTACAAAAATGGGACTATTCAGGTACGGTTACCCTGGCGGTTCCCTGCGACGATTACACTTTTACCTATAGTGATTGCTGCCGGAATTCCACCATCACGAACCTTGATGCCGCCAGCACGCACGGAGCCAGTTTTACGGCAACCCTTGACAACCTCCACAATCCTTTCAACAATTCTCCTCGCTTTGCCAGTGACCCCGTCATCTTTCTGTCTCAGGGCGCTACCCATAACATCAATAACGGAGCCTATGATCCGGATAATGATTCCCTGTCCATTTCACTGGCGCCAGCCATTGATGAATACGGAGTTTCTATTCCCTATACTCCGGGTTTTTCATATACTGCTCCGGTATCCACCTCCGGTACGATAAGTCTGGATCCTTTTACCGGAAACCTGATGATTACCCCTGTCCAGCAAGAGGTAGATGTAATCGTGTACCGGGTTGAGGAATACCGGAACGGACAGTTTATCGGCAGTATCTCCCGCGACATTCAGGTTATCGTATCCGGAAACACCAATCAGTTACCTTCCATCAGCGGAATTAACGGCACTGGATCCATCACAGGCAATGTCTGTGCGGGAGACACACTGCGGTTCATGCTCTATTCCGCAGATGCAGATACGGCAGATTCCACCTTCATTTCCTGGGTCTCCAACCAGACATCAAACATTTCCGTTACAACGTACGGTAGTGCGCAGGATTCTGCACTGGTGGAATTTATTACAGATTCATCCATGATCCGGTCCATGCCCTATGACCTGATTATTTATGTCCGGGATAATGCCTGCTCCTATTACGGTCAGCAGACCTACTCCCTGCAGTTGTATGTCAATGCCTGCAGCGCTGACGTCTGGCCCGGTGATGCGAATAGTGACCTTACCTGCAACATGTACGATATTCTTCCCATTGGTTTGGGTTATGGTGATACCGGTCCTGTCCGTAGCAATGCTACCCTTGCCTGGGTTGCACAGCCGGCCACGGACTGGGCTTCTTCATTTATCAGCGGTGTAAATTACAAACACGCAGATTGCAATGGCGATGGTGTCATTGACAATCAGGATACCACGGCAATCAGTCAGAACTACGGTTTCACGCACCCGTTGCGTCTGTCACATGGTAACCAGGCGGAGTCAGTTAACCAACTCTACCTGGTTGCCAGCCGTGATTCCGCCGGCCCGACCGACACATTTCAGGTCCGCGCATTCCTGGGAACTTCCATGAATCCTGTAAGTAGTATTTACGGAATTGCATTCCGTATTTCATTCAATTCGCTGCTGGTTGATTCGCTTTCTTCATCCCTGTCATTTATACCTTCCGGCCTCGGTGTTCCGGGAAATAATTTACTCACCTTTGTACGACCCGACTGGAATGCCGGGTTTGTGGATGCAGTCGCCGTCCGAACCGATCACCTGGACGGATTTTCTGACAGCCTCATTGCCGTGTTTGATGTGGTAATCGTTGACAATGTATCGGCGCGGACAATCTGCAATTTTCAGGTACAGGATATTAAGGGTGTAACCTCAGACGGATTGATCCAATACTTTATTCCCTCCTCCGATTCTGTTGATATCAGTCAATCCACTTCCTCCGTTCCATGGAATACGCTGGCCGGTGGTATTTATCTTTTCCCCAATCCGGCCCGCGATGAAGTTGTTGTTACCAACTCCCTCAAATTGGAAGGAACGATTCAGATCCTGGATATGATCGGCAGAATTGTAAAAAATTACCCTATGGGTTCACTGAATTGTACACTCGATGTATCCGGACTCCCGCAAGGCTCTTATATTTTCCGACTGGAAACGCCTAAGGGTATTGCTGTGAAAAACCTTTCCATTTTTCGTTAATTGTTTCATGTTTTCCTGAGTATTTGAGTAAAAATCCCGCCGGGGGGCGGGATTTTTTTATTTCATTCCTGTAATACAATCCTGAGAAGTTCTTAGTATTCCCTGAGCCCTTCCATTTCATAATAAGAGTTTCACCATTTGCTTCTTCCCCGTACCTCCTTTATGTTTCAGACCGCCCTGAATGAGGTCTGAAAAATGTACCGATCCCTCCATTTTATAGTATTTATATTACTAATAATCAATGGTTTAAAAACTATTTGGAATTATTCTAAATAAATAATTCCTTTGCTCACCATTTAACCATCTGAACATTTAAACTTACACGAATGAGAACATTTTTGATTATCGCCATGGCTGGACTGGCTAGCATCCAACAACTCACGGCACAAATCCTCACAAAAGAAGATTCGCTTCAGGCAAAACTGATACAAAAAGACGCACAAACAGTGCTTAGCGGATATGGAGAAATCTCCTATGAAAACAACCTGACGAACAAAGAGGCCACGGCGAATCTGAACCGTGCCGTTCTTTTTGTAGGTCACCGTTTTAATGACAAGATTTCATTTTTTTCCGAGCTTGAAGTAGAGGATGCAAAAGTGGATGCTGAGGGTGGAGAAATTTCACTTGAACAATGTTACCTGAAATTTGAAATTGGTACCAGTTCCTATATCAGCGCGGGACTTTTCCTTCCCAGAATAGGAATCATCAATGAGAACCATCTTCCCACCACCTTTTTTGGGAATAACCGTCCCTATACGGAAACCATGATCATCCCCTCCACATGGAGAGAAATCGGTATTGGATTTTATACCCA
>JADZBN010000214.1 GCA_020852075.1 Bacteroidia bacterium
TCAAAGGGAAAAGAATCATCCTTCAGGGACTGGGAAATGTGGGGTTCTACGCTGCCAAATTCTGCTCCTCAGGCGGGGGCGTAATCGTCGGTATCGCTGAACGTGAAGGAGGTATTTACAACTCCAACGGCCTTGATGTGGAGGCAGTGTGGAAACACCGAAAGGAAAGCGGATCCATTCTGAATTATCCCGGAGCCAAAAATATTGAAAACTCACAGGAAGTCCTGGAAATGGATTGTGATGTGCTGATCCCTGCTGCACTTGAAAATCAGATCACACAGGATAACGCACCCAGGATCAGGGCGAAGATCGTTGCGGAGGGTGCTAATGGCCCGGTAACCGAAAACGGGGAAAAAATCCTGCTACAGAAAAATGTAATGATTATTCCCGATCTGTACCTCAATGCAGGCGGAGTTACAGTTTCCTATTTCGAATGGCTCAAGAACCTGTCGCACGTACGCTTCGGGCGAATGGACAAGCGATTTCATGAATTGGCAAATGCTGAATTAATCGGCGCCGTGGAAAAAATTACCGGAAAAAATCTGGACCTGCACCATCGGAAATTGCTGATCCACGGCCCTGATGAAATTGACCTGGTTCGTTCAGGACTCGAGGAAACCATGATTTTTGCCTACAATGAAATCCGCGACATCAAAGTCCGGAACAATAAAATCAACGATCTGCGGACCGCGGCATTTGTCAGCGGAATCAGGAAACTTGGCGTGAGTTATCAGGCGTTGGGAATATTCCCGTGATCCGGATTCCAACTGTTGGTTATACGTGGTTGATTTCTTCTCTCCGTTCAATTCTCACAGCCCTGTGATTGCCGGAAGAAATCGTTAAAAGTAATTTTCAATCCTGCCTGGCGTCAGATAATCAGCATGGCATCGCCGTAACTGTAAAAGCGGTATTTTTCCTTAATCGCAACTTTGTAGGCATGCATGATGTGTTCATACCCTCCAAATGCGGAAACCATCATTAACAGCGTAGATTCGGGCATGTGGAAATTTGTAATCATGCAATTCGCCACATTGAACTCATAAGGAGGAAAAATAAACTTATTGGTCCAGCCGTCAAAGGGTTTCAATTCTCCCTGGGTGGATACAGACGATTCAATGGCACGCATGGAAGTAGTACCTACCGCACAGATTTTTTTCTTTGCTGCCTTCGCTTTATTAATAATCGAACAGCATTCTTTGGTTATGACAACCTGTTCGGAATCCATTTTATGCTTGGTCAGATCCTCCACCTCAACAGGCCGGAATGTTCCAAGTCCCACATGAAGGGTGAGTTCCGCAAACTGTACTCCTTTCAGTTCAAGGCGTTTGACAAGCGGAAGCGAAAAATGCAAACCTGCAGTCGGAGCCGCCACCGCGCCTTCATGTTTTGCAAATACCGTCTGGTAACGTTCCACATCTTCCGGCTCTGCTTTGCGTTTGATGTATTTGGGAAGTGGCGTATTCCCAAGCGTAGTGATGGCTTTTTTAAATTCCTCGTAAGGCCCGTCAAAAAGGAAACGCAACGTGCGTCCACGTGAGGTGGTATTATCTAGTACTTCCGCTACAAGCAAATCATCGTCTCCGAAATACAATTTGTTGCCGATCCGGATTTTTCTTGCCGGATCTACCAGCACATCCCACAACCTGCTTTCTCGGTTCAGTTCACGGAGCAGAAACACCTCAATCTTGGCACCGGTCTTCTCTTTGTTGCCATACAATCGGGCGGGGAATACCCGGGTGTTATTTACCGTCATGACGTCCCCTTCATTGAAATAACTGAGAATGTCCTTGAAATGCTTGTGCTCGATCTTGCCGCTTTTTCTGTCAAGTACCATCAGCCGCGCATCCTCCCGGTTTTTGGAAGGGTGTGTGGCGATCAGACTGTCGGGCACATGGAGTTTGAATTGGGATAATTTCATGGTTGCTGGTCAGGCTGTTAAAATCCCCTGAAAATCAAATTACGGGGCGGCAAAGATAATATCACTATACCCCCCTTGTAAAGGATTTCCCCATAAAAATTTGTACTTCATCGGATTATTCAGCGACCTGTTTATCAGAAAGTTGCCTTAAATATTCTTCCGGCGTCAATGAATTATCAAGGAACAGGTCGCCAATCCGGGTGCGGCACAGGCGGGAAAGGTATGCCCCCGTTTCCAGTTTTTCCCCCAGATCCCTGGCAAGGGAACGTATATAGGTGCCTTTACTGCACACTATTCTGAAATCCACCTCGTTCCCCCTGATTGCAACGATATCAAAAACCCGTATCATGATTTCCTTGGGAGTCAGGTTGGCAGTCCGGCCGCTGCGTGCAAGAGTATAGGCCCTTGTTCCTTTCACTTTAACAGCCGAATGAAGGGGTGGCGCCTGCAACTGCTTCCCTGTGAACCCGGCTGAAGCCTCATGAATTTTTTTTTCTTTCGGAAGGATAACATTTTCTCGCGCCAGGACCTCCTTTTCAAGGTCAAAGGATTCAGTGGTAGAGCCCAAAACAAATGTCCCCTCGTATTCTTTCTCTGCCAGCTGAATTTCAGATATACGCTTCGTCTGTTTTCCTGTACAGATTACAAGCAAGCCGGTTGCGAGAGGATCCAGCGTACCGGCATGACCGATTTTAATTCTCTTCACTTCCGGTGCAACATATCCCTGTCGGA
>JADZBN010000215.1 GCA_020852075.1 Bacteroidia bacterium
AACAACTGATGTTATATCCGTTGTAATTAGCAGCCGTAAGTGTTGCCTGTATCTGCCCCTGGGCAATGAACCCGGTGATCATTAAAAATATCAGGATAATCGTGAAGGGGGGGGCTTCTTCATGGGATTCAGTTTTAAAAAATTATTGTCTTAGCCCCCTATTAACTGGACATTTTTTCTAAATAAGTTTGCTATTGCAGGCAACGTCAAAAATGGTTCTTCTTCCCTGAATGTCAATAGCCTGATAATCCATATTGGAACAAACATTTTCCCAACTCTCTGTTATTCTTTTTTCAATTATTGCTCCGAACGCTCTGCTAACTTCTCTTGCAGAAATACCTGACCGGAGTTCTTCAAATAGCATCTCTATTTCAAGCCCGATCTTTTCGGAAATTTTTTCGTAATTCATATTCTGTTTTTACTGTAAAAGAGTCTATAAAAATTCCTATAATGCGGGGATGATTGAAGATCTCTGTAATGTCCATAAAGCATGCCCTGTGGCTTTCCGGACTTTTATTTCTCTCCAAGCAGTTTTTTTATTCCGTTCAATGTATTCAGGGCCTCAATGGGAGTAAGATTATTGATATCCACCTTCAGGATTTCTTCACGTATTTGTTCCAAAACAGGGTCATCAAGTTGGAAAAAACTAAGCTGCATGGAAGTATCATTCTTTCTGGTTCTGCCAGGTTTCGTGTCCGGTCCGCTTCTCGTGGACTCAAGCCGGGTCAGGATTTCATTGGCACGGTGGATAACCTTCGACGGGATACCGGCCATCCTGGCCACATGAATACCAAAACTGTGTTCACTCCCACCCTGCTCCAGTTTCCTGAGAAACAACACATGATTTTCAATTTCTTTTACGGCTATATGGAAATTACAGATTCTCGGGAAGGAATCCGCCATTTCATTCAACTCATGGTAATGGGTGGCAAACAAAACCTTGGCACGGCTTTGCGGGTGTTCGTGCAGAAATTCTGCAATTGCCCAGGCAATACTGATTCCGTCGTAGGTGGAAGTACCTCGTCCGATTTCATCGAGCAGGATAAGGCTCCTGTCGGATAAATTATGCAAAATGCTTGCGGTTTCATTCATCTCAACCATAAACGTGGACTCCCCTGATGAGATATTGTCCGACGCCCCGACTCTGGTAAAAATTTTATCTACTATTCCGATTTCTGCTTCCGTTGCCGGGATGAAACTCCCTGTCTGTGCCATGAGCGTTAGCAGGGCTGTTTGCCGCAGGATTGCAGACTTCCCGGACATATTGGGTCCGGTAATGATCAGAATCTGCTGCTTGTCAGGATCCAGGTAAATATCGTTTGCGACAAATTTTTCTCCGGGCGGCAACTGTTTTTCAATAACAGGATGCCTGCCCTGGCGTATCATAAGGGTTTTCGAATCGGTAACTTTAGGACGAACATATTCATTTTTAGTTGCGCTTACTGCGAATGAGATGAGCACATCCAGTTTTGCGAGTAATGATGCATTCAATTGAACCGGACGAATATATTCTGAAATTGCCTGTACCAGTTCGGAAAATAATTTTGATTCAAGTGCCAGGATTTTTTCTTCCGCTCCCAGGATTTTTTCCTCGTATTGTTTAAGTTCTTCCGTAATGTACCTTTCGGCATTGGTCAGGGTTTGTTTCCGTGTCCAGTCACCAGGAACTTTTTCCCTGTGCGTATGCGTCACTTCAATGTAGTAACCAAAAACATTATTGAAACCCACTTTAAGAGAAGGAATACCCGTTCTTTCCGACTCCTGCTGCTGAATTTTCAAAAGATATTCCTTTCCGTGACTTGCCAGGCTTCGCAACTCATCCAGCTCTGCGGAAACGCCTTCATTTATCACCCCGCCTTTGCTAACCAGAACCGGCGCATCTTTGTGCAGGTCATGGCTGATCCGTTCCCTGGCGACAATACACGGATTCAACTGGTCCCCGATGATCCGGATGGATTCATTTCCGGTCAGAGCAGCAGCATCCTTCACCCGTGCAACCATGTCGAGCGAACGTTTCAACTGCATTAATTCCCTGGGTGAAATCTTTCCGAGGGAAACCTTTGATATTATCCTTTCAAGATCACCGGTTTGCCTGAGGTGGTCTGAAATGATTTCAAGGAATTCAGGATGATGCAAAAAATATTTTACTGCTTCCTGCCGTTCTTCAATAGCACTGATCTCCTTAAGCGGAAGTACCAGCCAGCGTTTCAGAAGCCTTCCCCCCATCGGCGTGAGGGTATGATCAAGAATATCCAGCAGGGTTACTGCTTTTTCATTCGTTGAATAAATGATTTCAAGATTGCGTACGGTAAATTTATCAAGCCATACATACTTTTCCTCTTCAATTCTTGATATTCCGGATACATGCATCAACTGATCTTTCCGGGTGTCTGATACATAATGCAGGGCGGCACCCGCGGCGATAACAGCAGCATCCATACCGTCAATACCAAATCCTTTCAGGGATTGGGTATGAAAATGTCCAAGCAGGAGGTTTTCTGCGAATGCACGCTGAAACACCCATTCATCAAGGCCGAAATGATGAAACCGGTTTCCGTATTCCTCCAGAAAGGTTTTACGGACTGCTTTTGAAAATACTACTTCACTGGGGTTGAAGCTTTGCAGAAGTTTATCCGCATAATCGGGTTTTCCCTGACCGGTAAGGAACTCTCCTGTGGAAATATCCAGAAAGGCAACTCCGCATTGATGCCCGTCATTGTAGTATGCTGCAAGAAAATTATTTTTCTTGTGTTCAAGGATTTTATCATTATAGGAAACACCCGGCGTGACGAGTTCGGTTACGCCCCGTTTAACAATCTTTTTGGTCAGTTTAGGATCCTCAAGCTGGTCACAAATGGCAACACGCATACCGGCCCTGACCAGTTTGGGCAGGTAGGTGTCGAGGGCATGGTGGGGGAATCCCGCAAGTTCGACGAATGAAGCACTTCCATTCGCACGCCGGGTAAGCACAATGCCGAGAATTCCTGAAGTCTTCACGGCGTCTTCGCCAAAAGTTTCATAGAAATCTCCAACCCGGAACAACAACAGGGCATCCGGATACTTCGCCTTGATGGAGTAATATTGCTTCATCAACGGGGTCTCGCTGTTCACACTGTCCGTTTTCTCTTTGAGCAAGGCAACCTGATTTAAAAGGTGGTATTTATGGCGTGCCGGATTATCAGCAGATATAAAGAAAAAAAATTTCTTCCTTTACACATGCGCAAGATACAAAATGCTGAATTGGGCAGGAAGGGCAGGGATGAATTCCTGGCATCTGAAAAATACCCTGTTATTCTGGTGCTTGACAATATAAGAAGCATGAATAATGTTGGCTCAGTTTTCCGGACCGCTGATGCATTCATGCTTGAAGGGCTTTATTTATGCGGGATTACCGGTACACCACCTCACAGGGAAATTCACAAAACGGCACTGGGAGCAGAACAGGTGGTTACCTGGTTTCACCATCAGGATTGCACGGAGGCTCTGGAAAAACTGAAATCTGACGGTTTCCACATTGTTGCTGTGGAACAAACCGACAAGAGCATTAACCTGTCGGATTTTCGTCCCGAAAAAGGAAAAAAATATGCCTTTGTCCTGGGTCATGAAATCAACGGGGTTAGTGCGGAAGCTTTGTCGCATTGCGACAGTGCCATCGAAATTGTTCAGGAAGGCACTAAACATTCTCTGAATGTCGCTGTCTGCGCGGGAATTGTGGCGTGGAGTTGTATTTCCCACATGGCGTATAACAAAAAAGGGCAACCCTGAGGTTGCCCGTAATGTTACCGTTTTATTCCCCGGTATTATTCCTTGACTTTAAAGTCCACCCTTCTGTTCATGCGGTAGTCCCTGGTGATGGTTTCACGCTTACCAAGAGACACAACATCCAGTCTGGAGGCGTCAATACCGTATTTCTTCACAAGATGATCTTTTACTGCTTCCGCGCGCCGTTTCCCGAGTTTCATATTGTATTCATCGCTTGCACGCTTATCCGTATTACCACTCAGTTCAAACTTAAGATCCGGATTATTCTTCATGACAAGCGCGATGGATGCAAGGGTTTCATTGTATTTCGGTTCAATCACTGCACTGTTCAGATCAAAGAAGATCGAAGGCAGGTATCCGTTTGCGGCAAGAATGGAAGCCGATCCGCCCTTGGCTGAAGGACCGGTAGGAATTGTTACGCCGGTGTTGTTAACCAGTGAACCTTTCGCTGTATTCGGTTCAAGATCACGTGAATCCGGTATGCCGTCACCATCCGTGTCAATCTCACGTCCACTTGCATCCACCTTGACTCCCTTCGCTGAGAAGGGCTCAGCATCCTTGTAATCCGGTACACCGTCACCGTCATTATCAACAGAAGTACCGTCTCCATATACTTTCACACCTTCAGGAGTATCGGGTTCTTTGTCAAACATATCTGCTACTCCATCGTTGTCTTTATCGCCGGACATCAAATCCACCTTATCCTTCATGTCATACAGATCGGCATAGATGGTCTGAAGCGGATTCACCCACTCAATGGTCTTTTCCTTAGCGCCAATATGCCAGGTAAGTCCGATATTCAGGTAATTGTAGTCATCGTCTTCTGAAAGCAGGCGGTACCAACCGTCCAGTTTATCTGAATTGGTTGTCCGGAAACTGTATTCGCCGTGAAGGGAAAAGGACTTGGAGATACGGTATTTGACACCCAGTCCAAACGGGATTACCATTTCGGAAGTATTCTTATAATTCACGCTGTCAATCCGGCCGTCCTGAATGTAATAATTACCAAATGTTTCACCTCCGTCCTTCGTAGTTTTTGGAGTAAAATTAATCATACCGATACCGACGTATCCGTAGAAAGCCAGGTTTGGGGTTTTCTTAAGGAATGCAATGTTACCAATCTGGAACAACGCGTTAAGGGTTACATCGTAGTCCACATCCGTATTGTACTTGTATATGGGCTTATTGCTGTCTTCACCGGAAAGCTCTCCACGGATAAACTGTGCCTGAAGAGCAAAGGAATGGGTCAGGAATTTTGTCACGTTAATCCCGTAGGCAGATTGCCTCTTCACATTGCTGGCATTAAAATCACTTGCTGATATATCCGTACTCGGATAGGTGAGACCTCCATGGATGGTTACGTCCCATGTGTTAAACTGGCGGGCGCGTGGCATTTTGCCGCTCTTGATGCTTGCGTGTACACTGTCACGTGTTACTGTTTGAGCTTCGGCACCCGAAGTAACTGCCAGGGCAAGGGCAAGACTCAGGAATTTTGTAAAAATTTTCATAACGAACTTTTTAGTGTTCAATTCCAAAACAATACGGTAGTATAGTCCTATTGTTGCAAATTTATTAATTATATCTTACAAAACAAGCTGAAATCTGCCACAGGTGCGGGTTTCAGCGGGTCAGCAGGCGGTGAATTCCGGGTTCGTAATCCTTATTCAACAGTTGCAAAAGGAGTTCAAAATCTTCATTATTTTTCATAAAATCAATATTATTGGTATCAATTACCAGAATTCTTACACCCTCCAACTGCCGGAAGTAGGTCCAGTAGCCTTTTTCAAGCCTTTCAAGATATTCGGGCTGAATTTTCTGTTCATATTCCCTTCCCCTGCTCCGGATATTACGCCGGAGGTTGTCCACGCTCTTATGAAGGTACACCAGAAGCTGGGGTTTCGGAAGGTGGGGGTTGATGATTTGAAACAGTCGCTGGTACAGCCCGAATTCATCGTCCTTCAGGGTAATCCCCGCAAATATGAGCGACTTGCTCAGGATATAATCGGAAACTGTTTGGGTATGAAAAAGTTCCTGAGGGGTCAGTTCTTCCTTCAGTTGCTGATAGCGGTCGGCAAGGAAGGAAAGCTCCAGGGGAAAGGCAAAACGCTGGGGGTTTTCATAAAACGGGGGGAGAAAGGGGTTTTCCGCAAACCGTTCCAGAACCAGGCGGGTACCATAGGTTTCAGACAGTCGTGTGGCGAGTGAGGTTTTCCCGGTACCAATGTTTCCTTCCACGACTACATAATCGTATTTCATCCGCTGACTCATCCGCTGCCCTTTGAGTTTTCAGGTAGTGGTTCCAACGGCAGCAGATGTACCTCCAGCCTGTCCTGTACATTCTCCAGCATACGTGCCGGAGTCAATCCGGTTTTCGGATGAACCCATCCGGGAAGGATATCCTGCAATGGCACCAGAACAAATCTTCTTTCATGCAGGTGGGGATGCGGAACCTTCAGGTCGTTATCCTCAACCATCAGATCTCCCAGCAGCAGCAGGTCAATATCAATATTCCGGGGAGCCCATTTTCCGGCGCGTTCCCTGCCCATCTTTTTTTCCGTATCCAGAATAATTTCCAGAATCGTTCGTGCATCCAGTTGGGTCTGTCCTGCAACAGCCTGATTGTAAAACAGGGGCTGCCTGTTGTTGCCCCATGGTTCGGTTTCATACACGGGTGAGACCGCCGCAGGTACTCCGAGCCTATCTTTCAGCAAATTGCGTGCGATTTCAAGGTTTGCAAGACGGTCCCCGGAATTCGTCCCGAGTATAAGGGCGTACGTATTCATTATTGCAGTCAAACCTAAGGAATTCCTCAGGAGTAGCCAATGAAATTCCACGGGGTATGTTACCTTTACCTTCTCTGAAATTCCTCAATGAATCATGAAACAATTCTTTAAATTCATGCTTGCCTCGATGGTGGGATTTTTCCTGGCATCCATCCTGACTTTTATATTTCTCATTTTCATGCTTTCCGGAATGCTGATCTCCGCAGCAGGAGGCGGTAAAGCCTCACCGGTTAAAGAAGGGTCGGTGATTGAAATGGATTTCGACCGTCCGGTTCCTGAGAGAACTGAAGACAATCCTTTTGAGGGCTTTAGTTTCGGTGAATGGAAGGTGGGCCGGACTCTGGGACTCGACAAAATCATCACCAACATACAGGCGGCCAAAACAGATCCGAAAATAAAAGGCATCTTACTGAATCTGACTTCAGTGAATGCCGGCATCAGCACCATAGAAGAAATACGGTCCGCACTTCTTGATTTCAAAAAAGGCGGAAAATTTATATACGCATACAGTGAGAATTACAGCCAGGGCGCGTACTACCTGTCCACCGTTGCCGACTCTGTGTTCCTGAATCCAAAGGGATCGGTAGATTTCCACGGACTAACGGCAGAGCTTGCCTTTTTCAAGGGAACCCTTGAAAAGCTTGAGATTGAACCCGAAGTGATCAGGCATGGAAAATTTAAAAGCGCTGTTGAACCCTTTCTCCTTGATCGTATGAGTCCGGAGAACCGGCAACAATTCAAAGTCTTCCTTGGCTCCATCTGGGATCATATCATTCAGGGAGTTTCCAGCGCCAGGGGTATCAGTACGGGAGAGGTCCAGCTTGCTGCAGATTCATTTGTTGCGAGAGAAGCAGAAGCTGCAGTTAAGGCCCGGCTTATTGACAGAGCCGTTTATTATGATGAAGTGCTGGGAACTCTCAGGAAAAAAACCGGAAAAGGAAAGGACGATGACATGGACTTTATTTCCCTGCGGCAATACGACCGGTCTCCGCATCCGCCTGCAGAATTCAGTACCAACAAGGTGGCTGTAATCTATGCTGCCGGTGATATTGTGAGCGGCGAAGGCGACAGGGATGAGGTGGGTTCTGATAAAATCGCGGCTGCCATCCGCAAGGCAAGGAAAGACCCGGGTATTGTGGCCATTGTTCTTCGTGTGAACTCCCCGGGCGGAAGTGCCCTGGCATCCGAAGTGATCTGGAGGGAAATGTCCCTGACTAAAGGAACGAAGCCTCTGGTTGTCTCCATGGGCGATTATGCAGCATCCGGAGGCTACTACATTTCATGTATTGCGGATACCATTGTTGCCCAGCCTACCACCATTACCGGATCCATTGGAGTATTCGGATTGCTTTTCAATGCACAGAATATGTTTAAGAATAAACTGGGAATCACATTCGATACAGTAAAGACGGGTCACTATCCTGAAATCGGATCCTATTCACGCCCCATGAGTGATGGTGAAAAAGAAATTGTACATCAGGAAATTGAAAAAATCTATTCCACATTTGTGGATCATGTTGCAAAAGGTCGCGGCCTGACAAATAGTTTTGTGGACAGCATCGGTCAGGGCCGGGTCTGGAGTGGCACCGATGCCGTGAGACTGGGACTTGTGGATCTCACCGGAGGCCTGAATGATGCGGTGAAAATTGCAGCTAAGATGGCAGGAACCGAAAAATACAGGATAGTACGCCTGCCTCAGGCACGGGAATTTCTCGAAAAGTTTCTGGAGGATTTCGGAACGGAAACGAGTACCTATTTTGCCAAACGGGAACTGGGTGAAGATTACAGATATTATTCCCTCATCCGGTCTTTTAAAAAAAATCAGGGGATACAGGCCCGGTTACCCTGGGCAATGGAAATTTACTAAGCCTCCTGCCCTTTCCCGGGATTATGACCAATAAGGAAATCGGAAAAGCATTTAAACTGGCAGGTCAGCTTATGGAACTGCACGGGGACAACCCGTTCAAGTCCCGGTCGTTTCAGAATGCTGCATTCCGGCTGGAACGTTTTCCCGTACCCATTGCATCTGTTTCCGATGCCGACCTTGAAGGCATAGATGGAATCGGAAAAGGAATCCTTGAAAAAATCAAGGAACTGCTCACCCGTGGTTCATTTAAAGAACTGGACACTCTTCTTGAGAAAACACCACCGGGTATCATTGAAATGATGCAGATCAAAGGCATCGGGCCAAAAAAGATTTCCGTGTTGTGGAAAGAACTGGGAATTGAATCTACCGGTGAACTTCTGTACGCCTGCCATGAAAACCGGCTGGTGGAACTCAGGGGATTCGGCACCAAAAGCCAGGAGCAAATCCGGCAAGCCATTGAATATACAAGATCACAGGAAGGAAAATTTCGATATGCTGCAGTGGAGACAATTTCAAATCAGATCCTGGCCGACTTTCAGGCTGCTGGAATTGCTGAAAAATTGTCCTCTTGCGGAGAACTCAGAAGAAAGAATGAAATTCTTACCTCAGCGGATTGGTTAATTGCCGGAGGCGAAATTAAAAGCGTATTGAAATTCCTCGAAGATCACCCGCTGTTTGAAAAGGATTCACTGATATCAACCGGCAACAGCATCCGTGGAATGATCGCCGGGAAACTCCCTTTTGAAATCCATTGCTGCACGACTGATAACTTTGAAAGAACGCTCTTCACGCTGACGGGTTCTGCGTCCCATCTTGAAAAAATCAAATCTCTCAACGAAAAGGGTGAGATACCTGCAGGCATGACTGAGCAGGCAATTTATCATACGGTGAACCTGCGGTTTATTGAACCTGAGCTTCGGGAAGGATTGTTCGAATTTGAATTGAAAGAGAGAGCACAAACGGCTGAATTGCTAACGGACAGTGACCTGAAAGGAATTCTGCACAATCATACCACATATAGTGACGGCGCCAATACTCTGGAAGAAATGGCCGTCTTTTGTAAAGAACTCGGATATGAATATGTCGGTATATGTGATCATAGCCGCAGTGCATTTTATGCAAACGGATTGCAGCCCGAACGTGTTTTGCAGCAGCAGGCAGAAATAGATACCCTGAACGACAAACTCGCGCCTTTCCGGATATTAAAAGGTATCGAATCGGATATACTCAGTGACGGTTCGCTAGATTATCCCGATGAAATCCTGAAAACCTTCGATCTTGTTGTTGCATCGGTCCACTCGGGATTACGAATGGATGAAGCTAAAGCCACAAGCCGTCTGATCCGTGCCATTGAAAATCCTTTCACCACCCTGCTGGGCCATCCTACAGGAAGGTTACTGCTTTCCAGACCGGGATATCCATTGGATATGCATAAGGTAATTGATGCATGCGCAGCGAATGGAGTGGTTATAGAACTGAACGCAAATCCCTACCGCCTGGACCTGGACTGGAGATACATCCCCTATGCCATGAAAAAAAACGTCATGATATCTGTTAATCCTGATGCACACCGCAGGGAAGGGTATTATGATATGCATTATGGCGTATGTTCGGCCAGGAAAGGAGGCCTTATCGCGGCAATGACATTAAATGCACTGCCGCTGGCTCGCATTATCGAAAAACTGGGATTGAAAAAATAAACCTACAGGAAAAAAAACAACCTGTCTGACGACAGGCTGTTTCACGCAAAATATAAGCAACACATTACTGTTGCTCTATCTTTTTATCCTCGGGTTCCTTATTCTGGGTTGTATTGGGTGTGTCATTCGATGCATTGCGTACCTCTTTTTCAATGCCATTCATCGCATCTTTAAATTCCCTCATACCCTTGCCAAGACCCTTGGCAAGTTCGGGAATTCTTTTTGATCCAAAGAAGAGGAGCACCACGAGAAGAATGACAAAAATTTCTCCGCCTCCTAAATTCAGAAACAATAGTGTACCGGAATTCATCTGAATAATATTTCATGCAAAGTTACAATTTAAAAATGAAGCATTTATGACAATTTAGGCCAAATTTCCCAATAAGGTCATAAATGCTCCCTATTCCCAGGTGATCCTATTTAGAACTTAAGGCCTGGCCAGGATCAGGAAAAGTTGAGAATTATTCTGAATCAGACCGTAATCGCTGGATTCTACCAGGTTATCACCGGTCAGGTCAGAAACTACATAACCAAACAGAAACTGCTGACTGTCATTTTCTACCTGTGAAAAGTCAGAGGATTCCACAAATCCGTCCTGGTTTACATCACCGCTCCAGATCGCATACCTCCCGTTTCCAAGGTCACGCAGGTTATTCCCGTATGCGCTTGAAACGGACATGGTGAAATCGTAATGCGTGGTATCCTCTATCAAAACCGGCTGTGAACTCCAGGTTTCAAGGGTATTCCTGTGATTGATTTTTATCCAGTATTCATTACTTGCCAGCGTAGTATCATTGAATACGGTCTCAAGGCTTCCATCCGTATGGAGTATTCCCGTTGAAGTTGCACGGATCGCGTAGGTTCCCGTATCAACAAGTGAAACCGTAACCGAATCAGCATATTCCGGATCAGGTAAGGCCAGGGCCAGGGATAAACAGCCGCCGGATCCAAAATTGTCCATAGGTGTAGAACTTCCGAAGTTCATATAGAATCCATCAATGAACAAACTGATGTCAACCAGAATCACACAACGGCTGTTCCTGATCAGTACCGGGATGCTCTGGGTGATGCAACCACCGGCATCCGTTACCGTGAGAATATATACACCCGCACCAAGTCCAAATATATTCTGGGTAGTCTGCCCCGTACTCCAGCTATATGAGTAAGGAGGCGTCCCGCCGGAAACCGAGGCCAGAATATATCCGTCATTGTAGCCAAGGCAGCCCACATTTGCAGACTGGATGGATATGTTAAC